>NZ_DATMRV010000208.1:0-16099 GCF_035565795.1 Pseudorhodoplanes sp.
CCGAACAGGATCGCGTCCGCGGCTTCGATTTCGGCCCAGGTTTCGTCGCGCAGCAGCGAGCCATGCGCGCGCCAGGCCGGGATGCCAAAATGCTCCTCGCGCAAATCGACGGCAAGGCCGCGATGCGTGGCGAACCATTCCACGACGCGGCGTGCCTGCGCGAGGATTTCCGGCCCGATGCCATCGCCGGGAAGGATCAGAAGCCGCTTGGGCATACCATCAGGCGTCGTACCGTGTGCCATGTCGTCCCGATCAGTTGTTACACCGGCCGAGCGACTGTCGTTCGCATCCAGGCCTGTGACGGAGGGCGTAGCGTTCTGCCTTTTCCGTGGTCAAGCCGACGTTTGGTCTGCCAACCGACGCTGAGCCGCTTCGCGTGCAGCGAAGGCCGGCATCACCTCTTGCGCGAACAGTTTCATCGAAGACGATGACTGTTCGAAGGACATCGTGCCGAACATCATCTGCGCGAGCACATAATTGACGCCGCTGTCGGCGTGAAGCGTCCTGATGTAATCGCGCACGGTTGACGGCGATCCCGCGACGCCATGGCCGATCGCCTCGAGTTCATCCCATGTTTTCGGGTAGACCTGCGTCAACGGGAATGCGATGCCGGAGCGCGCCCACAGCATCTCGATGGCCTCGCGCCACACGGCATAGGCGGGGCGCGCGATGTCTTTCGCATCCTTGTCGGTTGCGGCAACGACGATGTGCCGCGTGATGCCCATCATCGGAATATCGGCCGCGCTGCGGCCAAGCTCCCCCCATTCCTTGCGGTAGCGTTCGGTAATCGCTTTCGCGCGGGCGGCAGGGCCAAGCGAGACGACATTGACCGAGTTGGGTGCCGCCCAGCCGACGGCATCGGCATTCGGCGCGCCATACCAGATCGGCGGATGCGGGCGCTGCACCGGTCTGTTCTGCACGAGGTAATCCTTGAACGCGTAATACTTGCCCTCGAAGTTCAGTACATCCGCCTCACACGCCTTCATGATGACCGCGAAGGCCTCGTGATACATCGCGGGCGCATGTGCCGAATCGATGCCGTAGCGCTGATGCTCGACAAGTGCGGCGCCTCGACCGACGCCGAACATCAGTCGGCCGTTGCTCATGTGGTCGAGCATGCAGACTTCTTCGTAGACGCGCAGCGGATGATACATCGGCAGCACATAGACCAGCGGGCCGATGCGAAGCCGTTTCGTGCGCTGGAACGCGGCGGATACGAACACGCTCGGCGATGGCACCCAGCCCAGCGGCGTCGCATGATGTTCCGCCATGTGGAAGCCGTAGAAGCCCTCGCGATCCATGATCTCGACGAGCTTCAGCCGTTTCTCCAGCATCTCGCCGAGCGGAGACCCGTCGCTGTCCAGGTGATCGAAAACTCCGAACGTCAGCACGCGCGCGCCCCTTCCCTGCCATGTCTTGCTTTTGTTGCGCCAGACAATCTCAAAGGCATCGCGAGTTCAAGCGCGCCACGCGCATGACTCCGTCCCGGCGAGCGCTCATCGGCGCTCGATCACTCGCTTTTCGGTTCTTGCGGCGGAGCGGCGCGCGACACCATCAGGATCCCGATCGCGGTCACGACGACGCCAATCAGCGCAGGCAGCACGGCTTCGGTAAGCCAGTGCACCGATCGCGACATCATCGCGGTTCCGAGAAAGCAGATGATGACAAAGACGACACCGATAACGATCAGAATGACGCCAAGGATTCTCATGCGTGCAGGCTCCCCACCGGCCACGGTATTGTAACACGAGTGTCCCGGTATGCGGCCTACATTCTCACAGTCGCGTGAGACGCGCTCAAAGCGGGCTCCGCCTTGAACCGGATCGCCCCTCACCGCGACCCATTCACATCAGGGACGCGATACCCGCTCCCAACACAGAGAAGGGGACTTCGCAATGATCCGCAACACCATCCTCGGCCTGACCGCTGCCGCCGCCCTCGCCGTCACCGCGCTCGCTCCGACCGCCGCATCCGCGCATTATTACGGTGGCTACGGCTACAAGTCGTATCACTACGCCCCGACCTACTCGTATAGCTACGGCTACAAGTCTTACGACTACGGCTACAAGTCGTACGGCTACGGCTACAAGTCCTACGGTTACTAAGATTTCCGCCTGACCCGGCGTGCGAAACCCGGCCTCATCCGAGGCCGGGTTTTCCTTTTCCGAATGCCAGCAGACTTCCGACCGAAGCAGAAAGAACCACGGCGATCACGGTGCCGTGAGATTGCAAAAAAACAGACGGAGCTTTGAACCAAACGGCCTCTTCAAAAGACCCATACACATCAGGGACGCGATACCCGCTCCCGACACAGACAAGGGGACTTCGCCATGATCCGCAACACCATTCTCGGCCTGACCGCTGCTGCCGCTCTTACCGTTGCCGCTCTCGCTCCGACCACTGCATCCGCCCATTATTACGGTGGCGGCTACAATTCGTACCACTACACCCCGTCCTATTCTTACGGCCACAGCTACGGCTACAAGTCCTACGACTACGGGTACAAGTCATACGGCTACGGTTACGGCTACAAGTCCTACGGCTACTGAGATTTCGCCGGTCCAAGGCCGCATCGCAAAACCCGGTCTCTCCCGAGACCGGGTTCTTGCATTTCACGCAAGTACAGAGCCCTGTCTCCGGAGATCGCCCGACAACCGTCGCCGATCATCGCTGCTGCGGCCAGCGCCGCGGATGACCAGGAATCCGTTGAAACCTGCGCGGTTCACGGCTATTGGGCCGGCTCATGACCAAGGAAAACGCCATGTCCGACGAGGATCTCAAAGCCGAACTCGAGCGGCTGAAAAGCGAGAACGCCGCGCTGAAGAAAGCGCAGGGCAGCACCCGCATCAAGGTCAGCGACAAGGGCGGTGTTTCAGTCTACGGGCTCGGCCGCTTTCCGGTCACGCTCTACAAAGAGCAATGGCTCAAGCTGCTGGCCATGTCCGACGAGATCCGCTCCTTCATCACGGCAAACGAAGTGCAATTAAAGAGCAAAGAGTGAGCGAGGCCGGAGCCATTCCATGAACTGGGGCTCGTTGGTGGAACAGGCCGTTGCGGTCGGGCTGACGCAACTCGCCGTCGTGGTGTTCGTCGTCGGTGTCGTTGTCGGCATCGCGGTCGTTGCCCTGCGCGGGCGAGGCAACAACTGACGCCAACGCCGTCAGTCGTTCCAGGTATCGCAACTCGCGAAACGTCCGTAGCCGAGGTCCACGGTGCAAGGGTAATAAACGTTCGGCCGGTAGGGCCGCCCGTTGCGATCGAATGAAGGATCGGCCCAGGGCAACTGACGATGCGCGAAGGCCGGCGCGGCCTGCGGATGGCGGATCACCCTCTGCTGGTGGCGAACGGGTTTCTTCACGCGCTCGCTCTTCGACACAGCATCGCCCCTGGGAGCGGCCGACACCGGTCCGATGCTTGCTGCGAGACCCAAAACGGTCGCAGCCGCAACCAATGCTTTCAAAGCCATTGTCATAACCGACCTCCGATCGCCGCCCACATGGCATATAGGCAATCGTCGAAGCTCACCATTGTCGAAAAGCGCAAAAATCGAGTGAGGCGCGGACCTTAATTTTCCGGTTCACAACACGAGATCATGCTTGCCGCGATGATGCTCTCGCGGGCAACCGGGAGTACACTCCGTCAAAATATGAGTCGGGTTCACCGAATGTCCGGTCGCGTTTTGCCTGCCAAAGCTGTTCTGCAAGACCAGCGGCGCCGTACCACGGCCAACTGGAACCGCCTTCTGGTGCGGCCAATCCGGATGCCGGACGGAACGCTGCTGTTCACTCTGAAAGATGCAGCCCAGCGCCTGATCGAGATGCCGTCGACCCCCTCGACGCGGGTCGCCGCGGAGCGGATTATGGACGCTGCCCTGCACGAGGGAGACATGCCGGCAACCCACGCGGCTGTGCGCCTCGCGCTCCTGTCGCGTGAATGACAGCTGGGTGCCTTCGCGCACGCGAAAGGGCTTGCGTAATCGTCGTCGCAAAATTTCCGGATCGGAACACTCAGCTCTCCGGCAGCATTAGGTCTTGGTCGGCGCTTGTTCGGAGCGCCCTGCCCAATGCACAAGGAGTTCCTCATGTTCAAGAAGATCGCGATAGTCGGGGCTGCCAGTCTGCTCGCGGTGTCGATTGCTTCGGCGCAAACAAGTGCACCGTCGGGGACCGCCGGCGGAGCGGTCGGGACATCGAAGAGCGGCAAGGCCGAGCGAGCGACGACCGGCGTCGCACCCAAGAAGGGCGCAGCCAAAGCGCAGAGGGGCCAGAGTTCGCCAGAATCGACCGCAGGCGGCGCAGCCGGTACGTCGAAGACCGGCACCGAACGAAATCCAACCGGAATGCGCTGACACGTATCAAAGCCCCGCCACGTTACGCGGTGGGGCTTTTGGTTCGTTGCCCACCCGGCTCGCAGCCGTCGGAAAAATCGCGCCAGAACGCGCTAGGGCACGCGCAAAGGCCATTTTGGGAGCGGTGGCGCATGGGCACGATCCGGCAAACCAGAAGACCACCGAACGCGATATGCCGACGGTGGCCGAACTGGCCGACCGCTTCATGGCCGACCGCTTCATGGCCGACCGCTTCATGGCCGACCACGTTCGGGCCAAGCGGAAGGCCGGAACGGCCCAGTCATACCGCAATATTCTGGACGGATCGTGAAGCCCGCGTTGGGGACCACCAAGGCTGACAACCTGTCGCGCGCGCAAGTCAGCAAGCTCCATTCCTCGCTCGCCAACACAACATTTCAAGCCAATCGCACGCTGGCGGTGGTCGGAAGCATGTACGCCTTCGCGAGCCGCCTTGTGTAACTACCGGCTATCGCTCGTTCCGAGGGGCCGAGATGATACGATTGCGCAGGATACCAATGCCGACGGCTTCCATCTCGATGACCATCCCCGGTTCCAGGGTGCGATCGAGTTCGAGACAGCACCCGCCGTCCATTGTGCCGGAGGCAAATACATCGCCCGGGAAGATCGTTTCTCCGCGCGACGCGTTCTCAACGATCTGCGGCCAAGAGAACTTCATGCCGCTGGTGTGCCCTCTCGACCACTCACGCCCGTCGACCCTGAGGATCATCGTGATGTCATGCGGATTGATCTCATCGAGAGTGACAATGCACGGGCCGAGGACATTGCCGTAGTCGAAATCTTTGCTTTTCCCTGGCCCGGCGCCGATGCGCCCTTCGTCTGCCTGAATGTCCCGCGCGCTGAAGTCATTGTAGATCGTAATGCCTGCGACGTAGTCCATGGCATCGGCCGCAGCGATGTCCCGTCCTGCCCGCGCAATCACCAGAGCGAGTTCGAATTCGAAATCCAGTCTCTGCGAGTAAGAGGGCCAGACGATATCCTGACCAGGATCGGCGAGACCGCAGTGATTGCGGTTTGTGTAGGTTGGCATTTGATACCAGAGTTCGGGCATCTCAAGCCCGCGCGCGGCCATCGCCTGCTTCTTGTGCGCCTCATAAACAAGATAATCCTTCAGCCGGCGCGGACGAAGCGGCGTGCACAGACGATACTCGGATACGCGATAAATCGCTCGCGCACCAAAAGATGAAACCGCTTCGTGATCAAGATCGTCAGCAAAGGACAGTGCGGTCTCTGCTGCTTCACGTGACATTGGCCAGCGCGACAGAAATTCGGCCATGTCCGGCGGGATGATGCTCTCGGCCAACGCAGTCGCAGCGCCGACACCGCGCCGGTGCAACCACCACGCGTAAACAGCGGAAAGGTCAACAACGGACCCGGCGCGCAAGGCACCAACGCGCTCGACAGCGCCGAGCGGCGTGTTCAGGCTGAACGTAACCAGTTTCATAACTTCGGATCGAACTCGCACATGGGACTTGTCGCAAGGCGCTGGCGCATATTAAACTGACTGATCGATCAGTCAATTTTGAGCGTTGAAGACGCCTTTCGCTCGAAAGACAAGAAAGCGAAGTTGAGGGACGGATGCCGGAGCGAGCGGTGCGCGGTGTGACGCTGCGGTACGAGATCATTGGTGACGACGGTCCTGCAATAGCGCTCAATCCCGGCGCAAGACGTCCCTATGACGAACTGGTTGGCCTATCCGAGCGGATTGCGGAACACGGCTATCGCGTCCTGCTGCACGACCGCCGCAACTGCGGCCGCTCACAACTCGCAATTGAGCCGGGGGGCTCGGAGCACGAGATATGGGCGGACGACCTCTATCATCTTTGTAATGACCTCGGCCTGGCGCCGGTGTTTGTCGGAGGCGCATCGGCAGGTGCGCGCCTCGCGCTATTATTCGCGCTGCGGCATCCCGGCGCCGTTCGCGGATTGCTTTTGTGGCGCGTCACCGGCGGGCATCATGCCGCGCACACGCTGGCCGACGACTATTACGGGCAGTACATCGCGCTCGCGAATAGCGGCGGCATGGCGGCGGTCTGTGCATCACCGCACTTCGCCGAGTGCATTCGCGTCCGTCCGAAAGGCCGTGACGAGTTGATGCAGATCGATGTGAAAAAGTTCGTCGAGGTCATGGAAACTTGGCGACAGGCATTCATTCACTCGGCCAGCCTGCCGGTGATCGGCGCCACGGAAGATCAACTGAAATCCCTGGCCCTGCCGATCTGCCTGATCCCCGGCAATGACCGGATTCATGACCCGGCCGCCGCCCGGAAGATCGCCGCGCTGGCCCCTCAGATCACCCTCTACGAGGGCGTGGTCGAGGACGGGCCTTACGGCAATCTCAAGGAGCACTGGGATCCGGACGAGTGGCACGCCGCGGAGCCGAAATTGGCTGCGATCTTCGCGGGCTTTCTCGAAGCCCAGTCTTCCCTGCCCGCTCGACTTCATGGCGCCGCACGCTGAGGGTCGAGCCCACACAATGCTCGAAAGCTCTACCACGGAGTAAAATCATGAAAGCTCTTGGCACATGTCTCGCCTTGATCGGCGTGTTGGCGATGTCCGCCTCAGCGAGTGCGCAAACCTATCCCGATAGACCGGTGAAGGTGATCGTTCCCTATACAGCCGGCGGTGGGACCGACACTGTTGCCCGGGCGATCTCACAGCGCCTGTCGGAAAAATGGGGACAGCCCGTTGTGGTGGAGAACAGGCCCGGAGCCGGTACGACGCTCGGCACTGACGCCGTCGTGAAGGCGGCTCCCGATGGCTACACGCTTCTGTTCTCGGACAGCGCGTCGTTCGTCATCAATCCGCACATCTACGAAAAGCTGCCCTTCGATCCGCTCAGAGATCTCGCACCCATTGCTCTTGGAGTGCATCTCGCACCGGTGCTTGCGGTCTCGAACGAAGCGCCGGGTAAATCAATGGCGGAGCTGCTCGCTTTTGCCAAACAGAACCCCGGCAAGCTGACCTATGCAAGCCCCGGCGTCGGTTCTTATCCGCACGTCGCGTTGGAATATCTGAAGCATCTGACAGGCACAGATATTCAGCACATCCCGTATAAGGGATCGTCCGCCGCGGTGACTGATCTGATCTCGAACCGCCTGACCATGTATATGGTGACTTATTCAGTATTCGACGCGCTCGAAAAGGACGGCAAACTCCGCATCCTTGCCTCTGCTACCGACAAGCGGCTGCCCAATCGCCAGGATCTGCCAACGATTGCCGAAACGGTGAAGGACTATGTGATCAATGTCTGGTTCGGGTTCGCTGCTCCCAAAGGGACGCCGGAGCCGATCCTCGACAAGATCCACGCTGATGTGGCCGAAATCCTGAAGCAACCGGAGTTCGTCGAAGGGGTGCTGAAACCGCAGACCTTCATCGCTGGAAACCTTACGCGCCGCGAATTCGCGGACCTGATCAAGGAAGAGCACGAAAAGTGGAAGCTGCTCGTCCAGATCTCAAAAGCAAAAATCCCCTAGTGGAGACAGAAGAGTGCGCTTCATCGACTTGAGTGTGACGATACGCAATCAATCTTTCGAGCCCGGTGGCCCCGAAATCGTGAGAATGAATCACGTCGAGGCCGCGAGAAGGCGGGCGGCCGACTTTAATTTCCTGCCGAGCGGCTACCCCGACGGAATGGCATTGGCCCATGAGCGTGTAACCCTTTCCGCTCACGGCGGCACGCATGTCGATGCACCGCTGCATTACGGACCGCTTTGCGAGGGAAAGCCAGCCAAGAGCATCGAGGAGGTGCCGCTCGAATGGTGTTACGGGCCGGGCGTTTGCCTCGACTTCTCGCACAAGAAGCCGGCCGAATTCATTGATCGTGCTGACCTTCAACAGGCGCTCGCCAAAATCGGCCACACGCTCTCGCCGGGCGAGATCGTGTTGCTTCGCACCGACACGGACAAACATTTCGACAATCCGGAATTTCCGAACCTGCAACCGGGCCTGCATCCCGACGGATGCCATTATCTTCTCGATCAGGGAATCAAGATGATCGGCATCGATGCATGGGGGCTGGACAGAGCGCCTCGTGACATGGCTGCCGACCACAAGAAGGGGATCCCAAACTCGCTGTGGCCCACACACATGATCGGGCGGACGCGCGAATACCTGCAGATTGAACGACTGGCCAATCTCGAAGCCCTGCCGCCGACCGGCTTCACGGTGGTTGCTTTTCCGGTCAAGATCGAGCAAGGCACGGCAGGATGGTCCCGCGTCGTCGCTATCATCGATGATTGAACCTTGGCGTGAGTGTCCCGGAGCAACATGAAACGTCGACGCTCGCGCGCCGCCGCGGGGGACGCTCGCGACACGATCCTCGATTCCGCAGAGCGGGTCTTCGCGCTCCACGGCTATGACGGCGCGTCGATGCGCATGATTGCCCTCGGCGCGGGCGTCGCCCAAGCTTTGCTCCATTATCATTTTTCGACCAAAGGCAAGCTGTACGAAGCGATGTTTGAGCGCCGCGCGGGCGTGATCAACGCGTTCCGTGAGAAGCGGCTCGAGGAGTTGCTGGCAGGTCCAAAGCCGCCGACGCTTGAAGCGTTGATCGACGTGCTTCTGCAGCCGTCCCCGGCGTGGCTTGGCAGCGAGGCCCAGTCCGGTGAATATTTTGCGTCAGTCGTGGGCGCAGTGTCGATTGCTTCGGATGCGCGCTCGAAAAAGCTGATGAAACGATACTACGACCCGATCGCTATGCGGTTCATTATCGCCTTCATGCAGGTGGTCCCCGGATTAAAAAAGAAGGACGCCGTGTGGGCCTATCTTTTTGCGCTTGGCGCACGTCTTCAAATGAGTTCATCCAATGAGCGCAGCATGCGGCTGGGCGGAATGCGCGGTTTGCCAAAAGCCGCAAATGTCCAGCGGGACTACATCCGCTTCGTCGCGCATGGAATTCGCGGCATCGCGTATGGCGCCGACGCGAAACTATAGTCCATTCAAAGCGCGGATTTCGAACGCTGTCAGATTCGAATGCTAACAGACGAGGCGGCCATCAGGCTGCGGCGGAAAATGACCGCATGATCTCCGCCTGCCACTGAGGATCGAGGTTGCCGTAGCTGCTGAAGGTTGTCAGGACGCGCTCGTGACCCGAATTCTGGGGGCAGAAAATCCGCTCAGAAATTCTGAATGAAAATCAATCAGTTACATGGTACAGCTGGGTGGACTCGAACCACCGACCTCCTGATCCACAGTCAGGCGCTCTAACCAACTGAGCTACAGCTGCATCGGACGCGGGTGACGGCCCAACGGGCGATCCGCGAAAGACGGCCGGAAACTAGGGGCTCGGCACCGGTTTGGCAAGCAATCAGCGCGCTCCATGTTGAAGCGTTTGCGGGGCGTCCCGTGCCGGGTTCCGGGGCCGCGCATTGCCGCAAGAAAAAGCCCGGGCAAACGGCCCGGGCTCACATTTCAACGCAACGCTACCGACTCGGGGGTCAGGCGGCCTTGTTGAAGGCGGTCGTCATCCCGGACTTGAGCGGCTCGAACGACTCGGTCGCAACCTTCTGGGCAAGCGCCGTCAGATCCTTCGACTGCGCGGTGGCGGTTTCGAACTGTTTACGCGTGTGGGCGGTCGTCAGTTCAATCATCTCCGACACCGACTTCGCGGTCATCAGCTGGCTATAGAAATCGAACGCGGCATTCGTATTCGCGCGCGCGGCGTCGATCAGGGCAAGGCCGTAATCGGAAGCACCCTTGGTCGCGGTCGAGTAGCTGGTCTCGATCATGTCGGTCGCGTCTTCGGTGACCGCCTTCATCTTTTCCCAGTTGTCCTTCGCCTGCGAAACGCTCTTCTCCGCGAATTCGCGAAACGCGGCCGGAACTTCCATCTTCGGCATTTCGAAATTGGGCATCTCGAAAGTCGGCATATCGAAAGCCGACTTTTTCGACTTAACGCTGGCCTCAGTCATGACTCGTCCTTCCAGGGGGTGGCAGGGCTGGCTGCAATTGCAAATTTAGCACTGATCATGGTGCGCCGCAACAAATTTGTTGCGTCGCATCATTTTTTCCAGTATCTTCCTGCACTTAGCCGGGGTCGCGGCACAATCGGGGCAAATTTAGAGCGGCTTTTGGCTGGCATCCTTGGCGAGCTGCGCGGCAGCGTCGGCCAGGTCCTTCGTCTGCTCATTGAGCGCCTGAACCTGCGCTTTCAGATATTCCGTCTGCAAGCGCACCACTTCCCCGACGTCCTTCGCCTTGACGAGTTTCTGCGCGAATTCGAACGAGGCGGCCATGTTGCGCTCCGCGTAGCTCATGGCGCGACCACCGACATCCATGGCGCCGCTACGGGCAGCCTGGGCACGCCCCTCGAAATCGGCAACCGCCTCGTGCGCCGCCGAGATGAAGCGCTCAAAGGCCTGACGCGCCTGCTCCATGCTTTGTTCGGCGAACTTGCGCATATCCGCCGGCACTTCGAACGGCTTCATGGTGTCCATGGTCGTCCCCGTACAAATGAATGAACAATCAGCAAGCCACTTTGCATAGTAACACGGGACGCCCGAGACTGTTTCGCTGACCGTTCGAATTCAAAGGCCAACGCCGGCGAAGTTAAGGTTATCCGCGGCGGCCTTGGCCGCCCACATGGACGCGGGAGGCACCGCCGACTATTAAGAATCGCTTAAAATGCAATGCCTTGGAGCGAGACAGCGGACCTTGCGCGACCGACGATGAGCCGAGCGCCCTACCATATGCTGCACAACGCCGCTGTCGCTGCGCATGCAAGCAGCCCGCGTCCCGCATGGCTGTTTGCGAGCGACGGCTCCGGGCTGCTGTTTGCAAACGCGGCGGGCGCCGCAGCACTCGGATTTGCGAAGTATCAAGACATCGAGCGCTTTGCCCTCCCGCCCGACCTCGCAGCGCGCATCGCGCGCAGTGCGGAGACGTTACGTCCCGGAGGCCAGCCACGTCTTGAGCGCCTGCGCGGTCTCGGCGCGGCTTTCGGTCAGCCGCTCACCTGCACCTGCGCGCGCATCAAGCACGAGACCGGCTCGGCCCTGCTCGTTGCCGCGACCGAAGCCGCCACAACCACACCGACGCTGCGCGAACGCGCGCGCTACCTGATCGAGGGCAACGGCGCGGCCGCGGCTTTTGGACCGGACGGTACCCTGATACACGCGACGGCGGACGCAGCACATCTCATCTGTAGCACGGCAACCGTCAGCGATCTCGGCGACGGTGTCGAGATGCTGGGGGTCGGCGAGGGTGTGGATGCACTGACGCTCGCCTTCTTTCCGGCGAATTCGCAACCGATCACATCTCCTTCGAGGGTCGCGAGTGCGCAGCCCGCTCTTCTCGATCTCTCACCCATTGCCGAGGCGATCACCGCGATGACCAAGGCGCCGCCGCATCGCAACGGTCGTGACGCTGCCTTAAAGGGCGCCTCTTCATCGTCCGCCATGACGAAGAGCAGCGAAGCGTCCGGACGGCGACACCCGCTGCGGTTCTTCTGGGAAACGGATGCCGAGAACCGCTTCACCATCAAGGGCGACGAATTCCTGGCCCTGTCGGGCGTCCGCACCACCAATCTGCTTGGCCGGTTCTGGGGCGAGATATCGGCAAAACTCGCACTCGATCCGGACGGGCGAGTCACTAACGCGCTTGTCTCGCGCGACACCTGGAGCGGCATCGATGTGACATGGCCGACCGCTGACGGCACCGTCGCGGTGACGTTATCAGGCATCCCTGTCTTCGACCGCGATCGGATCTTCCGCGGATATCGCGGGCTGGGCGTATGGGCAGGCGAAGCGTCGGCCGATGACGAGCAGCGTGCGCCCACAAGGACGTCTTTGGAGTCACCGATATCCGAGCCGATCCTCCCGGCCAAATCGCTCGTTGCGATGCAGGCGGATCTCGAAGCCTCGACTGCGGAAGACGCCGCCGCCGATGCTCCGCGAAAAACGCACGACACGTTGGCGCGCCCGGCCAGCCCCATCGCCGTTGATGTCGAAACCGATGACTCATCGACATCAGACAGCGACGCCGTGACGGAGAGTCACACTCTCCCGAATACAGAGAATGTGGTCCCGTTCCCGTTCGCTCACGTCGATCCGAAACCTGTCGGACTCAACCCAGCCGAGCGTAGCGCGTTTCGCGATCTCGGCAGCCGGCTGAGTTCGCGGCTGAAGGGCGCCGACGAACTCGCGCGCGGCCTGATCGAAAAATCCGATCCGCGCGAGGATCCACCCTATATTCCACCGGCCATCGTCGCGACGCCGCACGCTCAACCGCATCCGCAGGCGCACGCCTTGCCCGACGCGTTCGCCGAGGACGAGACCGATCTTGCGACACAGCGGCCGGTCCTCGACAAGCTGCCCATCGGCATTCTGATCTACCGCGGCGCGAACTTCCTTTATGCCAACCGCGCCTTCCTGACATTTTCGGGCCACCCCACGCTGACGGCCTTTGCCGATGCAGGCGGCCTCGACTCGATGCATGTCGAATTCAGCGGCAGTGATGGCGAGGATGCACGGCGCCTGCGCGTCCCGGCATCGGACAGCAATTCCGCGCTGGAGGGCCAACTCGTCTCCGCGCGGGTCGATGGCGAAAGCGCAATGGTTCTCATGCTGCAGCCGGCCGCAAAGCCGGCGCAACCCGTTGCGACAGAGCGAACCGAGCTTGACCGCCTGCTCGACATTGCCGTCGATGGTGTTGTCACGGTGGACCGTACTGCGAAAATCACAAGCGCCAACGCGCGCGCGGAAAGGCTGTTCGGATATGAACCGGGTGAACTTGCAGGGCGCGCGTTCGGCGACCTCTTTGCCCCCGAAAGCGAGCGCATTGCGAAGGCGCGGCTCGATCGTCTTGTGCGCGGCGATGCGAATGCCGACAACACGGCCGACGACCTCATCGGGCGGCACCGCCAGGGTGGCCTTCTGGCCCTGCAATTGACGCTCGGCCGCGCAGACAGCGCCGGCACGCAATTCCATGCGCTGTTCCGCGACGTCACTCGCTGGAAAGACGCAGAGAAGGACATGATCGCGGCGCGCCACCAGGCTGAACAGGCGTCGGCCGCAAAGTCCGAATTCCTCGCCAAGATCAGCCACGAAATGCGTACGCCGCTGAATGCGATCATCGGCTTTTCCGAAGTGATGATGGAAGAGCGCTTCGGTCCGGTGGGCAATGAGCGCTACCGCGATTATCTGAAGGACATCAACATGTCCGGCGCGCATGTCGTCTCGCTCCTCAACGACCTGCTCGACCTGTCGAAGATCGAAGCCGGCAAGATGGAGCTGAGTTTCGAGCGCGTCGACCTGAATGAAGTGACGCAGCAATCGGTCGCGATCATGCAGGCGCAGGCAAACCGTGCGCGCGTTATCGTTCGCACCGCGCTGTCGATGAATATTCCCGGCATCGTCGCCGACACGCGTTCGGTCCGGCAGATCGTGCTGAACCTGCTCTCTAATTCGATCAAGTTCACCGCTCCCGGCGGACAGGTGATCGTTTCAACCGCGAGCGGCGAGCGCGGCGACGTCATGCTTCGAATACGCGACACCGGCGTTGGCATGAGCGAGAAAGACATCGAAACCGCGCTGCAGCCGTTCCGCCAACTCGCGACATCGTCACGCACCGACACGAACGGCACAGGGCTCGGTTTGCCGCTGACGAAGGCACTGGTCGAGGCCAACCGCGCTCGCTTCTCGATCAAGAGCGCGGTCAATGCCGGCACACTGGTCGAAATCGTATTTCCGGCGGCACGCGCTCTCGCGCAATGACCCCGGATATCGAGGCGGTTGCGCGCGAAGCGCTTGCAGCGCTGGACGAAGCCCGGCCCATTAAGCCTTTCACCACACGCTTTCCGGACCTAGACATCGCGCAAGGCGCTCGCCGCCGGCGAGATCGTGACCACCGGAACATTGACCCGCGCCTACCCCGTCCGGCCGGGCGAGGTGTGGTCAACCCGCATGGCGGGAATTCCACTGACAGGGCTCTTGCTCCGGTTTGGCTGACTTCCGCCACAGACGGCGTTAGACTTCGCGCAGGCGTGGCGAATGGAAATCGCTCCGTCCGGAGTGCGTCATGGCCAAGCTACGCATCCTGCTTGCAATTCTGGCGCTGTTCGCGGCCGCCCTCCCCGCCCGTGCGGCAGAGGCCGTCGATCTCCTTCTCGTCCTTGCCGCTGATGTGTCGCGCAGCGTCGACCAACCGAAGTTCCAGTTGCAGCGTGACGGCTACGCCGCCGCCATCACCGACGAACGCGTCATGAATGCGATCATGTCGGGGCCCAAGCGCCGGATTGCATTGTGTTTCATTGAATGGTCGGGTGCCGGCGCGCAGAAGATCGTGATCGACTGGACGCTGATCGATGGCGCGGATGCGGCACGCAAATTTGCAGACGCCCTTGTCGAGGCGCCCCGCTCGTTCGCAGATCGCACATCCATCTCGGGTGCGATCGATTTCTCCATGGAAATGCTGGAGCGCGCTCCTTATGAAGCGCCCCGACGCACGATCGATGTGTCGGGAGATGGCACGCATAATTCCGGCCGCGGCCTGCCGGCGGCGCGCGAGGATGCGCTTGCCAAGGGCGTGACCATCAACGGGCTGGTGATCCTGAGCGAGCACCCGCTGCCCTGGAATCCCGAACACACGAACCCACCCGGCGGTCTTGCAAAATACTTCCAGGACAATGTGGTTGGCGGACCGGGCGCGTTCGTCGCGGTGGCCGAAAGCTTCAAGTCATTCGGGCAGGCTCTGATCTCGAAGCTGATTGCGGAGATCGCACAAGCACCGCGGCCGTCGACAACCGGTCTCGCCCTGCGACCCTGAGGCATTTGGCTGCATCCAGAGCTTCGCAAAAGCCTCCGCGCCGAAGTGGTCGACTCTTCAACACGGAAGGGCCTTGTTTGGATTCATTCCATTCTAAATCAGACTAGAATCGTTCTAACTGGTTGATCTACTTTCGGAATTTGCCTTGACGCTGTGTGTTTCCCGGCCATTAGCTGCACAAAACTCAACCGGGAGAACACCGATGTTCAAGACCCGCATGTGGGTCGCCGCGGCCGCAAGCGCGATCGCCGTTTGTCTGCCGACCCTCGCTTCGGCCCAGGGCGAAGTGAACGTCTACACCTATCGCGAGCAGAAGCTGATCCAGCCACTTTTCGATGCCTTTACAAAGGACACCGGCATCAAGGTGAACGTCGTCTCCGCCTCTTCCGGCCTCGAACAGCGCATCAAGACCGAAGGCGCCAACAGCCCGGCCGACGTGCTGCTGACGGTCGATATCGGCCGCCTGGAAGATGCGGTGCAGGCCGGCATCACTCAGCCGATCAAGTCTGACGTGATCGAGAAGACGGTGCCCGCGCAATATCGCGATCCGGAAGGTCACTGGGCTGCTGTGTCGATGCGCGCTCGCGTGATCTACGCATCGAAGGACCGTGTGAAGCAGGACGCGATCACCTATGAGGAACTCGCCGATCCGAAATGGAAGGGCAAGATCTGCATTCGCTCCGGTCAGCATATCTACAACAACGCGCTGATCGGCGCGATGATCGCCAAGCACGGCGAGGCCAAGGCCGAAGAATGGCTGAAGGGTCTCAAGGCCAATCTCGCGCAGAAGCCGTCGGGCGGCGACCGCGAGCAGGCGCGCGACGTCGCAGCAGGCAAATGCGACCTCGGCATAGGCAACACCTATTACTGGGCGCTGATGTCCACGAACCCGAAACAGAAGGATTGGGCGGATGCGACCCGCGTGATCCTGCCGACCTTCGAGGGCGGCGGCACGCATGTGAACGTGTC
>NZ_DATMRV010000209.1:0-13747 GCF_035565795.1 Pseudorhodoplanes sp.
GGGTCGGTGATGGCCGCCTGCAGGATGACGCCACGGGCACCCGGCGTCGCCGCCATGTTCACCGTCTCGATATCCTCGTCGTTGGTGCCGACATTGCCGATATGCGGGAAGGTGAAGGTGATGATCTGACCGGCATAGGAGGGGTCCGTCAGGATCTCCTCATATCCGGTCATCGCGGTATTGAAGCAGACCTCGCCGACTGCGGAGCCGGTCGCGCCGAAGCCATGGCCTTCGAAGACCGTGCCGTCGGCCAGCACTAGGAGTGCGGTCGCCTTAGGCTCCGCCCAGCCGGAATCGTGTAGGGTGTTCATAAGCGGCCTGAATAATCGTCCCGGACCGCAATGCCAACCCCGGATTGACAGATATGAGATCAGCTTTTGTCTATATCTGTGCGGCCCTCGCGGAGATTGCGGGCTGTTTCTCGTTCTGGGCGTGGTTGCGGCTCGGCCAACCGGTCTGGTGGCTGATCCCGGGTCTCGGCGCGCTCGCGCTGTTCGCGTGGCTTCTGACCCTCGTCGATGCGTCCCATGCCGGCCGGGCCTATGCCGCCTATGGCGGGGTCTATATCGCGGCATCGCTCGCCTGGCTGTGGGCGATGGAGGGCGCGCGTCCGGACCGCTGGGACCTGATCGGCGCCGCGCTCTGCGTCGTGGGTGCGGCGGTGATCCTCTACGGCCCACGACCGGTGCCGGCCTGAACAGCTGAAACCGCGGGGACCCGCGGGCCGGCATGCTTGCATCCGGCACACCAAAATCCGGAACCCTTGGATTTTGCGCGCGCGGGCGGTACATGCAGGCCGACTGCGATGCCGCCCGCTTCGTCTCAGGTGAAGCCGCTGCGGTGAAGGGAGAACGCCCATGCTGCGCGACGACATCAACAACGCCCTCAAGGAGGCGATGAAGGCCAAGGACGAGCGCAAGATCGCGACGCTCCGCCTCGTCAACTCCACCTTCAAGAATGCCGATATCGAGGCGCGCGCGTCCGGCAAGACCCTGTCCGACGCCGATCTCCTTCCGGTGCTGCAGAAGATGATCAAGCAGCGTCAGGAATCCAAGGAGCTGTACGAGAAGGGCGGCCGTCCGGAACTGGCGCAGCAGGAGGGTGAGGAGATTGCAATCATCTCCGCCTATCTGCCGAAGCAGATGTCCGAGAGCGAGATGGTGGCTGCGATCGAAGCCGCGATTGCGGAAACCGGCGCCGCCGCCATGAAGGACATGGGCAAGGTGGTCGGCATGCTGAAGGCGAAGTTCGCGGGCCAGATGGATTTCGGCAAGGCCAGTGCCATGGTGAAGGGCAAGCTCGGCGGCTGAGGGCGCAGAGCTTCAGCGAAGCTGATAGCTCGGATCGAGCTTCGCAGCTTCGTTTTTGATCCAGCCGCTAAAGGCCTCGACTGCGCGCCGCCGCCTCTCGCGCTTGGGGAAAACCAGGTGGTAGGCGCGGCCTGAAGACACGGCGAGCGGCACCGGGATCACCAGTCGGCCGGTACGCAAGTCGTCGTAGGCCAGTATGTCTGGGGCGAGCAATACGCCTGCGCCCTCGGTGGCAGCGTTAAGCGCGTGATCGGGGCTATCGAAATGCAGCCCGCGACCCAGATCGATTTTTCCGACTTTCGCCGCCCTGAACCAGTCCGCCCAGGTTGGTATGGTGATGCGCTGCGCCAGCGTGTCATCGTGAATAAGCGGCATCTTGGCCAGCGCGTGCGGAGTTGGCATCGAACCCTTGGCGTCGATCAGGCGCGGGCTGCACACAGGCACGAGCTTTATTTCAAACAATCTCTCGATCACCAGCGATGAATCGGACACGCCATCGATCGGCATGTTCCGCACCGCGATGTGCACGCCGTCGGTTGTGAAATTGGCGTTCTGAAGCGAGGACGAAATGCGGACGTCGATGTCGGGATGCTCGCTCGTGAAGCGATAGAGCCGCGGTACCAGCCACTTCGAAGTCAGTCCGGGTGAGGTGCTGACGACGAGTACTTGCTGGCTGGTGGATTGCTTCAGGTCGGCCACCGCGTCCGAGATGTGAGCGAAGCCTCTCTGTATGCCGGGATAGAGCATCTTGCCGGCCGGGGTGAGTGCGATCTTGCGGACTCCGCGTTCGAACAGTTTGACGCGCAGCAACTCTTCGAGACCGCGCAACTGATGGCTGATCGCGCCCGGCGTGACGTTCAGCTCCTGCGCGGCCTTCGTCAGGCTCAAGTGCCGCGCGGACGCTTCGAACGCGCGGAGCGCATTCAGCGGGGGAATTCCATGCATGAGATTATCTCATAATAATCGCGAGTTAATATCGTTTGTAACATAGCTAAAGCAGGCCGAAATTGAAACCTGTTCTGAGAAAACCTCATAAATGGAGGGCAGGTTCATGAGCGACTTGGCAGGGTATGACGTTGCGCGTTTGCGCGCCGCCGGCGCAGCACGGGTCGGCGATTTCCTGCGCGGCGTTGTCGGGGCTTCGATCCGATATGTCCGCGATCGCAGGGCCGCACGGGCGGCGAAGCGCGACCTGTATCTTTCAGGGCAGAAGCTGACCGATGAGATGGAGCGAAAGATGATCGCGCATCTCATGCGCAACCGCAGCTTCAGGCCCTGACGCCGCGCTGTGCTCGCCCCGTTGACGGAAGCAATTCCGGGAAAGATCCAAACATGACTGAGCTGGTGTTGAACGAAAGGCGTGGCGCGATCGCGCTGCTGACCTTCAATCGTCCCGAAAAACTGAATGCCCTGAACTATGCAATGATCGACCGCCTGATGCACATTCTCGACGACATCGAGGATGACGCGAGCGTTCATGCTGTTGTGCTGACCGGAGCGGGCGATCGTGCATTTTCTGCCGGTGGCGACATCCACGAGTTTTCCGAGAGCATCAGGCAAGGCCCTGATGCGGCTATGAAGGCATTCGTCAGGAGAGGCCAGGCGATGACATCGCGCCTGGAGTCGTTTCCAAAGCCCATCATCGCTGCCGTCAACGGTATTGCCTTTGGCGGCGGCTGCGAGATCACCGAAGCCGTTCACCTGGCGGTTGCGAGCGAGCGCGCGTCATTCGCCAAGCCGGAAATCAATATTGGAATTCCGCCCACGTTCGGTGGAACACAGCGCTTGCCGCGCCTCGCCGGGCGAAAGCGGGCTCTTGAGCTTCTGCTCACCGGGGACACGTTCACCCCGCAGCGCGCCTATGAGATCGGTCTGGTCAATCGCGTGGTCGCCCACGAGGAACTGATCCCGGCGGCGTTCGAACTGGCCGAGCGCATCCTGCGCCATTCCACGCTCGCCGCCTCACGGATCATCACGGCGGTGACGCGCGGCCTCAATGCTTCGATCGCGGAAGGCCTCGCGATCGAAGGCGAGCAGTTCGCGCGGATGGTACCCACCCGCGATAACCGAGAAGCACTCGATGCGTGGATAAGCCGTCGAGCACCCAAATACAGCGGGCGCTGAACTGCTAAATCCACGTCGCCTCCGTTACGGGACCGGGAGCGGTGATGAAGGGCCTTTCGGGGGCGGTTTCTCATCGGCCGCGCTGGTCGCCGCCGTGTCGAATGCCGGGAGCGTCAGATCGTCCGGCCTGAGCCCTCTTCGCCACGATAATCGCCAGCGGATTTTTCTGCGGCGGGGCGATCCGCTGCAACGTGTTCCGGTCGGTATGGTCGAAGGCCGGCTCCGCGCCGTGGACTGCAAGCATCGTGTGCGTGACATAGGACCAGGTGTCGTCCGCATTGCAGGTGATGTCGATCCGGTAGGCATCGGTCCGGAACGACGTCTCGAGGAAATCGGTCGAGCAGATTCCGTAATCCGTATCGCCGCGCTTCGATGAAACCGAGAACGTCTTGTCGTCGGCCTTCGCATGGCCCGAAGCCAGCGCAACCTGACCGCGCGGGATGGCGAGCGTCTGCATCACGAGGCCGGTCGCCGGCTCCCACAGCCAATAGCCGACCTGTTCGTGGAAGGTGATGTCTTCCTCGGCGGTGTTGATGTGGATGTGATAGCGCATCCCGTAGAGAAGCTGCGGACCGTTGGTCTGCGGATCGATAGGCTGCATGTGGATCGTTTCGATGAAGACGCGCCGCTCCGGTCCGTCGGCCTTCGGGTTCAGGTCAACGCCTTTCTCCGCGCGCCAGACGCCGGCCAGCGGCCGCAACGGCCCGAGATTGGCGAGCGTGTCGGGGTCAACGTCCGACGGCTCGGTGAAGATGTCAGGTCGCGCGATCACCATGCTGCTGCTCTTGGAATCTCGATTTGCGTGAACGGAGCAAACCGTCCGGGCCGGGATGCGTCAACCATCCTGCGCGAGGAAGCCGGCGATCTCCGCGACATAGCGCTCCCACGCCGGTTCGTGCGACAGCACGACGTGGTTGGCACTGTCGATTGTCACGAAGCGGGCGCCGGGAATGCCGCGCGCGAGCATCAATCCCTGATCGAACGGTACGCGCGCGTCGTTGCGTGCATGCAGCACCAGCGTAGGCACTGTCACCTTGGGCAGGAGATCGACGACATCGATATCGCCGAAGCTGCCCAGGAGACGCACCGCATTTTCGGGCGAGGTCGAGATGCGCTGCAGGTCATTGAACCACTGCATCTGCTCGGGCGTGCCGCCGGGAATGAAGAGTGAGGTGAAAACCTGCCGGAAGGCGGGATTGTCCTGTCCCCAGCCGTGCCGCACCAGCGACTCCAGCGCCTCGCGCTGACCGGCCTGAATCGGATTGCCCTGTTTGCGAAAGCCCTGCGCGTAGCCGCCGCAGATGAGAAGCCGCGACACCCGTTCCGGATGCCGCGTCGCGTACGCAATCGACACCGCGGCGCCCTGCGACATGCCCATCAACGCGAAGCGCTCGATGCCGAGATGGTCGACCACCGCCTCGAGATCCTGCACGAACGCTTCGAACGAGATGTCCTCCGCGTTCCAGTCGGAGAGGCCGGTCGCACGCTCGTCGTAACGGATCAACCGGAAGCGGCTCGACAATTCGCGCATGAACGGAGACCAGATCGGGCTCTGCCAGTCATATTCGATGTGGTTCAGCCAGTTCGCGCATTTCACGACCGGAAGACCGCTGCCGCTGGTCGCGACCGCGAGGTGCACGCCGTCCGCGGTCTTGCAGAAGGTCACGTCCTGTACGGCATTCGCAGTGGTCGGCGCCGCTACGCGACCGCCGTCGCGGAGCTCACCGACGAAGCGGATGCCCTTGCGCTGGATCGTCTTGATCAGCCGTTGCGCTTCGCCGCTATCGCCGAGCGCCTGACGAGCGGCATTGATGCGGCTCGCGAGCGTGGATTCCGAAACGATGCGGCCGCCCCAGACCGATGCGATCAGGTCGTCACGGCTGACCACGCGGTCGCGGTTTTCGATCAGATAGACGAGGAGGTCGAACACCTGTGGTTCGACCGCAACCGGAGCCGCGCCGCGCCGCAATTCCCGGCGGCTGACGTCGATCGTGAAGTCTTCGAATGAAAACAGCATCTTGATCGCTCGCCGTCGCGGTCCCGGTGCCTTTGCGGTCATGCTATCGCAAAATTTGGGGACACGAAATCAAGGCGCTCTCAAGGACAAATCGATCGGCTCTCAAAGCGGTGCGCCCGGATGCCCGGCATGGTCGCTGGCATCAAACCGATGGAGCAGACCATGGCCCACGCGCAGCCCCGCCGCCTCGCCGATAACCGTATCGACTACGATTATTGCCATCGCCGTTTGCGCCGGATGCGCCGGGTATCGCGGCTGCGCGCGGGACAACATTGCGCGCGGTTGCTGACGCCGATCATCGGCGCTGCGGCAATCGTGGCCGCGTTCATTCTGATCCCGGCGGGCATCGGCGACTGCGTCATCTGCGGTCCCGATGCGCTCAAAATCGCCGTCACATCGCTGCACTGACGGCCGTGCAGCGCGCCGAAAATGCCAATGCGCAGGAGATCGTCATGTCCAGATTCGCAGCCTTGCTCTACGGCGTCCTGTCCTACGCCTTCTTTCTCGTCACCTTCCTTTACGCGATCGGCTTCGTCACCGGTTTCGTTGTTCCAAAGACAATCGACAGCGGTCCGGTCGTGCCGTCCGCGCAGGCGCTGGTCGTCAATCTCGTGCTGCTGACCGTGTTCGCACTTCAGCACAGCGTGATGGCACGTCCGCAATTCAAGCGGTGGTGGACACGGTTCGTGCCGGAGGCGATCGAACGGCCGACCTATGTGCTGTTTGCGACGCTCGCGCTCGCGCTGATCCTGTGGCAGTGGCGGCCGATGCCCGAGATCGTCTGGCAGGTCAGCAACCCGATCCTGGCGCCCGTGCTGCTCGGCCTGTCGCTCGCCGGCTTCCTGATCGTGCTGCTCTCGACCTTCATGATCAACCATTTCGAATTGTTCGGCTTGCAGCAGGTCATCTACAATCTCACCGGCAAGACCATGACGGCCGCGACATTCAAGACGCCTGGCTTCTACAAGCTGGTTCGGCATCCGATCTATTTTGGCTTCGTGATCGCGTTCTGGGCGACGCCGGTCATGACGCAGGGGCATCTGCTCTTTGCCGCCGTCACCACGGCGTACATCCTGGTCGGGATCATGCTGGAGGAGCGCGATCTCACGGCGGCGTTCGGCGACGACTACCGGCGCTATCGCGAACGCGTGTCGATGCTCATTCCGTTCTGGAGAGCGTGAGGAAGCACAGACTCGTCGATCGAACGGCCGGCGCGATCACCATCGCGCCGGCCGTGTTGCGTTTGCCCGCCATTAACCGTGGCATTTGAACGGCCTCGCGATTGAGCGCAGAATGCCGCAGCGTTTGGCGGATGATTCTGGCAATGGCGAAGAAGGGCGATCTTCAGGACGAACTGGAAAAGCTGCGCCGCGAGTTGCGGCAGGTGCCGCGCGTCGCTGAAGACAACGACGCCGCGACCGCCGCTGCCGCGCAGGCGAAAGCAGCGCCGCCTCCGCCCGACGATGCGCGGGGCGAGATCGAGCGTGTGCTGAGCGATCTGCAGGACCGGCTCGGCGAAGCCGCCGACGAGGCCGAGGACATCGTGGCCGCGCACCCCTTCGCATCGGTCGCCGCAGCGTTTCTGCTCGGCGTGCTGGTCGCCAATCTCATGTCGCGAGCGAGATAATCATGGACCGCTTCATCAATAATCTGCGCGTGCTCTGGCGGACGGAGCGGGCGATCGCCGAGATCAAGATGCGACACGTGATCGCGCGCGGGGGCCTGAACGCCGCCGCCGGGCTGCTTGCCGTGATCGGCCTTCTGATGTTCGAGGTCGCCGCCTTCTACGCGCTGCGCGAATACTGGAATACGATTGCGGCCGCGCTCATCCTCGGCGCGGTGAATTTCGTCATCGCCGGCATCCTGATGCTGATCGCCAACAGCAGGAAGCCGGGACGCGAACTCGAACTCGCGAACGAGATTCACGACAACACCATGCAGGCCCTGCAGGCCGATGCGCGGTTGCTTCAGGCGGACATCGCCTCGTTCGGTCAGGCGCTGCGGCATCCGATCGACAGCGCGCTGCCGTCGATCATCATTCCGCTGGCCACGCTGCTGATGAATTTTCTGAAGAGGCCGAAGGGCGAGGGGAAGTAGTCCCTCCTACTTTCCCTTCTTGTATCGCTCGATCGCTTCCATCACGAGCTTCTCGGCGCCATCGGCATCGATCCAGCGCACGATCGTCACCCACTTGCCCTTTTCCAGATCCTTGTAGTGCTGGAAGAAGTGCGCGATCTGCTCGCACATGATCGGCGGCAGGTCGCGATAGCTCTGGATGCCCGCATAGAACGGATGCAGCGCATCGACCGGCACCGCGAGGATCTTCTCGTCGCCGCCGGCTTCGTCTTCCATCACCAGCGCACCGACCGGACGGCAGCGGATCACCGCGCCCGGCACCACCGGGACCTGGCCGGCCACCAGCACGTCGCAGGGATCGCCGTCGGCGGACAGGGTATGCGGCACGAAGCCGTAATTGCCCGGATAGAACATCGCCGTGTGCAGGAAGCGATCGACGAACAACGCCCCGGAGTCCTTGTCGATCTCGTATTTCACCGGCACGCCGCCGAGCGGGATTTCAATCACCGCGTGAATATCCTTCGGCGGGTTCTGTCCCGATGTGATGCGGGAGATGTCCATTCTAAGCCTCGAACTAGTGATGGAACCTGTCGGACAACGTGGTTCCGGGAAACGTGACGCGACGGGATGCGGCGGACATTTCAAATTGCACGAAAGTCGCCGACGGTTCGTACACGCGCCGCCGCTATAGCGCGATTCAACGTTGCGTGCGGAGAACCTGAAATGAACTTTCGTCTGACATCATGCGCCATTGCCGCGATCCTCGGGGCGGCAACCGGCCTTCCTTCCGTTGCTTCGGCACAGGGTGCTCTCACGCAATCATGGAAGACAGATGGCGGCTGGCTGACCGAATTGCGCGTGCATCCGAATGGCGCGAAGGTCTGTTCCACCGGCAAGGCCGGCAGCAAACCGCATGCCTTCGGGCTTTCCTTCGTGCGCAGCGGGCCGGAAGCGGTCGTGCTTGTCGTCGATCAGGCGCAGCCGCCGTCGGGTGGTGCGACCGAGATGATTTTCCGCCAGGGCGGGCAAACCGTCGGAGCCGTCAAGGCGATGACCGAAGGCCCCGCCTTTGCCTCGACCGATCCGACCGGGCCGCAGGCGACCGGCATCATGTCGAAGCTGACCGACCAGCCGCTGGTCATCGAGGTCGGCGGCCGCCGCTACGAGACCGCTCTGACCGGACTGTCGGACGCGCTTGCGCAACTCGCGCGGTGTGCATCCGGCGCGGGCTGAGCGTCAGGCGACGCCGTAGCTCTCGTCGCGCAGGCGCTTTGCCTCTATCAGCACGCGACACATCCGCTGCGCCCATGCCCGTTGATCCGCCTCGGTTTCGATCAGGTCGTGGCGGATCTCGATCGCGACATGCGGCAGGCCGCGCTGCTCACCATGAACGGGGATGGTATAGTCGGTGTCGTCGGTGACCATGTAGGGCTCATTATCGCCGACGGTCATTTCGTCCTCTTCACGCAGAAGGCGAAGCACGAAAGCCGCGAAGCGCGAGTCGCGATTGTAGAGCACGCCGGAATGCCACGGGCGGCTCACGCCCTTGAACACCGGCGTGAAGGAATGCATCGCGACCAGAAAGGCGGGCAGCGCCGCTTGCTCGCGCCGGTCCAGCTCTGCCGCGATCGTCGCATGATAGGGCAGGAAGATTTCGCGCTGCCGCGCTTCGATCTCGTCTTTTGTCAGTTTCACATTGCCGGGTATCGGCGTGCTCTCGCTGATCGGCGCGATCGATGTCGGCGCGTGAAACGGCCGGTTGCAGTCGATCACCAGCCGCGAATACGGCTGCAGGATCGCATGCGCGTCGAGTTCGTCGGCCATGAACCGCACCACCGGCTCGATGCCGACATCCCATGCGATATGGCGGCGCCGTTCGCTCTCGGACACGCCGAGGTCGCCGAGTGCATGGGGAATGCGCCGCCCGGCATGATCGCTGACCAAGAGGAACGGGGATGTGCCCTCGGGCCGCAGCGTGACGACGGCGGGCGGCTCGTCGGGTGTCAGAAGGCGGGTCATGTCGGAATGCTCGCGTATCCTGGAATGCTCAAAAATCAGACAGCGCTGTCGCGGATCAACTGGAGCTCACTGAGCGTGCAGGATTCAAGCGTTAGGCACAATTGCCACGATTCTTGCTTTCCTGAGGCAAGAGCGTTGAGCGGAAGTCTGTACAAGCCCCCTGGGGATGTCCATGCCGGTCCTGACCATCCACCACAAGACCGGATACCGCTACGCGCGGCCGGTCTCTTTTGGCGAGCATCGGATGATGCTGCGGCCGCGCGACGGTCACGATCTGCGGGTGCTCGGCGAACAGGTCAGGATCGGGCTGGATCGAATGCGATCCGACCAACGGCGTCGTCGGCAACGCCGATCTCATCCGCGTGGCGGTTGCGCGCGAGCCGCATCAGGCGATTCCGCTCTCGGGGTATACCGGCGACGCGTCCGATCATCTGGAGATGAAGGTGAATATCCGCGTCGTGCCGGAGACGCAGAACTGAGCCGACGTCATTCCGTGCGCGGGGCGTGGCGCTCCGGAACCGGCGTGTATTTCACGCTCGGCTGTGGATAACCGTTGATAATTCCGGAAAGCTGCCATCTGCGCGGCAAAACCCGCTGGTCTCAAAAGCCCCCAACTTGGCCGCTATCTCCAAATCCCGTCGATTCGGCTATAGCCATCCCATGCGCTTCCCGCCCCAGTTCCTGGAAGAAATCCGCACCCGCCTGCCGGTCTCGGAGGTGGTGGGCCGGCGCGTGAAGCTGAAGAAAGCCGGGCGTGAATGGCGCGGGCTGTCGCCGTTCAATCAGGAAAAGACTCCCTCGTTTTTCGTGAACGACCAGAAGCAGGCCTGGTTCGATTTCTCGTCCGGCAAGAATGGCTCGATCTTCGATTTCATCATGATGACCGAGGGCGTGAGCTTTCCGGAGGCGGTCGAGCGGCTCGCCACCATGGCCGGCCTGCCGATGCCGAAGGTCTCGCGCGAGGACGAGGTGCGCGAGCAGCGGCGCAAGTCGCTGTACGAGGTGGTCGATCTCGCATCGAAATTCTTCGAGGCGACCTTGCAGTCTCGCGCGGGTGCAAAAGCGCGTGGCTATCTCGCCGACCGCGGGCTCGGTCCGGAGACGCAATTGCGCTTTCGCATGGGCTATGCGCCGCCCGATCGCTTCGCGCTGAAGGAACATCTCGGCCAGCAGGGCGTGCCGGTCGAGGACATGATCGAGGCCGGGTTGCTGGTCCATGGCGACGATATTCCGGTGCCGTATGACCGCTTCCGCGATCGCGTGATGTTTCCGATCGCCGACTGGCGCGGACGCCTGATCGCGTTCGGCGGCCGCGCGCTCGAAAAGGATGTGCCGGCGAAATATCTGAACTCGCCGGAAACCACGCTGTTTCACAAGGGTTCGATCCTGTTCAACGGCGCGTCCGCGCGGCTCGCTGCGCATGACGGCAAGCCGCTGATCGTGGTCGAAGGCTATGTCGACGTGATCGCGATGGTGACCGCAGGCTTCGACGGCGCGGTTGCGCCGCTCGGCACGGCGCTCACCGAAGAGCAGCTCGGTCTCCTCTGGAAGATTGCCGACGAGCCGATGCTCTGTTTCGACGGCGACAAGGCCGGGAGGCGCGCGGCCTATCGTGCCGTCGATCTTGCGCTGCCGAAGCTGCAGCCGGGCAAGAGCCTCGCTTTCGCGATGCTGCCGGAAGGGCAGGACCCCGACGATCTGATCCGGTCCGGCGGGCGTGCGGCGATGGACGAAGTGCTCGCAAGTGCCCGCCCGCTCGCCGATGTGCTCTGGATGCGGGAGACCGAGAGCGCGTCCTTCGATACGCCGGAGCGTCGCGCGGCGCTGGAAGCCCGGATCGGGGAGATCCTCGGCACCATTGGGCATGAGGCGGTTCGCAAATATTACCGGCAGGATTTCGAGGCCCGCGTCCGCGCGCTGTTCATGCCGGCGCTGCAGGCGGGCGGCTTCGAGCGCAGCCGCGGTTTCGAGCCGAGGGGCCGTCGCGGCGGCGGTGGAGGCCGTTCCGATTGGCGCGCCGGTCCGCAGCGCAGGATGCGCGAACCTTTGGCACCGCTTTCGCCGCGGCTCGGTCAAAGCCCGTTGGTACGGGGCTTTCGGAGTGCCGTCTCGCCCCGCGAAGCCCTGATCCTGATCGCGGTGATCGAGCATCCCTGGCTGCTCGAGACCCATACCGAGGAATTTGCCGAGCTCGAATTGATCCACCCCGACACCGATCAGGTGCGGCGGGCGATCCTCGAGGCCACCTCGGGCGAAGTCGTGCTCGATCCGCGAAAACTGCAGGAAACCCTCTCGCAGCGCGGTTTTGACCCGCTGATTTCGCGGGTGCGGGCTGCGATCACCCACCGTTCTGACTGGCCGGCACGGCCGGGAGCGGGCGAGGCCGACGTGGCCCAATGGTGGGCACATATCGTTACCTTGCATCGCAAGACACGCACGCTAAATAGAGAGCTTAAGGACGCAGAGCGCGCGCTCGGTGACGATCCGAGCGAAGCCAATCTGGCCTGGATCCGGGACGTACAGAACAGGCTCGCGGCGCTGGAGGGAACCGAGGCGCTGATCGAGGGATTTGGAGCCTCCTCCGGGCGGCCAGTGCGCGGTGTTTAGGGTGTTAGGTGAAAATGGCCCCTTTCGGGGCTTTTTTTGGTAGATGGACTTTCTGGCCAATTGCCAAGGGGTTACGGGGTTAATCCCCACTTAACGAGCCCCCGCGAGAGTAAGTGTGTTGATTCGGCCACCCTCAAGGGCAGGACTCGCTATAAAATCGAGTCCCGCGCCATAGGGTAGGGGTGATCGAAACGGCGGGCCCCCCGCCGCGGGAGAGAGAAACTTCATGGCGAGCAAGAGCGCGGCCAGCAAGACGGCGGCCAAGGTCAAGAAGTCCGTCAAGGACACCGTCAAGTCGCTTTTGAAAGGCGCCTCCGGGAAGTCCGCGCCCAAACCTGCACCCAAGCCCGAACCGAAGGCCAAGGAATCGGCAAAATCCGCGCCCAAGGCCTCCGCCAAAGAGGCCGCCAAGACCGCTCCAAAGTCCGCCACTGTTTCCAGGATTGCTGACAAGACCGCTGAAAAAGCCGCCGAAAAAACCACTCCGAAATCTTCTGCCTCCGCCCCTAAAGCCGTCCCTGTTTCGAAAGTTTCGCCGATGCGTCCTGAAGTTTCCCGTACCGCAGCCCTGAAAGCCGGCGCCAAAGCCGTCTCCGAGAAGGAGGCCGTGAAAGCCAAGGCCGCAGGCAAGGACGAGAGCGACAAGGATACGGAAGCTACGCCCGACACTCCGCTGCCGCTGCTCGATCTCTCCGACGCCGCCGTCAAGAAGATGATCAAGCAGGCAAAGAAGCGCGGCTATATCACCTATGAGCAGCTCAATGCCGTGATGCCCTCCGAGGAAGTCACCTCCGAGCAGATCGAGGACACGCTCTCGATGCTGTCCGAGATGGGCATCAACGTGATCGAGCAGGATGAGGCCTCCGACGACGACGCCGAGAAGGAGGAGGATGACGACGATGAGGGCGGCGAGCTGGTCGAGGTCACGTCCAAGCCGCTGATCGTCAAGTCCGACAAGGAGCCGTCCGAACGCACCGACGATCCGGTGCGCATGTATCTGCGCGAGATGGGCTCGGTCGAGCTGCTGTCGCGCGAGGGCGAAATCGCGATCGCCAAGCGCATCGAGGCCGGCCGCGAGGCCATGATCGCAGGGCTGTGCGAAAGCCCGCTGACCTTCCAGGCGATCATCATCTGGCGCGACGAACTGAACGAGGGCAAGGTTTTCCTGCGCGACATCATCGACCTGGAAGCGACCTATGCCGGCCCGGATGCGAAGATGCCGGCGCCCGTCGGTCCCGACGGCAAGCCGCTGCCCGGCGCCGAGATCGCGCAGGAAGCATCGCCCCCGTCCGCACCCACGGGCGCAACGCCGTTCAAGGCCGCGCCGGCCGGTGACGCCGAGGAGAAGGATCCGGGCGAACTCGCCGCCGAGGCGGACATGGAGGATGACGAGTTCGAGAACTCGATGTCGCTCGCCGCGATCGAGCTCGAACTCAAGCCGAAGGTGCTGGAGACCTTCGACACCGTCGCCAACGAATACAAGAAGCTGCGCAAGCTGCAGGAACAGGACATCGCCAACCGCCTGCAGAACGAGTCGCTGTCGCCCTCGCAGGAGCGCAAATACAAGAAGCTGAAGGACGAGATCATCACCGCG
>NZ_DATMRV010000210.1:0-11392 GCF_035565795.1 Pseudorhodoplanes sp.
CGAAACGACGCGCGATCGCGTTGGCACTGTGTTGCCGGAGCTCGGAGTGATTCACGCATGGACACGAGGCCGGTCGCATAAAAGTCGCCTCGTGCCACCGCAAGCGCGTGGCGCGAGGCGAACACCTGCTTGACGAGCGAATTCGCGTCCAATGATCCACCGGCATTAACCGACCTTGGCCCGGTCTGCTGATGACCGCCTTTTGCGAGACGAGGCAGTGTGACTGGGGTCACATTTGCAGCGAGTCCTGCGATCGCACTTATGAGATGCGGTCCGACGTCGTTGATCTGCTTTGGAGACGCCTCGAATTTGTCAGGAATCTCCCTGAGCACGACCAAAGCGGCCAGGGAGGTTTGCCTTTCTTGCCTCGGCAAGCATGGTCCGATTGTCGCGTGCGTAAGACCAGGTTTTTTCGATCAGCGGAGAGGTGATCTCGTTCCACCAGGCCTTGGTCAGCTTGATTGCTGCAGGTGGTCGTCCGGCTATACCGGTTGCGATGTCCATCACACGTGCATCGAGCGCGTCATTGGGTACGACTTCATGCAGCAGATTGCAGGCGGCGGCCTGCTCCGATGGAATGAAGTCCGCCAACAGGATCAGTCGTCGCATCACGGCCTCGCCGACGACCGCAAGCAGAAGGCTGGATCCGATCACGACCGGCATACCCACGTTGAGCTCCGTCATGCCGATTTTTGCGTCTACTCCGCCTATCCGCAGGTCTGCCAGAAGCGAAATCTGCAGGGCCGCCCCCGTGCAATGGCCGTGAATCGTCACGATCAACGGCTTTGTCAGTGTCCGGACCGTGTCGTAAAGCAGGAAGTATTCTTCGCTGTTTCGTTCGGACACTTCGATGCTGTCGTTTGCGCTTTCACGCAGGTCGTTTCCCGCACAGAAAGACCGGCCCGCACCTCCGAGTACGATTACGTGCACGCTCGGATCACGGTCGAGTTCCCTAAGAAGCGCAGTCAGGCGCTGACGCATCTCGCTATTGATCGCATTAAGAACCTGTGGCCGATTCAGCGTGAGCCACGCGACCTTGCCGCGGCGATCGAGCAATACGACATCGGATGATTCGGAAACGGGATTCGCGTTCGTCACGGCTCTGCCACCTTCTCTAAAAGTTCAGCGTATTGCGGCGTTTCAGGCCGGAATGTTGGAGGTCGTTCCCGCGGCCGATAGTGCCTCGATCTCGGCTTCGGTCATCTGCAGGATGTCGCGGAGAATCATGCCGGTGTGTTCGCCGAGGCAGGGCGACGCGCGGTGTTGTCCTGCGGGTGTCAGCGAAAACTTGAACGGCAAGCCCTGATAGGTCCGTCGTCCAGCCTCCGGATGATCCAGGGTGTCAAAGAATCCCCTCGCAGCGAGATAGGCATCGTCCGCGATGTCTCGGCCGTTCTGCACCGGCGCGGCTGCGATCCCGATCGACTGCAGTCGCACGGCGGCTTCGTGTTTGGTCAATTGCCGCGTCCAGCTCGAGATAGGCTCGCGCAAGTCGTCCTGGTTGCGCCAACGCGCGTTTGCTTCGGCATAGCGCGGATCGGTTCCGAGTTGCGGCGTTCCGATGATTTCCGCAAGCGTTTTCCATTCGAGATCATTGGTTACGCTGATTGCGACCCAGGCGTCCGCGCCGAGAGAGGGATAAGCGTCGTGAGGTGCTGCGTCGGCGATGCGATTGCCCTGCAGCTTCGGAGACAGACCGGTTTCGAGGCTGTCGAGGATTAACTCTCCGATGAACGGCATAGCTGCCTCGACCTGAGACATTTCGACGTACTGCCCTTGTCCTGTCGCCTGCCGATGGACCAGCGCAGTGAGAATGGCGGCAGCGGCGTTATATCCGCCAATCGGATCGAGATAGGCCGGTCCTGTCGGCATCGGCGCTCCGCCGTCATAGCCGACGAACGCGCTCATGCCGGACGAAAACTCCATTCCGGGTCCGAGCGCGCCGTGATGCGCCATCGGCCCCGTGTTTCCGAAAGCCGGCATTTCCAGAACGATGATGTCCGGTTTTGATTCCCTCAGATGCTCGTAACCAAGCCCCATTCGCGTCAGCGTGCCCGGGGTGAAGTTGCTGAGGACGACATCGGAAACAGCAGCTAGCTTCAACAGCACGTCGCGCCCACCGGGCTTTTTGACGTCAACCGTGAATGACAGCTTGTTGAGATTCTGCGAGTTGAACAGCACCGTTCGGTTATAGGGCCGCTCTCCTGGATCGAGATCGGGATAGCGAACCGGATCGAGACCGTGACCGGCACCTCGCCACAGATCGAGACGGGTTGCCGATTCGATGTGGATCACTTCAGCGCCGAGATACGCGAGCACACGCCCGGCAAACGGACCAGCCCAGGCCGTTGTCATGTCCATGACGCGCACGCCGGCAAGAGGACCGTGATGTTCGATCATCATGCCACGGCGTCCCGGTTGTGCGCCGGATTCAGCCTCGGTGCATCGCCGCGTACGATCCGCGGCGTGGCCGACATGCGAAATGGCGCTCCCAGGATGCGGCGAGGTCCCTCGGGGGTATCGATCTGCTCCCAATAATCTCGCGCCTTCAGGTGATCCGAGACGGCAAGATCGGCGGGCGTCGCCGCCTTGGCCGCGATGGCGCCGACCGATTGCAGTGCTCGCACCACGTCATCGGCACGCATGTTCTCGGTCTGTCGCTCGATCAACCGGACGACCTCCGGCCAGCGGTCCATGCGGTCTTCCACGTTGGCAAAGCGAGGATCGGTTGCCATCTCCGGTGCGCCGAGCGCAGCCCAGGTGTCGCGCCAGCGATAGTCGTAGATGAAGACCGAGAGCCATCCATCCAGGCACCGCACGACCGCCGAGGGCAGTCGCGGTGCTGTGGAACGCGAGTCGACGACGCCGTTATAGAAATACTGGCTAGCCATTCCGTACGTCATCGATGCGGCAGTTTCGCATACATCGATGGTGATCTCCTGACCCCGTCCCAGTCTTTGCCGGGCGAAGATTGCAGACAAGGCCGCGGTGTAAGCAGCAACACCCGACGTGTAGGAGGCGCGATGGCCGACGCCGTATAAAGGCTCCCGATCGGGCCTTCCGTTGCGGTACATGACGCCCGAGAGCGCCTGATGGATCATTTCGCCGCCACGCCATGCCGCGCGCGGCCCATCCTCTCCGAAATCGCTGATCAGGCAGATGACGGCCTGATCGTTCTGCCCGGCGATCGCTTTCCGATCTGCACCCGGCGGAACGAGGATCACGTCGGCGTTTTTTGCCAGGTCGAGAATGTGCTCCCATCCGGCGGAGCTCGAGCGATCGGCTGTGATCGAACGCTTGCCGAGGTTCAGATGCAGGAACAGTTGTGAATCGCCGTTGGCTCGAAACGGTCCGATGCGTCGGGTTGCCGAGCCCCCGGGCGGTTCGACAAGAATGACGTCCGCTCCGAAATCCGAAAACAGACGCGAGCAATATTGCGACGCGATGTTTTCGCCGAGATCGATGATGCGAAGGTGGCCTAGTGCTAAGGGCGACTTTTCCAAACTGCCTGTCACTTTGTTTCTTCTGTTATCGGTCGATATCGAGTAGGTCGCGGATCTCGTCGCCGATGCGGTAGAGCGCGAGCACCGTGAAAACGGTGGCGAGGCCCGGCAGGATCGGCGCGGTCGGATCCACCACGACGTAGCGGAACGTCTCGGCGACGGACGAGCCCCAGCTCGGGTGAGGATTCGGAACGCCAAGGCCGAGGAAATTCAGGCCCGTCTGCGCCAGCACAGCAAGCCCGGACAGCAATGTGATTTGCACGACCGTCGGCGCCATGACGTTCGGCAGCACGTGCCGTGTAACGCGATGCCAGGACGATAGTCCGTACATCCGGGTGACCGTGACATAATCCTTGTAGGACACGGTGAGCACGCCTGCGCGAACCACGCGCGCCAGCACGGGCGATACGACGATTCCGAGCGATATCATCGTGCTGACCAGACTGGGGCCGAACGCGCTTGTGAGCGCCAGGGCGAGCACCACACCGGGGAAGACGAGAATGGAGTCCGCGACGCGCATCAGGACAAGATCGATGACGCCCCCGGAATAGCCCGCAGCAAGCCCCCACGGGATTCCAATCGCACAGGCGGTTGCCATCGCGACCAGGGTGCCGACCAGTGTTGGCCGTGCGCCCCAGATCAACCTGCTGAGGACATCCCGCCCGAGGTCGTCGGTGCCGAGCAGGTGCTCCCTCGAAAACTCGGCCAGCGGATTGCCGAGATTTTGCTTGATCGGATCATAGGGCGCGAGCCACGGCGCGAACACCGCGACGACGATGATCGCGACGAGATAGACGACCGCAATCCCGAATGACGGCCGACGCCACATCAAGCGCACGATGCGCGGCAAGCGTGCTCCGGGACGGTCCTTGACGGATTGCTCGATGGCTGCGGTCATGACGCCCTTGTGCGCGGATCGAGGAGGGCGCAGGTGACGTCCACCACAAGATTGATGAAGATGACGATCCCCATCATCAGAACGGTCGCGCCCTGCACGACGGGAAAGTCCTTCTGCAGGACGCCTTCCGCCAGCAGATCGCCGATTCCCGGCAGCGCGAACACGCGCTCCACAAGAACGGCGCCGCCAATCAGCGTGCCGGACACGATGCCGGTGATCGTGACAATCGGGATCAATGCGTTCTTGAGTGCAAAACGCCAGTAAATCTGCATCGGCGTCAGCCCGAGCGCCCACGCCGTCCGAACATAATTTCCGCCGAGAGCCTCGACCATCGAGGATCGTGTGAAGCGCACGATTACCGAACAGGGCCCGAGCGCGAGCGTCGATGCAGGCAGCGCAACGGAGATCAGATGTGCCTTAACCCCGGCTGAGATTGGAACAAAGCCGGTCGCAGGGACCCAGGCAAGCTGCAGGGCGAAGAGGCTGATCGCCATGATCCCGACCCAGAATTCGGGAAATGCATGGGTCAGGCCCGACAGCGTTTTGACCGCCGTGTCCGTTGCTGTTCCCCGCCGAACGGCCGCATAGACGCCGAGCGGAACTCCAACCAGCAATGCCAGAATGAGTGCCTCAATCGCCAGTGTCGCGGTGACCGGCAGGCGCTGCGCGATGAGCGTGCTGACATATTCACGATTCATCAGCGAACGGCCGAAATCGCCATGCGCGAGATGCCACGCCCACGATCCGAACTGAACCAGGATGGGGCGGTCGAGGCCGAGTTCATGATTGATGCGGGCAATCACCTCCGGGCCAGCGTCGGGGCCAGCAATAGCAGCTGCCGGCCCGCCGGGAGTGAGATGAACGATGCCAAATATGATCAGGCTGCCGAGCAGAGCAGTCGGCAGCAGCGCCGCGAGCCGTCGCAGAATGATCGTCCGCATCGGATGACCGGTTCAAGCGCCTACTTCTTGAAGTAGAGCGTGCGAACGTACGGTCTGCCAAGGAGGTTTGGCTGTTCACCTGCTAGCTTGGCATTGTAGGCCACCGCGTTCACATAATAGTAGAGGGTGATCATCGGCACGTGCTCGACCCACAGTGCGTTGAGCTTGTCGATCAGCTTCTTCTGCTCTCCACGGTCAGAGGTCGCATAGAGCTGAGCGATCACGTCTTCTGCTTCACCAAACTTGGTCTGACCGACATTATACGCGGTTTTTGTGCTCAGGACCTGCGCATAGGTGATCGCAGGGTCCGGGCGGCCCGACCACGTTGCCATGAATGTCGGCATCGCCTTCTTGTTGAACATCTCGACGCAAGCCGCGCCGCTCGCTACTTGCTGCGATTCAACTTTGATCCCGACCGGCTTCATCTGCTCACGCATGATGTCGACCAGCTTGGGTGCGGGCAGGGGTGTCCCGGCGGACGCAGGCGCGCACAGGCTGAATGTGATGCCATCCGGATAGCCGGCCTCGGCCAACAGTTTCTTTGCCTCCTCAGGCCTGTAGGTGAAGACCTTCTCAAGGGCCGGCGTGCTTGGCCAATAGTTCGGCGGCACGGGCAGGTTCGCCGGCAAAGCCTTGGCGGCTGCGCCGAATGCGGCATTGGCGAGAGCCTGACGGTCGATCGACATGGCGATCGCGCGGCGAACGCGCGCATCGTTGAGTGGGGGAGTGCCTGAGTTCAGGTTGATGATGCTGAAAGCAATCGTCGGCTCGACTGCGACGCGCAGGTTGGCATTGCGCTGCAACACCGGCAGGTTGATCGGATCGAGGTTGGCCGCATAGTCGAGCTGCCCGGACTGCAGTGCAGACACCAGCGAGGTCGCGTTGCGAATGACGCGAAATTCGATCAGATCGAGCTTCGGCTCTCCCTTGTTCCAGTAGTCCGGGAATTTCTGATAGACGACGGCCTTTCCGGCTACCAATTCCTTCAGCATGAATGGTCCGGTACCGACCGGATGCTGACCGAAATCCTTGCCGTATTTTTCGAGGCCGGCCGGCGAGAGCATCATGCCGGCGCGTTCTGCGAGCAAACCGGGCAGAGTCGAGTTCGGCTTGTCGAGGTGGAGGACAACAGTTTGCGGGTCGACGACCTCGACCGATGTCACTCCGTCAAGATCGAAATTCTTTCGTAGCGATTTGAAATGCTCGATGTTGGTCTTGACCGCGGCCGCATCGAGAGAGGTGCCGTCATGAAACTTGACTCCCGGGCGCAGTTTCAGCTGCAGCGCGCGCCGGTTATCGGACCAGCTCCAAGACGTTGCGAGGCCGGGCCGTAACTCCAGAGTCTTCGGTTCGAAATCGATCAAACGATCATAGAGCGGATAAAGAAACGGAATGTCGGTTCCGAGCGTCCCGCTGGCGGGGTCGAGTGTCTGTGGATCAGTCAGCGCGCCGACGACCAGCGTGTTGTCAGCCGGGCCTGCATGCCCCTGATTTGCGGACGTGACCGAAAATGTTGGAAGCAACGACACGTACAAAGCGAGCGTACACCAACGCAGTGATATCACGGCTTTTCTCCCTAGGCATTTGCGGTCAGTTTCTTGATGTCTTCCGCACGATGACAGGCAATGTCTCGGAAATCATACTCACGCCGGGCCGGCTCGTCACTGCGACATCGATCGATGACGTAAGGGCAGCGACGATGGAACCGGCAGCCGGACGGTGGATTGGCAGGGTCGTCCGGTTCGCCAATCGCCTGTGTGGCGCACCGGCGCCGCTCCGGATGAATGCTTGGCACAGCCGCGATAAGGGCGCGCGTATAAGGATGCAAGGGATGACGGATCACAGTTTCCGCGCGGCCCGCTTCCACAACTTTGCCGAGGTAGAGCACCGCGACGTCGCCTGCGATCTGCGCCACGGCGCCCATGTCATGCGAGATGAAAAGATAGGTCAGACGCCGTTCGCGTTTGAGTTCGTCAAGCAGTGCGAGGATTTCGTTGCGAACCGAGACGTCCAGCGCGGACACGGCTTCGTCGAGGATCACGATGCGTGGATCGGCAGCGAGCGCACGGGCGATCGTGACCCGTTGACGTTGCCCGCCGGACAGCTGGTGAGGGCGCCGATCTGCAAAGGAGGCGGGCAAGCCGACGCGATTTAAAAGCGATACCGCCGCGCGCCGATGTTCAGCGGAACTGGAGCGCGAACGCGCACGTCTGGGTTCCGAAACGCTTTTCCAGATGGGCCAGCGCGGATCGAGTGACGACGACGCATCCTGAAAGACAATCTGAATGCCGTGCTGGCCGGCCGCGCTCGCAGGGTCGATCTCTCGCGGGAGATCGCATTCGTCAATCTTGATTGCCCCGCTCTCGACCATGGTCAATCCGCAGATCGCGCGCGCGACCGACGATTTTCCGGATCCGGATTCTCCGATGAGAGCCAACGTGGTCGCTTCATGAATGTCGAGCGATACGCCTGCTACGGCGGTCAGGGTGCCGCGGTTGCGCGACCGATACGTTACGGTGAGATCGCGAACCTGCAGCAGTACGGTCATGCAGCTTGACCCCGAAGCGCTTCCGACCGACAGCATCTGACGCTGTGACCGGGCGCTCGCTCCGCCAGAACCTGAGGCGTCGCGCAAAGCTCGATTGCGAAAGTGCATCGCTCGCGAAAGCGGCAGCCGACGGTAAGTTGACCGGCTATCGGCGGTGTCCCCGGAATGCCGCGACGTATGGAGCCGACCTCATCGAAATCCGGCGCACATCGCAGCAAGCCCTTGGTGTAGGGATGTTGGGGGTCGCGCAGCAACTGTTCGGTTGTGCCGATCTCCACGATTTCGCCCGCATAAAGCACGGCAACGCGCCTGCACAGACGGGCGACGACACCGAGGTCGTGACTGATAAAAAGCACCGAAATGCCGCTCTCGCGCGCCAGCCTTTCGATGAGCTGGATAATCTGTTCCTGGATCGTGACATCAAGCGATGTCGTCGGCTCGTCCGCGATCAGGAATTTGGCGCCGGACGACAGCGCCATCGCTATCATTGCGCGTTGCGCCAGTCCGCCGGAGAGCTGGTGTGGATAGAATTTAAGCCGCGATTCCGGATCGGGGATGCCGACGAGGCGCATGAGCTCGACGGCCTTCGCTCGCGCCTCCCGTTTACTCAGCTTCTGGTGCGCTCTGATTGATGCAATGAGCTGCGTCTCCAGTGTGAATACGGGGTTGAGCGCAGATATCGGCTCCTGAAAGATCATGCCGATATCGGCGCCGCGGATCCTCCGCATTTCGCGCTCTGATGCCGCGACAAGGTCCTTTCCCCGAAGCACCGCGCTGCCGCTGATGCGCGACGTTGCCGGCGCCAGCCGAATGAGGCCCAAGCCGCACATCGTCTTGCCGCTGCCGCTTTCCCCGACAAGACCGAAAATCTCGCCCTCAGCGACGTCGAACGACAGTGGGCCCGTCAAGGCAACAGGCCGGCCGGAGCGATAGTCAACAACGGCGATGTCGTTGACCTGCAACATCGTCAGGACAGTACGGCTATGGTCTTGGATTTGATGAGATCAAAATCAATCTCGGCGCCGAGACCCGGACCTTCAGGCGGGTGAATGTAGCCTTCGCGGTCCACCATCGGCTCGTTCAACAAGCCGTACACGGCGGCCGTCTCCGGCATAAGGATCTCGTGAAACTCGGTGTTGCGGATCGCGAGTTCGACGTGGAGGTTCGCGAGATTGTTGATGGAATTTCCGCCGACATGCACCTCGTAGTTCATCGCGAAAGCTTCGGCCAGATGCGCTGTCTTCACGAGCGACGTGATGCCGCCCTTGATCGCGACGTCGCCGCGCAGATAGTCGGTGGCGCGCTCGGTGACCCAGATCGCGTAGGAGTCGAAACCTGCGATCGGGCGTTCGGTCGCCATGATCGGGATGTCGAGCTTCTCCTTCAGCTTCTTGTAGTTGTAGATGTCGTGATCGCCGAGCGGGTCTTCGTACCAGTAGAAGTCCATTTCTTCGATCGCGCGTCCTACGCGCATCGCCGCCGGGAAATCGTAGAGAAAAGTCGAGTCGAGCATCAGCGTAAAATCGTCGCCGACGGCTTTCCGAACTGCTTCGCAGATTGCGATGTCTTCGCGCCAGTGACCGGCGGGGTGGATTTTGTAGGCGTGCCATCCCCGCTCCTTGAACGCGATCGCCTCTTCGGCATAAGCCTCAGGATGCGGCAAATGATCCGAACTGCAATAGGCCGGAATCTTCTCGCGATAGGATCCGAGCAGCCGATGGATCGGCATGTTAGCGGCCTTGCCAGCGATATCCCACAGTGCAACGTCCACGGCGCCGATCGCGCGGATCGTGGCCAGCCGACTGCGGCGCCAGATCGCATGGTAGAGCCGTTCGCGCTGAAGCGGATCCTGCCCCATCAAGGCTGGCTTCAGATATCGGATCAGGCCGGCGGCATCTGATGAACCAGGCTCGATGACCTTTCCCAGAAACGCGTGCCCCTCGATTCCCTCGTCCGTCGAGATGGTCAGCAGGCCGAGATCGTGCTTTTGCCCGGCCTTCTGGACAACGTGATACGAGATAGTCGGCAGACCCTCCCACGCGAAAAGCGTGAGTGTGACATCAGTAATTTTCATACACGAACTCGACTGGATACGATGGCCAATACGATACCCGCGTCAGAGTTGGATGCAATGGCGATCGACTCTCGTTGCACACGTCATGAACGTTGCTTGTTGGTGTTGTGTGGGCAGCGCTCGGTCATTGCACGCGGCCATTCGAATAAGCGGAATGCGTGATGTCGGGCGTCACGACACGCTTCAGACAGCCACACCATGACGGCGGTGAAAATCGAGCAGCCATGTTGCGTTTCCGACGTTCTTCGGTGGCCGCGCCAGAATGGCTTCCTCGCGGACGTCGCAACCCCAGCCCGAGCCAGTGGGCAAGAGCATCTGCCCATCTTCGATAACCGGCGGGTGTGTGAAGAAGTCTGCTGCCCACGGAACCTCGTCGACGTCAAATTCCATTATCCGGAAATTCGGAATGGCGGCGCAGAGATGCGCGCCCATGAGTGTCGATAGATAGCCGTGAGCATTGTGCGCTGCGACATTGACCTCGTAGAGGTCGGCGAGACTGGCAATGCGCATCGCTTCCACGAAGCCGTTCCATTGCGGGTCCACAATCACGACGTCGACAGCCTGGGCGTCGAGATAAGGCTTGAGAGCACGGCGCCCATAGATGGTCTCCAATGCGCCGATTGGCGTCGTTGTCGAGCGTCGGATTGCTGCCAGGGCGTCCGGTGTGTGTGAGTCGATCTCAAGCCAAGTCAGCCGGTGGGGCTCCACAGCCTTTGCGATCTGCCGCAGTCCTTCGGGTTTATAGTGAAAATTCAGATCGATCATCAGCCCGGTGTGCGGGCCGATGCCCTCTCTGAACGCCGCGAGTTGCTCCGTGATCGCCTCCAGCAAGGTGGGCGACAGGTTGAACTCTGGATGTCCGGCGCCTCCCACAAAGGCCGGCCGGTATTGGCGCGGCCGATCACCGTCGAACAGGAGCGTGTTGGTCTTGAGAGCTTTGAAACCGCGCGCGACGACTTCCTTTCCGAGCGCCTTGAGATCGTCCAGCGTCCGGATCGGTGGTGTGTTGTTTACTTTCTCAAACAGTTCAGCGCTGCGAACGCGATAGGTTCCACAATGCGACCAGTACACCGGAAGGCGCGTTCTATACGCGCCGCCAAAAAGCGCATGCACCGGAAGCCCGGCAGCCTTTCCCTTGATGTCGAGACAGGCATTTTCCAGCGCGGCGATGGCTTGCGCCATCATCCCGCCATGGGCCATTTGCGTTGCAACATAGAGATCCGTACCAATCGGCCCAACATCGCGCGGATCGCGACCTATCAAGCGCTCGGCAAGCCTTCGGATCACCATCGTGAGGCCAGGTCCGGCCATGCCTTCACACGTCTCGGCCCAGCCTACGATTCCCTGATCGGTGGAAATCTTAATGAAAGATAGAGTGCGCCAGCCACCGTCGGCGTGCATGTCTTCGATCTTCGTGATTTTCATATC
>NZ_DATMRV010000211.1:0-9065 GCF_035565795.1 Pseudorhodoplanes sp.
ATCAGCGACTATCTTGAGATCCTGCGCTCGCGCGCGCGCATCCAGGCCATCGTGAAGGAAGAGCTGGCGAAGGTGAGGGATGACTTCGCCACGCCGCGCCGGACCGAGATCGTCGAGCAGATGGACGAGGTGGAAGAGGAAGACCTCATCCACCGCGAGGACATGGTCGTCACCGTGTCGCATCAGGGCTACATCAAGCGTGTGCCGCTTTCGACCTATCGGGCGCAGCGCCGCGGCGGCAAGGGCCGCGCCGGGATGCAGACGCGCGACGAGGATTTCGTGGCGCGGCTGTTCGTGGCGTCCACCCATGCGCCGGTACTGTATTTCTCCTCGCTCGGCCGCGTCTACAAACTCAAGGTCTGGAAGTTGCCAATGGCGGCGCCGCAGGCGCGTGGCAAGGCGATCATCAACATTCTGCCGCTGCAGCAGGGCGAGCGCATCACCACCATCATGCCGCTGCCCGAGGACGAGTCGACCTGGGACACGCTCGACGTGATGTTTGCGACCACGAAGGGCACGGTCCGCCGCAACAAGCTGTCCGATTTCTCGGACGTTCGCCCGTCCGGCATCATTGCGATGAAGCTCGACGAAGGCGAGGGCATCGTCGACGTGCAGATCTGCCGCGAGACCGACGATGTGTTGCTGACCGCCGCGAACGGCCAGTGCATCCGTTTTGCAGTGTCGGATGTGCGCGTGTTCGCCGGCCGCTCGTCAATGGGTGTGCGCGGCATTTCGATGGAGGAGGGTGATCGCATCATTTCCATGTCGATCCTTCGCCATGTCGATGCGACTGCCGAGGAACGGGCCGCCTATCTCAAGCGAGCCAATGCCGTGCGCCGCGGCGATGAAGCCGATTCTGCCGATGCGGACGACGAGGCCGATGCGGAGGACGTCGGGGGCGATACCATCGAACTTGGCGAGCAGCGCTATGTCGAGATGTCGGCGGCCGAGCAGTTCGTGCTGACCGTCACCGAAAAGGGCATGGGCAAGCGCACCAGCTCCTACGAATACCGGATCACCAATCGCGGCGGCAAAGGCATCGTCGCAATGGGCATCCTCGAGGGCAAGAAGGGCGCCAAGACCATCCGCAAGAAGACCGGCAAGCTGGTCGCCTCCTTCCCGGTGGAAGAATCCGACCAGATCATGCTGGTGACCGACCGCGGACAATTGATCCGCACGCGGGTCGAAGGCATCCGGATCGTGAGCCGCTCCTCGCAGGGCGTGATCGTGTTCGATACGGCCGAAGACGAACGTGTGGTCTCGGTCGAGCGGCTCTCCGAAGAAGGCGACGACGTTTCCAACGGATCGTAACGCTCCAACGGTTCGTATCCGGGCGCGCGAGCCCTTCAACTTCTCCACATGGACAAGTCTGTCACGGCCGTGGCGCGTAGCGCTGCGGCAAAAAGGGGTGGCGCCATGAAGGCCGACGAAGCTGCCGAAATGATGGATGCGGAAAAGTCGAAAGACACCTTCAAGCAGCGGGCCGCGGTTGCGATTGCATTCTTCGCGATGCTGCTCGCTATCACCGGACTTGGCGGCCAGAACGCGACCAAAGACGCACTCAACAGCAACGTCGAGGCGTCGAATTACTGGAATTTCTTCCAGGCGAAGAACATGCGTCAGACCGCATACGCACTGGCTGCCGACGAGATCGAGGCGGCCTGGCTTGCGACGCCCGGATTGCCGGATGAAGCGCGTGCGGCGCTTAAGGACAAGGCTGCCAAATACCGCGCGACCGTCGCGCGCTATGAGTCCGAGCCGACGACGAACGAGGGCAAGACAGAACTGGTCGCGCGCGCGAAGCAGCTGGAATCAAAGCGCGACCACGCGCTCAAACAGGATCCCTATTTCGACTACGCCGAGGCATTGCTGCAGATCGCGATCGTTTTGATTTCGGTCGCGATCGTCGCCGATGTGGTCTGGCTGAGCTTCTTCGGCGGGGCGGTCGGTCTTCTCGGCGGCCTCTTGATGATCAACGGGTTCACGCTTTGGGTGAGCGTCCCGTTCCTGAGCTGATGCTGTGGCGCGGAGACCTGCGCCGAAGCGGCAAGGTCAGCGCACGGTGCGTCGGATGAAGTCGGCCGCCTCGAGATTCAGCTTCGCCTCGCCGTAGGACATCATCCAGCTCGACGGAGCGACCAGGTTCGACAGCGGCAAATTGGACAAGGGAGCTCGGTCGAGCAGCGCCGCGCGGCTGAGACGGGCCGGCGCCGCGCCGGACGCCGCCCTGATCTCGTCGGGCGTGATCCGGTCGGGAGCAACGACCCGGACTTTGACCGATCGGCCGGCATTGCGGGTCTCGTCCCGAACGCAGGTGCGGGCGTAATACGGCCAGCTTCGGAGTTCGCAATCGGAGAGGTCGGCTCGGTCGCTCTTCTGGCCGGGCACCTGCGCACTGGCATTCACCAGCACGGGAACGGCGAATATCAGGAAGGCCGCCAGCGCGGCGGCACTTGCCATCGCAGTTGCGGCCTTGATCATGATTTCTGCGCGCCCTTCCGGCTTGAACTCATCCGTGTGGGCTTAAGACTCCCGAAAGGGAATTTGGTTCGACCCTCGCAAAATTTATGAGAAATCCGGAACGCGGTCCGGGGTGTGGCGTTGTCTGACCCTTGCGGGAATGTGGACCGCAAGCTAGACGGACCTATGCCGCGCATCGCCCTTTATGCCGGATCGTTCGACCCGGTCACCAACGGTCATCTCGACGTCGTCCGGCAGGCCGCAAGGCTGGCCGACCGGCTCGTGCTTGCTATCGGCGTCCATCCCGGCAAGACCCCGGTTTTCACCCCGCAGGAGCGGATGGATATGCTGGCCGAGGTCTGCAAGCCGGTGGCCAAAGAGACCGGCTGCGAGTTCGGCTATCTGACATTCGACGATCTCGTTGTACGGGCAGCGCAGCGCGAAAGCGCGACCCTGCTGATCCGCGGCCTGCGCGACGGCACCGATTTCGATTACGAGATGCAGATGGCTGGCATGAACGGCGCGATGGTGCCGGAGGTCCAGACCGTGTTCCTGCCGGCATCCCCGGCGGTGCGCCCGATCACTGCCACACTCGTGCGCCAGATCGCCAAGATGGGTGGCGACATTTCGCAATTTGTGCCCGCATCTGTCGCAGCGCGGCTCAAAGCCAAATTCTCGTCCTAGTTCCTGGACGCTCAGGGAGCCTTCATGATCCGCATTCTTGCCGTGCTGCTGACCGCGCTTGCGCTTGTGGCGCCGGTCCAGCCCGCATCCGCCCAATCCGATCCGCAGAACACGCTGGTGCTTGAAACCACCAAGGGCAATGTCGTCATCCGTCTGCGCAACGACATCGCGCCCGGCCACGCCGAGCGCATCAAGCAGCTCGCGCGTGATGGCTTCTACAACAATGTGCCGTTCCACCGCGTCATTCCCGGCTTCATGGCGCAGACCGGCGACGGTGAGCGCGGCGACGGACGCGGTAAATCGAAATATCCGAACATCAAGGCCGAGTTCTCGCAGGTGCCATTCCGCCGTGGCGTGGTCGGCATGGCGCGCGCGAGCGACCCGAACTCGGCCAATTGTCAGTTCTTCATCACCTACGCCGAAGCCCCGCATCTGAACGGTCAATATACGGTGATCGGCGAGGTGGTGTCCGGCATGGACAATGTCGACAAGATCAAAAAGGGCGAACCGGTGCAGGATCCAGATCGCATCACGCGCGCCTTTGTGCAGGCCGACAAGAAATAGGGAGATCCGATATGGCCGATCCGGAAAACACACTGAAGCTCGAGACTACCAAGGGCGACGTCGTCATCGAGATGCGTCCCGACCTTGCGCCGAACCATGTTGCACGCATCAAGGAACTGGTGCGCGACGGCTTCTATGACGGCATCGTCTTTCACCGCGTGATCGACGGCTTCATGGCGCAGACCGGCTGCCCGCAGGGCACCGGGACCGGCGGTTCGGGCAAGAAACTGAAGGCGGAGTTCAACGCCGAGCCGCACGTGCGCGGCGTCGTCTCTATGGCGCGCGCGCAGAACCCGGATTCCGGCGACAGCCAGTTCTTCATCGTGTTCGATGACGCGACCTTCCTTGACCGTCAATACACGGTCTGGGGCAAGGTGATCTCCGGCATGGAAAATGTCGACAAGATCAAGCGCGGCGAACCGGTGCGTGATCCCGACAAGATCATCAAGGCGACGATCGCGGCGGATGCGTAGTTTCTTATCCCTCCCTGAAAGGGGAGGGTCGGCCGCCGAAGGCGGTCGGGGTGGGGTTCTCTATGATTGACCCCCACCCGGCGCACTTCGTGCGCCGACCTTCCCCTTGCAGGGGGAGGTACAGGATGGCGAATGCTCACATCTCTCTTTGATTTCGACCTGCCGCCGGAACGCATCGCTCTGCGTCCGGCGTCGCCGCGCGATTCCGCGCGGATGATGGTCGTGCGCCCGGGCGAGACGCCGGAGACCGAAGACAGGATCGTGCGCGATCTGCCTGAGCTGTTGCGTGCAGGCGATGCGCTGGTGGTGAACGACACCAAGGTCATTCCGGCGAGGCTGTTCGGGAGGCGCATCGGCCGTGGCGAGGAGCCGAAGATCGAGGCGACGCTGCACAAGCGGCTCGATGGCTCGCGCTGGCTCGCCTTCGTCAAGCCGGCGAAGCGTCTGCAGGAGGGCGACATCGTCCGTTTCGGCGACGAGGGCAAGGTCTGCTTTCTCGGCCAGCTCGATGCGACGGTGGAGCACAAGGGCGACGCCGGCGAGGTGACGCTGTCCTTTGCGTTTCATGGCGCGGTCCTCGATCAGGCCATCGCCGAGCGCGGGGAAATGCCGCTGCCGCCCTATATCGCCGGCAAGCGCAAGGCCGACGAGCGTGATGCTGCCGATTATCAGACCATGTTCGCGGACGAGGAGGGCTCCGTCGCCGCTCCAACCGCCGCGCTGCATTTCACGCCCGATCTGGCATCGCGACTTCAGGCCGCCGGCGTGTCCTTGCACAAGCTGACGCTGCATGTCGGCGCCGGCACCTTTCTGCCGGTGAAGGCGGACGACACTGCCGCTCACAGGATGCATGCGGAATGGGGTGAGATCGACGAGGCGACGGCGGCCGCGCTGAACGAGGTCCGCGCAAGGGGCGGGCGTCTGGTGCCGGTCGGGACCACGGCCTTGCGGCTGCTGGAGAGCGCGGCCGATGACGCGGGCAGGGTGCGCCCTTTCCGCGGCGAGACCGATATCTTCATCACGCCGGGCTATCGCTTCCGCGCTACCGATCTCCTGATGACCAATTTCCATCTGCCGCGATCGACCCTGTTCATGCTGGTCGCGGCCTTTTCCGGGCTCGAGACGATGCAGCGCGCCTATGCCCATGCCATCGCGACCGGCTATCGGTTCTATTCCTACGGCGACGCCTGCCTGTTACATCCCGGACAATGACCAAGCCCTTCTCCTTCCACCTGATCGCAACCGATGGCTCAGCGCGCGCCGGCGAGGTCGAGACCGCGCATGGCCGGATCGCAACGCCGGCCTTTATGCCGGTCGGCACGCAGGCGACGGTGAAGGCGATTACGACCGACGATGTCGCGCGCACCGGCGCCGATATCCTGCTCGCCAACACGTATCATCTGATGCTGCGACCGGGTCCCGAGCGGGTCGCAGCGCTTGGCGGGCTGCATAGGTTCATGAACTGGAACAAGCCGATCCTGACGGATTCCGGTGGCTTCCAGGTCATGTCGCTGTCGCAGCTGCGCAAGCTCGACGAGCGCGCGGTGACGTTCCGCTCTCATCTCGACGGGACGATGTACGAATTGTCTCCCGAGCGCGCGATCGAAATTCAGCGGCTCCTCGGGGCGGATATTTCGATGCAGCTCGACGAATGCCTGCGCCTGCCGGCAAAGCGCGAGGAGATCAAACGCGCGATGCAGCTGTCGCTGCGCTGGGCGGAGCGCTCAAAGCGCGCATTTGAAGGTGCAAAGCCCGGATACGCGCTGTTCGGCATCGTGCAGGGCGGCGACGACCCGGAGCTGCGGGTGGAAAGCGCGCGGGCCCTCGTCGGGATGGACTTCCAGGGCTACGCGATCGGTGGTCTTGCCGTCGGCGAGCCGCAGGCGGTGATGCTGGCGATGATTGATATCGTGGCGCCGGAATTGCCGACGGACCGGCCGCGTTACCTGATGGGCGTGGGCACGCCGGACGACCTGATCGAGGCGGTGTGGCGCGGTGTCGACATGTTCGACTGCGTGATGCCGACGAGGAATGGCCGCCATGGCCTGGCCTTCACCCGGCATGGTCCGGTCAATCTGAAGAATGCGCGGCACGCCGATGACCCTCGTCCGCTCGATGAGCGCAGCAGCGATCCTGCGACGCGGACCTATTCGCGTGCGTATCTGCATCACCTCGTGAAGGCGAACGAGGCGCTCGGCGGGATGCTGCTGACGCAGGTCAATCTCGCCTATTATCAGTCCCTGATGCGTGGGGCGCGCGAGGCGATCGCGGCTGGGACCTTCATGGCTTATCGCGATGCGACAAAGCAGGGCTGGGACGCGGGCGACATTCCGCCGCGATAGGTCGGCCCGATCTCGACCGTGCTGGGCTCTTACGGGTCGCAGTTGATCTCGCTCTCGCTCGACCGGAGGCTCGGCCGCGAGTTCTGAGCTCCCCCGCGACCATCCATGCAGCTTTTGGGACTTGCCCTTGCGGCGCAAAGTCTGCTTTTTGGCGGCTGATTGGGAGATCTAGCCATGCATCACAAGAACAATCCTGCGCGCCGGTTCCGCACGACAGGCCTTGCCCTCGCCGGGCTTGCCGCAATGTTGCTGGCTCCGTTGCCTGCTGCGGCCCAGGGCAAATATCCGGACCGTCCGGTGAAGATCGTTCTGCCCTTCGGCGCGGGGGGCGTTGCCGACATCACGACACGGCTCGTGGCCGAGAAGCTCGGCGAGAAGCTTGGCCAGCGTTTTGTGGTCGAAAACAATCCGGGCGCCGGTGGCATTTCCGCGGCGCGCGCAGTCATGTCGTCGCCGGCCGATGGTTACACGCTCGCGGTCTTCTCGAACGGCACGGCTGTCAGCGTCGGTCTGTTCAAGAGCCTGCCGTTCGATCCGATCAAGGATTTCGCGCCGGTTTCGGCGATGGGATATTTCGACCTCGTCCTGGTGACCAACGCCACCGGCCCCTACAAGACGCTCGGCGACTTTGTGAAAGCCGCGAAGGAGAAGCCGGGGCAGCTCAACGTCGGCACCATCGCCGCAGGCTCGAGCCAGAATCTCGGCGCTGAGCTGTTCAAGTCGGTCTCCGGGCTGAATTTCGTGATCGTGCCGTTCAAGACCTCCGGCGACGTGCTGGTGGCGCTTGAGCGCAATGACATCCAGATGGGAGCCGAGTTCTACGCTGCGCTTCGCGGCGGCCTCGAGGCCAAGAAGTTCATCCCAGTCGCGATCTCGGGCTCGAAGCGCGGCGCCTATCTGCCGGATGCTCCGACCGCGAAAGAGGCGGGCGAACCGAAATGGGACGTCACATCCTGGAACGCGATCTTCGCGCCGGCCGGTACGCCTCCGGACGTGATCGCCACCTTGAACAAGGCGCTGAACGAAGTGCTGGCCGATCCGGAAGTGAAGAAGAAGGCGCTCGAACTCGGCATCGACGCACGCGGCTCGACGCCGCAGGAAATTCAGGACCGCCTGAAGAGCGACATCGCCAAGTGGGCTGACGTCATTCAGAAGGCCGGCATCGAGAAGCGCTGATGTCGCAGATCGACTTTTCGAAGCGGCGGAAGCCGGTATTCCAGCTTCCGCCGAATGCATGCGACGCGCATTGCCATGTGTTCGGTCCGGGCAGCGTGTTTCCCTATGCGCCGAACCGGCGTTATACGCCCGAGGATGCGCCGAAGGAGACGCTGAAAGCGTTGCACGATCATCTCGGGCTGACGCGCGCCGTGATCGTGCAGGCGAGCTGCCATGGCAGTGACAATCGCGCGATGCTCGATGCGCTGGCTTGGCAGCCGGAGCTCTATCGCGGCGTTGCGATCATCGACGCCAATACGCCGGGCTCCGACATTCCGGTCATGCATCGGGCCGGGGTGCGCGGCGCGCGCTTCAACTTCGTGAAGCATCTCGGCGGCTCGCCGGACATGGACGTGTTCGCCAACGTCCTGCGCCGCATCAAGCCGCTTGGCTGGCATGTGGTGCTGCACGTGGACGCGCCAGACATCATTCCGTTGTCGGACATGATGCGCGGGCTGACGCTGCCGTTCGTGATCGATCACATGGGGCGGGTGCCGGCAAAGGACGGCGTCGATCAGAAACCGCTTGAGGCGCTGCTCGATCTCGCAAAGCTCGATCGCTGCTGGATCAAGGTCTCGGGGTCGGAACGGATCGACATGCCGCCTTACGACAAGGCGGTTCCGATCGCTCGCAGGATCGTGGAGGCCAGTCCCGACCGCGTGTTGTGGGGCACGGATTTCCCGCATCCCAACTCGACGCATGACGCGGACGAGGCCGACCTGGTCGACCTTCTGCCAAAGATCGCTCCCGATGCGGCGCTGCAGAAGAAGCTGCTGATCGACAACCCGGCCAGGCTCTACGGGTATTAAATCACCGGTATGCGGGCGCCCGAAAAGGGAAAGGGCTCACCGCATGTGCCGGTGAGCCCTTTTTTCTTTGCTTTGATCGGGAGTCAGTTTTCGTATGGCACCGCGAGCGCCGTACGGAATTCGTGGTCGCAGCTATCGCAGGCCCAAATATTCGTGATCTTACCCTGCCCAACAAACTCGGTACCCGCGGCCGCGAATTGTATATTACCGCAGGACGGGCAGGCCGGCCGACGAAAAGCAGGGTAAGCGACGGGGGCTGGATCGCCGGATGATAGCCTCATGACGGTCCTCCTTCTCGTTACCCCTCCTCCTAGCGCCCAGACCTGTACCGGTCGTTCATGGCAACTTCACGACACTGCATTGCGAGATTGCGAGGCTGCGCGATTAGAAGAAAATGAGATGCGAGTTTGAAACCTTTGCGTGATCGCTGTGCGTATGCGGATCGCGCCGGTTGCGGGTCGTCGATAGCGGCCGAAACAACGAAGATGTTCTGTTTGGTGTGATGAGAGGTTCAATTG
>NZ_DATMRV010000212.1:0-5347 GCF_035565795.1 Pseudorhodoplanes sp.
GCACTGCGCGCGCACGGCCCTGACCGATCCGACATCGCCGTCAGCGGACATGTCGGCCTCGTGCATGTGCTGATGCGCATGACGCCCGAGGACCGCAGCGATCATCAACCTTATCGCAGTGCGAGTGGTGCGATCATCACGGCCGATCTTCGGCTCGACAATCGCGACGACATGCTTCGCCGTCTCGGACTTTCGCCGCACGAAGCCTTGAACTCGCCGGACTCACGGATCGTACTCGAGGCCTTCGAAAAATTCGGCGACGATGTGTGGCCGATGCTGCGCGGTCCGTTCGCGGCCGCGATCTGGAACCCGCGAACCCGTCGCCTGACGCTCGCGCGAGACCATCTCGGGCTGAATGTCGTCATGTGGCATCGCAATCGGCGCTTCTTTGCGTTCTCGACCATGCCGAACGGCCTGTTCGCGCTGAAGGACGTGCTGCGAGAGTTGAGCGAGGAAAAGTTCGCCGATTTCCTGGTGCTCAATCACGCGGACCATGCAACCACCATCTATAAGGACGTGTATCGCGTGCCGCCGGCGCACGTCATGCACGTCGATGAGCAAGGTGCGATCTCGCATCAGCGCTACTGGTCGCCACGTGATGTCAAACCGGTGCGATACGCTTCCGACCAGGATTATGCGGACGGGCTGCGCGAGCAGCTCGACATCGCGGTGCGACGCCAGCTGCGCAGCGCTCACCCGCTCGGTTGCCTCCTCAGTGGCGGGCTCGACTCGTCGTCAGTGACAGCACTCACAGCGCGCGCGCTCGCCGAGACCGGTCAACGTCTGGCGGCGTTCACCGGTGTGCCAGGCGCCGACTTCGATGGACCCGTACAGGACGGGCACTACGCAGACGCCAGGCCTTTCGTCGAAGCGGTCGCGAAGGCGGCCGGCACCATCGATGTCACCTATGTGCCGAACAATGTGGCCGACGATCTCGCCGAGCTCGACCGGTTCTTCATCGCTCTTGAGGCGCCGGTGAGAAATCCGACAAACCTTGGCTGGGTTCTGTCGATCCTGCGGCTCGCGCGGTCGCAGGGCCGGCGTGTGCTGCTCGGCGGATTGCACGGCAATTACACCATCAGCTGGAATGGCTGGTCGCAGTCCATCGATCATCTCATGCGCGGCCGCTTGCTGACCGCCCTTCGTCAATGGCAACTCTATTATCGGCGCTCGCCCCACTCGCGTTGGGCCGCCACGCGCAACCTGTTCATTGAACCGGTCATGCCGCCCCGCCTGCGGGATTGGGTGGTTCGCCGCAGGCATGCGAACCGCATCGCGCCATGGCAGGACCATTCGCCGATCCGGCCCGACTTTGCCGCCGCGATGAACGTGACCGCGCGCGCACGACAGGTCGGCCACGACTTTCATTATCGCGCAGGACGCGACGAGCGCATTCGGGGACTTGTGCAGGCTGACTATGTCGGGGAATGGCATGCCGCAGAGAAAGCATTTACCGGTGTCGAGGTGAGAGACCCGACCGCCGACATCGATGTGGTTTCATATTGCTTTGGCGTTCCGCCCGAACAATATCTCGCCGAAGGCATCGATCGATCCCTGATCCGTCGCGCGATGTGGGGACTTCTCCCGGAGAGTGTTCTCACCAATCGCCGGCACGGGCTGCAGGATGCGGAATGGCACCGGCGGATCAGTGGCCGGCGTGACGAGATCGCCCGCGAAATCGCCGCCCTGTCCGGATCGCCACTTGCCCGCCGCGCCATCGACCTGCCGCGGCTCGAACGCGCCGTGTCGAATTGGCCGACCGGCGGTTGGCATCGGCCGGAGATCTTCACCGAATATAATATCGCCTTGATGCGGGGGGTGGCTGGCGGCCGCTTTCTGCGCTGGTTCGAATCGACAAACTGACGACGGACGCGCCGGACCGATACTTGACGCTCGCTTGAAGCATGAGAACGCGGTAACGCAGCGGCTAGCGACAGGTGATTTGTGACATCCGATCCCGGCAGCGAAGATTTCTACGACCGGATTCCCGTGTTCCGCGGCTTTCCGAGTGTCACGGACGAGACATTATACCGTCCGCTCCCTGACGATTGGCTGATCGGGACCACCGATGTCGTCGGCTCCACCAGCGCCATCCGCGCGAACCGCTACAAAGCCGTCAACATGGCCGGTGCGGCGGGCATTGCGGCTGTGATCAATACCCTTGGCCGCGACTTTCCTTTCGTGTTCGGCGGCGACGGCGCGAGCTTTGCGGTACCGCCCTCCTGGGCCGATGCTGCGCGCGACGCGCTGGCCGCGACACTCAGCTGGGCGCAGGATGAGCTCTCGCTCGAACTGCGTGGCGCCATGGTTCCGGTCAAGACCATCCGGGACAACGGTCTTGACGTGCGCGTTGCGCGGTTCGCTCCGTCGGACGATGTGACCTATGCGATGTTCGCCGGCGGGGGACTCGCCTGGGCCGAAGCAGCGATGAAACGGGGACTCTTTGCCATCCCACCGGCGCCGCCCGGCACCCGTCCCGATCTGAGCGGACTGTCGTGCCGCTTCGAGGAAATGCCGTCACAGCACGGCCTTGTACTCGCGATCCTGGTCGTTCCGGGCGAGCGGGCAGACCAGCGCGCTTTCCGCCGGGTGGTGCAGGAGCTTGTGCTGCTGGCCGAACGGAAAGGCCACGCCCCTGTCCCCGCGCAAGGGCCATCTTTCCGCTGGCCTCCGCAGGGGATCGAGCTCGAGGCTCGAGCGTCACGGTACGGAAACGTCCCGCTGATCTTGCGTCGTATCGCCGCGCTGTTCCGGACGGCGCTCTACTACCTCATCTTTCAGTTTCGCGTGCGCGTGGGGCCCTTCATTCCCTCGGTCTACATGAAGCAGGTCGTGGCGAACTCCGATCATCGCAAATTCGACGATGCGTTGCGCATGATCATCGACTGCACCCCCGAGCTGGCAGAGGAGATCGAGCAGAAGCTCGCGGCGGCCGCGCGTGACGGAACGGTGCGCTTCGGCCTGCATCGGGAACAGGCTGCGATGATGACATGTTTCACGCCGTTCCCGACGCATGCCGACCACATGCACTTTGTCGACGGCGCGACCGGCGGCTACGCACTCGCCGCGGCAGCGCTGAAGAGCGGCACGCACGACCTTTCCATGATGGCGAACGCAGGAAAATCCTGATGACGAGCAACCTGCCGATCGATGGCCGCCGGCTATGGGACGATCTCATGCACCTCGCCGAGATCACCGATCCGGGCAAACCCTATACGCGCCGGTCGTTTTCTCCGCTCTTTGACGAGGGCCGCCTGTGGCTGCGCCAGCGGTTCGAAGCGGCCGGACTCGAAACCCGCATTGATGCCGCAGGCAACCTGATCGGACGACGCGCCGGCTCCGAGCCTGCCGCAGGCACGATCATGATCGGCTCGCATTCCGACACCGTGCCATCCGGCGGCCGCTTCGACGGGACTGCGGGCGTCCTCGCGGCGCTTGAGATCGCGCGCTCGATCGCTCAGTCGGGCACCGCGCTCCGCCACAATCTCGAGGTCATCGATTTTCTCGCCGAGGAACCGAGCGAATTCGGCCTCTCCTGCATCGGCAGCCGCGGTATGGCCGGTGTGATGGAGGAACGGATGCTGGCCTACACCGATCCATCCGGTGAGGTGCTGTCTCATGCCATCGATCGCGTCGGCGGCAACGTATCGGCACTCGCAACCGCAAGACGCGACGACATCAAGGCATTCTTCGAACTGCACATCGAACAGGGCCTGGTTCTGCAGGACGGCAAGATCGATGTCGGCATCGTCACGGCCATTGTCGGCATCACGCGGATCGAGGTCGTCTTCAAGGGATCCGCCGATCATGCCGGGACAACTCCCATGCATCTGCGCCGCGACGCCTTCACGCCCGCGGCAAAGACTGCGGTGTTTGTCGATCGCGTCGCCCGCGAACTCGTCGCGCGAAACGCGGGCCTGTTCGTCGCGACCATCGGTATCGCATCCGTCGCGCCCGGCGCATCCAATGTCGTGCCGCAGGAGGCGCGTATCATCATCGACGCGCGGTCGGAAAATCGTGCACTGATGGACGAATTTCTCGCGCGGCTCGATACCGAAACAGCCGCGTTTGCGAAGGAGAGCCGTACCGAGCGCGCCGTGTTCGCGCGTCTGTCCGACACCAACCCGACCGCATGCGACGCAGGCTTGCGTGAATTGCTGCGCGACAGCGCCAGGGCGCTGGGCTTCTCATCGACCGACATCGCGTCCGGCGCCGGTCACGACGCGGCCTTTGTCGCCCGCATCGCGCCCTCTGCCATGGTGTTCATCCCGTGCCGGGACGGCAAGAGCCACGCGCCGGAAGAATGGGCAGAGCCCGACGCATTAGCCGCCGGTACCGCGGTTATTGCCGAGGCCGTCTTGCGGTTCGATCGCCTCGACGCGTAGCCGGAGCAAATCCTCAAATCGCAAGAAACGGGGCGTCGCGGTCGTAAACCGGCTTGCCCGCGACATAGGTCGCCTGCACCGCGCGGTCATCCCCGAGCATCATCTGGACGAACAGCGCCTCCTCGAAATCCTTCGCGAACCGCATCCGGTATTCGATCAGCGGCGTGGACTTCATGTCGAGCACGACGAGATCGGCCTCCATGCCCGGCGCGATGCTGCCGATCTTGTCATCGAGGTACATCGCATGCGCGGTGCCGCGTGTGGCAAGGTAATAGGCGTGCCCCGGCGACAGCGCATAGCCGTTGAGCTGCGCCGCCTTGTAGGCCTCGCTCAGGGTCGAGAGGATCGAAAATGACGTGCCGGCGCCGAGATCAGTGCCCAGTCCGACCCGCACCGGCCGGTCCGCATGCATCGCTCGTGCGATATTGAAGAAGCCGCTGCCCAGGAAGAAATTCGAGGTCGGGCAATGCGCGATCGCCGAGCCGGTCCGGTGCAGCACATGCATTTCGTCGTCGGTGAGATGTACGCCGTGTCCGAAAATCGCGCGCGGCCGGCACAGGGAATAGTGATCGTACACATCGAGATAGCCACTCCGCTCCGGAAACAGCGTCCTGATCCACGCGACCTCGCGTTCGTTTTCCGACACATGGGTCTGCAGGTAGCATTCGGGATGCTCCCTGCAGAGCGTGCCCGCCGCCTCAAGTTGCTCGCGCGAACTCGTCGCCGCAAAGCGCGGCGTGATCGCATACATCAGACGCCCGCGATCGTGCCATTTGGCGATCAACGCCTTGGAATCATCGTATCCGGATTGCGGCGTGTCGCGGAGATAGTCGGGCGCGTTGCAGTCCATCATCACCTTGCCGGCAGCAAGCCGCATCCCGAGCCGCTCCGCCTCCTCGAACAGCGCGTCGACCGACTGCGGATGCACCGTGCAATAGACGCATCCCGTGGTGATCCCGTGC
>NZ_DATMRV010000213.1:0-9911 GCF_035565795.1 Pseudorhodoplanes sp.
GAACTCGCCGGCGTGCCGACGCCGCTGGCGCGCGCTTTCCTTGCGATTGGTGGTGCAGTGGTCGGCGAAGACTTCATGGTGACCGGCCGCACGCTTAAGACCATGGGCCTTGCGCATCTCGACAAGGCCGGCTTGCACGAATTGCTGCGGGATGGGTTCTGACAACCAGCACAAGCCGTAGTTTGGCGGAGGGAAACGAAACTCCTTTCGCTCATACCCGCGAAAGCGGGGATCCAGAGCTAAGCAAACGACCTAGAGCTAAACGACCAAAGACTGGGTCCCCGCCTTCGCGGGGACGAGCGGGGATGTAAAATGACTGACTCAGTCGCCTGTCTCGGCGCCGGACGAATGGGCCGCGGCATCGCCGTGGTGTTCGCCTATGCCGGGCATCCGGTCAAAGTCGTGGACTTCAAGGCGCGCAGCGACGACGACTTCAACAAACTCGAAGCCGATGCCTCGGGTGAAATCCGCGGCGTGCTGACGAGCCTCGCCGCCTTCGGCATGTTCGACGCCACGCAGATCGACACCATCCTCGCCCGCGTCAGCATCGTGCGCGAGCAGGACGCGAAAGAAGCGTTCTCGTCCGCCACCGTGATCTTCGAAGGCGTGCCGGAAGTGCTCGATCTCAAGCGTGAAGCCTTGGCGCGCGCGTCCGAACTCGCGGGCCCCTCGCCGATCATCGCCTCTACGACATCCACCATTCTCGTCGACGACATCTCCAGCGCCGTTGCGCATCCCGAACGCTTCCTCAACGCACACTGGCTGAACCCCGCCTACCTCGTGCCGCTGGTCGAGATGTCGCCCGGTAAACTGACCGATCCCGCGGTTACTGCGCGGCTGAAGGCGATGCTGGAAGGCATCGGCAAGGTGCCGGTCGTCTGCGCCGCGAAGCCCGGCTATATCGTGCCGCGCATCCAGTCGCTGGCCATGAACGAAGCCGCGCGCATGGTGGAGGAAGGCGTCGCCAGCGCCGAAGATCTCGACAAGGCGATCAAATACGGCTTCGGCTTCCGCTTTGCCGTGCTCGGCATGCTGGAATTCATCGACTGGGGCGGCGGCGATATCCTGTTCTATGCCAGCCGCTACCTGACCAAGGCGCTGGACGATCCGCGCTATGCCTCACCCGATATCATCGAGCGCAACATGGCCGAAGGCCATATCGGCCTGAAGACGAAGCGCGGCTTCCTCAACTACGAAGGCATGGATGTCGACGCCTATCGCGCGGAGCGGCTGAAGGCGTTCGTCGCGATGTTGCGGCACTTCGATCTGGTGAAGCCGCCGGTGGTGTGACTTCACCCTCCCCCCGCGAAGCGGTGGGGAGGGTCGATCGACCGAGGGCAGCGAAGGAGATCGGGGTGGGGGGTATCGGACATATGCCTCCCCCCACCCGGCTCGCTGACGCTCGCCACCCTCCCCACCGCTTCGCGGGGGGAGGGAAAAGAGCTACCCGAACACGTCCTGCAGGACGCCGTCCTTCACCACGATGGTGTTGTCGAGCGCGATCGTGGTCTTCATGACCGGCAGATCGAAATGGCCTGCCGTGTAACGGCCGGCGAATTCGTTCGCGCCCGTCGAGAACAGGAAGTTGCCCGGCACCGCGCGGATCTCGGTGCCGTTGGTGTCGCGCTGGCCATACATCGACAGCGCCTCATAGCGTGCGCCGGGATTCATGCCCCAGCCGACATGCGACACCGCATAGGCTTCGCGGTCGCCCCAGGCGGCAAGATACTTGCGAAACATGTCGGCGTCGGCGCCCTCGCCGATGATGTCGGTGATGTAGTCGTCCTTGAAGTCGAGCCGGATCGGCTCGGCGATGTAGCGCTTGAAGGTCAGGTTGATGTCGCCGCGATCGAGGACCAGGCGGCCGTTCACCGAATTCGCCTTCGGGAAGCTCACCACGATGCCGCCCGGCCAATGCGCGAGCGTGCCCGGCTTCTCGGTCCAGCCCCAGATGCCGACGGTCTGGGCGCCCTCCATGTTGACGTCGAGATCGGTGCCGGCCTCGGAGGTCACCTTCATGCGCTTGGCGCCGCGCAACATCCGCGCGGCGTTGCGCACCTGCTGCTCGAGCGCCGGATCGGGGCGCATGCGTTCGAGCGCTTCGGGATGCTCGTTCGAGATCACCATGATGCGGGCGCCGGCCTTGAGGATCTCCGGGGTCTCGGGCGCGTGCATCAGGCCCTCGAGCGTGCAGTCGACGACGAAGCCGGCCTGCTGCAGGGCCGATATCACGGGCCCGAGTTTGCCAATCGCGACACTGGCGCCGGTCGAGCGGATCGGCACGGGATATTCGTTCCGCGGGGTCGGAATGACGACGTGGAACGGCCGCGCGCCCATCCGCAGCAGGGCGAGTTCGGCGAGCTGTACGTTGAGCTGGCGGGACTGCGTTTCGGAGAGAATGGCGGCGGTGTCGCCCTTCTTCACCTTGCACTTTTCGAACTGTTCGCAGAAGGCATCGATCCACTTGCCTTCGATCCGGTCCGCCAGCATCAATTTTCCTCCGGAAAGCCTCTCAACAGCCGGGCGCGCAGTGCGTTGAAGCCTGCGTTCAGGAGAAGGCCGAGCACAGAGATCGCGATGATGGGCACGAACATGTCCACCGTCTGGAAACTGCGCGCGGCCCGCACCAGGAGATATCCGAGCCCATCTGTGGAGGATATCATCTCCGAAAGAAATACGACGATACAGGAAATCACAAGCCCGATACGGCACCCGGTCAGGATCGACGGGAGGGCAGCGGTCAGCACAACCGTGAAGAGGCATTTGAGCTTGCTGACGCCCATGGCCCGGGCCGACCAGACGAGCTTCGGTTCGACCGCCAGCGCGCCCTGGAGCGTCGCCAGGAGGATCGGAAACAGCGCGTCGGCGAAGACCAGCGCGATCTTCGAGGCATGGTCGAAGCCGAGCGTCAGCATGAAGGCCGGATAGAGCGCGACCTTCGGCACCGGCGCGAGCACCCGGATGACCGGGCGAAGCAGCGAGCCGGCAACCCGGCTCCCTGCCCCCAGGATGCCGAGGCCGACGCCAACGACCACCGCAAGTCCGAAGCCCCAGACCAGCCGGTACATCGTGATCGCGGCGTGTCCAAGGAAGGTTGGATCGCCCAGTAACTGGAAGAAGCGCGCGAATACGACACCGGGCGGCGGCAGCAATCCGGGCGGCGCGATCTTGAACGCGGTGAGATATTGCCAGAGTCCGAGCAGCAGCAGGATCGGGATCATCCCGATCGCGAGTTCGGACAGTCGTGTTTTCGCGGTCATGCCGAGCCCACCGCGATGGCGTGGACGGGATCGGCCCAGCCGACCACGATGCCGCGCAGTTTCTCGAAAGCAAGATCGAGCACGAAACCGAGCACACCCACGATCACGATGGTCGCGTAGGTCGCCGAATATTGCGCGAGGTCGAGCGAGTTGTAGATCAGGTTGCCGATGCCGGCCTGACGCACGATCATCTCGCTGGTCACCATCGTGATCAGCGCGAGCACGAGGCCGGTGCGGCAGCCGACCATGATTTCAGGCATCGCCGCCGGAAGCACGATCCGGAACAGCTGCTGGCGCTTCGTCATACCCATCGCGGCGCCGGACCACATCAGCTTCTCGCCGACGGCCTTCGATCCCTGATAGGTGTGATAGATCACCGGCAGCGACACGCCGAGAAAGATAACCAGCGTCTTCGACGCATCGCCGATGCCGAGCCACAGCATGATGATCGGCATCAGCGCCGCCTTCGGCACCGGATAGATCATCATAAATAGCGGATTGAAAAACGCCGCGACCTTGCGGCTACGCCCCATCATGAGGCCGATGGGAATCGCGAACGCAAGCGCCAGCACGAAGCCGGTCATCATGCGTCGCACCGACGACAGGATATCGTAGCGCGCCTTCGGATCGTTGAGAATGCGCGGAAGCTCCATCAGGCTTTCCCACGCGGTCGGCAGCGAATCCAGCCCCCATCGCATCGACAGCAATTGCCACGCGATCAGCAGGCATAGGCAGGCGATCAGCGGCGGCACACCCGGAATGGCGGTGAGGTTCTTCATGCCGCCTCGTCCGCCGGATTTTCCATCATCTTCTCGATATCGACGACGTAATCCTGGTACTTACGGTTGACCAACAGCTCGGCCCTGTGCCGCGGCCGCGGTAGATCGATCGGGATGATCTCCTTGATGCGACCGGGCGAGCGGGTCATCACGATCACGCGGTCGGAAAGAAACACCGCCTCCTCCACGCTATGCGTGACGAACATCACGGTCTTGCGGTCGCGCTCCCAGATGTCGAGCAACTCGTTCTGCAGCTTGACGCGGGTATGCGCGTCGAGCGCGCCGAACGGCTCGTCCATCAGAAGGATTTTCGGCCGGTAGGCCAATGTGCGGCAGATCGCAACGCGTTGCTTCATGCCGCCGGACAATTCCTTCGGATAGAAGTCGGCGTAGCGACTGAGGTTCACCATGGCGAGCAATTCGCGGGCACGTGCCTCCGCCGCCTTGCGGCTCTCGCCCTGCTCGAGCAGCCCGTACATCACGTTGCCGAGGACGGTCTTCCATGGAAACAGCGCGAATTCCTGGAACACCGGGCCGCGATCGGGGCCAGGACCCTGCACCGGCTTGTTGTCCACCAGCACGGTGCCGGTCGAAGGCGGCACGAAGCCGCCGACAATATAAAGAAGCGTGGACTTGCCGCAGCCGGACGGTCCGAGGATCGAGACGAACTCCCCGTCCGCCACCTCCAAGTCGATGTCCGAGATCGCGAGATGAGAACGGTTGCGCTGCGTGTCGAAGGTTTTGGAGAGGCCTTCAATCGAGATCATAGTGCAGCCAATCGCCGAGCATCACCGGTCACCTCGCTCCCGCTCGTCCCGCGCACAGGCAAGAACCCAGAGCCAGACTTGCTGGATTCCTGCGGTACAGGAATGAGCGGCGAGCGGAGAATTGCGTCACACAGGCTCAAGGCGCGGGCACGATAGCGGGGCATCGGAGGGGCGGCAAGCGCCCGGAATGGGCAGCTATTGCGCGCGGCGTAAGCATTTCGGAGGGATTGAACACGCCGTCCAAAGGTCCGGAAAAATCGCGGAAAACAAATATCGCGAGAGCAGATTGTGCCGGACCAAGGATCAGTCTCGCGACGGCGGCACTGACCTTGACTAATTCCGCGGCGGTCTGGGACAGCCTCTCGCCGCACCGGATCATTGCGCTGATCGATTAGTCCGGGCGCACTGACCGACCAGCTTTCCGGGCCGGCCAGCCAGGGCTTCACACAATCGCCTGAAAGACCGTCGCGGTCACGAGGAAGGCGCCCGCTAGAGCACCTGGTTGAGCCCGCAGATCGAGCGCGCCAGCGCCGGCTGAATTTGGAGGCCCGACCGCTCGAACACCTTTCCGTTCGGGCACCAGACCCGCGCCTTGTTGTCGGCAAGTGAGCAGGTGGTGAGCTTGGGGGCGAGCGTTGTGATGGGCGTCTCGCAGCCGCCGCCCAGTTCGGTGGGTTTCACTTCCTGGACCACCTGCGCGAAGCAGGCCGAACTCACCGATATCAGGCAGGTCGCGACAATGATGCGAAGCATGATGTCCCCTCAGGCTTGCAAATATGAGGGCCCCTTCGGCCCTTGATCGTTTGTCGGCGGACGCGTGCCTGAGGTTCAACGGAGGCTGGACCTGAGCGGCAGGCCACCATCTGCCGGTTCCCGTCGCCCCGCAACCACTATCACACCGCCCGGCATGGCATCCGTGAACCATTCTTAATCCGGCCGCTACCAAAGCCCGAGGCCCAGGGTGGGCAGCCGGGGGGCGATCTCCGGAAATCTGAAAATCGGATTGAAGGAGACGGATCGTGACCACGCTTACTCAGCTCGCGCAGCTCGAACTCGAACTGATCAACCGGGCCCGCATGGACCCGCTCGCCGAAGCGCAACGCGCCGGTCTCACGACGCTGAACGATTTCATCCTGCCGGGATCGGGCACCATCACGGCGGACCCAAAGCAGGTTCTTGCCGGCAATAATCAGCTCACCGCTGCCGCGGTCAGCCATACCGCGCAGATGATTCTGAAGAACAACGTCCAACACGAAGGGATCGGGGACCTCGATCCAGCGTCCCGCATCAAGAATGCCGGCTACCTCAACAATAACGTCCGCCGGCCAGAGAATATCGGCCGTGCAGGCGAGAATGCATTCAACTTCAAAGCAGCGGATCTTCCGACCGAGCAGGACATCATAGCGCGGCTGGCCATCAAGAACCATCTGGGGCTGTTCAATGACAAGCCCGGTCCGGACGTCTTTGGCGAAGCCGGTGGTCACCGCCTCACCATGCTGGACCCGTCCTATAAAGAGGTGGGTATCGGCGCCACGGCGATTACGACACGTCCGACCTTGAACGGCATGTCTGGCATCGACGTGCAGTTTTTCCAGACCCAGAATTTCGGAAATAACAGCACCAAGTCGTTTGTGACCGGCGCTGTCTATAACGACTTCAACAAGGACAATTTCTACAGCCTGGGCGAAGCGGTCAGCAACGTCACTGTGACATTGCGCAGCGCAGCCACTGGTGCGGTGATCGGCAGTGACCGGACCGGCGAAGGCGGCGGCTGGTCGGTCGGCGAGGACGGCGGCACGTTCAAGGTGACATTCTCCGGCGCCGGCAAGGGCGACGTTTCTGCGACCATCGAAGCGGGCGCACTGAATGCCAAGATGGACCTCGTCAACGGCAACGAGATCTACGCCAATGCCAACACCACGCTGAACGAAGGCGCGGTGGGCCTGCGCCTGATCGGCATCCAGGACATCAACGGCACCGGCAACAACCTCGCGAACGTCATCACCGGCAATGCCGGTGCGAATATCCTGACGGGTGGCGGCGGCAACGACATCATCGACGGCGGTGCCGGCACCGATACCGTCGTGTTTTCCGGCAAGCAGTCGGACTACAGGATCATCGTCAACGGGAATACCGCAACGATTGAGGACATGCGCGCCGGTTCGCCCGACGGCCTCGACACCATCACCAATGTCGAACTCGTCAACTTCGGCGGGACAATCGTGTCCTACAGCTCACTCAAGAACCAGACACCTGCGGCTGCAGTCGCGGGTTCGGTCGTGATCGACGATAAGAGCATCCAGGAAGGCGATGCCGGGACCAAGGTTATGACCTTCACGCTCACGCGCTCCAGCGGCACCGCCGCCTTCGACGTGAATTTCGCGACCAGCAACGGTACCGCGATTGCAGGCGAGGACTATGTTGCGACGTCCGGTGTCGTCCACTTCGCGGCGGGTGAAACCCAGAAGACCATTTCGGTCACGATTAACGGCGACACAAAGTTCGAGGCCGACGAGACCTTCAACGTCAATCTCTCGAACGCCACCAATGGCGCCACGATCGCGGACAACGTTGGGGTCGGCACGATCCAGAATGACGACGCAAACCACGCACCCACCGTGACTGGCAACAACTTCAAGCTGGCGGCAGGCGCATCGGTCGCGGCGTCCTCGATCTTCTCGGCCCAGGACCTCGACGGCAATTCGAGCATCACCAAGTATGCCTTCTGGGACGGTGGCAATGGCGGCGGCTTCCTCACGGTCAAGGGTGTCGCCCAGGCCGCAGGTCAGTGGATCATTGTCGACGCGGCGGATCTTGGAACCGTGCGCTATGTCGGCGGCGTGAACGGCGGTGTCGAGACACTCTGGGCCAGCGCGTTCGATGGCAATGTCTGGTCCGCGAACAAATCGGTTTCCGCGACCACGCTGCAGCCCGCTCCGTCGGACTTCAATGGCGACGGCAACAGCGACGTGCTGTGGCACAACAGCAACGGCAGCGTAGCGATGTGGCAGATGGATGGCTTCACGACGCTCGCCAATGTCGGCGCGGGTGCGCAAGGTACCGGCTGGCACGCGGTGGATGCCTTCGACTTCAACGGCGACGGCAAGGACGACATCCTCTGGCACAACGATAACGGCCAGGTGCAGCTCTGGCTGATGAACGGCACGCAGGCCACCCAGAAGCTCGATCTCGGCTCGATGGCCACCACCTGGAAAATCGGCGGCGTCGACGACTTCACTGGTGACGGCAAGGCCGAGGTGCTGTGGCACAATACGAGCACTGGACAGGTCCAGATGTGGAACATGGACGGTGCTTCGCACACGACGACGAATGTCGGCACCATCGCAGCGGGCTGGACCATCCAGGACACCGCCGACTTCAATGGCGACGGCAAGGCCGATCTTCTGCTGCGCAAGGGCAGCAACGTCGCGATGTGGCAAATGGACGGCGCGAAGGTCGGCCTGCAGTCTGACTACACGATGGGCGACGCCTTCCACTTTGCCGGCACCGGCGACTTCAACGGCGACGGCAAGGCCGACATCCTCTGGCACAACGACACCACCGGCCAGATCGTGCTGTGGCAGATGGACGGCGCCAACATCCTCAGCAACACGACTGCGGGCTTTACGGCGAAAGGGTGGGACATCGCTCAGATCGGCGACTTCAACCATGACGGCAAGGCCGACCTGCTGCTGCAGAACGCAGCAACCGGCGCTGTTGCGGAGTGGCAGATGAACGGCGATCAGATCCTGGCGCAGCAGGGCCTGGGCACCGTCTCGACCGATTGGCACATCGTCTGAGGCCGCAGGCAAACGCGGACGACGGCTGTCCCCCGCCTCTCCCCCGGCGCTTCGGCCGGGGGATTTTTTTTCAGTGCGAGCGCGGCTTTAGTACGAGCGCGGCATTCCGAGCACGTTCTGGCCGATATAGGCTAGGATCAGGTTGGTCGAGATCGGCGCGATCAGCGAGATGCGGGCATCGCGCCACTTGCGCTCGACGTCGAATTCGCGTGCGGCCGCAAAGCCGCCATGGGTCTGCATGCAGGCTTCCGCCGCATGCCAGGCCGCTTCGCTGGCGAGCAGCTTCGCCATGTTGGCCTCCTCGCCGCATGGCTGTCCGGCTTCGAACAGCGCACAGCCGGCGCGGATCATCAGGTCGGCCGCCTTCCATTCGGCATAGCAACGCGCGAGCGGAAACTGGATGCCCTGGTTCTGTCCGATCGGACGGCCGAACACCTCGCGCTCTTTCGAATAGTTCACCGCCTTGTTGATGAAGAAGCGGCAATCGCCGGACGATTGGGAGGCTGCGACCAGACGCTCCGAATTCATGCCGGTGAGGATGTAGCGGAAGCCCTGCCCTTCCTCGCCGATCAGATTTTCCACCGGCACTTCAAGATTGTCGAAGAACAGCGCGTTGGTCTGGTGGTTGATCATGGTGTCGATGCGCTGCATCGACAGGCCCTTGCCGAGTGCTTCCTTCACGTCGACCAGCAGCACCGACAAACCTTCGGTGCGCTTCTTGACCTGATCGACCGGCGTGGTGCGCACCAGCAGCGTCATCAGATCCGACTTGTGCGCGCGCGATGTCCAGATCTTCTGGCCGTTGACGATGTAGCGGTCGCCCTTCCTCTCGGCGCGGGTCTTCAGCTTCAGCGTATCGGAGCCGGTGGTTGGCTCGGTCACGCCGAAGGACTGGAAGCGGATCTTTCCTTCGGCGATGCCCGGCAGATACCTGTTCTTCTGCGCCTCGTTGCCGTGCCGCAGCAGCATCCCCATCATGTACATCTGCGCGTGGCCGGCATTCGCCTGGCAGCCATTCGCGTTGATTTCCTCGAGGATGGCGCAACCGGCGCGCAGCGGCAGGCCCGAGCCGCCATATTCTTCCGGGATCTGCGCTGCGAGATAGCCCGCGTCGGTCAGTTCCTGGATGAACTCCTCGGCGTAATCGTCATTGTCCTCGAGCTTGCGCCAGTATTCGCCCGGATATTTCTTGCAGATCGCGCGCACGCCTTCGCGGATATCCGGATAGTCCTCGCCGAGCGGGACCGAAACATTCAGCGCGTCAGTGTTGATGGCATCCATGTTGTTGTCCTTCTTGTTGCGCCC
>NZ_DATMRV010000214.1:0-30430 GCF_035565795.1 Pseudorhodoplanes sp.
ATAGACGACCGGATTGAACAGGCTGACCGTTTGCCAGAACGGCGGCAGCACATCGATCGAATAGAAGCTGCCGCCGAGAAACGTCAGCGGCGTAATGACCAGCAGCGGAACCACCTGCAGCTTCTCGAAACCATCCGCCCAGATGCCGATGATGAAGCCGAGCAGGCTGAAGGTTACCGCCGTCAGCACGAGAAACGACACCATCCAGACCGGGTGCGCGATCTGCAGCGGCACAAAGAAGCCCGCGGTCAGCAGCACGATGACCCCGAGAAGGATCGACTTAGTGGCCGCTGCGCCGACATAACCGACCACAATTTCGATGAACGAAACCGGCGCCGACAGGATTTCGTAAATCGTGCCGACAAACCGCGGAAAATAAATGCCGAACGAGGCATTCATCACGCTCTGCGTGAGCAGCATCATCATGATGAGCCCCGGCACGATGAACGCACCGTAATCGACGCCGTTGACCTCCTGGATGCGTGAACCGATCGCAGCCCCAAACACCACAAAATAGAGCGAGGTCGAAATCACCGGCGACAGAATGCTGCCGAGCGGCGTGCGCCAGGTGCGCGCCATTTCAAACTTGTAGATCGCCAGAATCGCGCGCCAGTTCATTTTCGCCCCACCAAGCCGACAAAAATGTCTTCCAGCGAGGATTGCTCGGTCTGCAAATCCTTGAAGCGGATATCCGCGGCGTTCAGATCGGATAACAGGGCGGTGATGCCGGTACGCTCGCCCTTGGTATCGTAAGCGTAGACGAGCTCCGTCCCATCATTCGCCAGCGATAGCCCATATTTCAAAAGCTCGGGGGGCACCGAATCGATCGGCTTCTGCAACAGGACGGTGAGCTTCTTCTTGCCGAGCTTGCGCATCAGCTCGGCCTTCTCCTCGACCAGCACGATCTCGCCCTTGGAGATCACACCGACCCGGTCGGCCATGTCCTCGGCTTCCTCGATGTAATGCGTCGTCAGGATGATCGTCACCCCGGACGCACGCAGGTCCCGCACCACCTGCCACATGTCCTTGCGCAGCGCGACATCGACGCCGGCGGTCGGCTCGTCGAGGAACAGAATGCGCGGCTCGTGCGACAGCGCCTTCGCGATCATCACGCGGCGCTTCATGCCGCCGGACAGCGTGAGGATCTTGGAATCCTTCTTGTCCCACAGCGACAGCGATTTGAGGATCTTCTCGATATAGGCCGGGTCCTTCGGCTTGCCGAACAGACCGCGGCTGAAGCTGACGGTCGCCCACACGGTCTCGAACGAATCGGTGTGCAGTTCCTGCGGCACGAGCCCGATCAGCTCACGGGCCGCGCGGAAGTCATGAATGATGTCATGCCCGCCGACAGTAACCTTGCCCTCGCTGGGATTGACGATACCGCAGACGATACCGATCAGCGTGGTCTTGCCCGCTCCGTTCGGTCCCAGCAGCGCAAAGATCTCGCCCGCGCGGATATCGAGCGACACATTCTTCAGCGCCTGGAAACCGGTGGCGTAGACCTTGGACAGATTTTGAATGGAAATCACGGACGACATGCACAGGACCTACAATGGGCGATGTAGTGTCTTCGGGCCGAAACGGAAGAGCATGCCCAGCGGGTTCGCAGTTTCACCGGCGAAACCCACGATGCGGGACAGATTCTTTACGTGCGACATAGTCCCGGTGGGCCGGCGCGGTCAATTGTGATAGGGATTCCTCATCGAAACGACACAACAAAGTCGTAGAGGGAGGAGTCCGAAGTGTTGCACCAGCGTGCTTTATCGCTGCTTTTCGCAGCCGCCATGACCTGCGCCGCAGCGCCCTTCGCCGGCGCGCAGACCTATCCGTCACAGCCGATCAAGATCGTCGTGCCGACCGCCCCCGGCGGCGTGGCCGACATTGTCGGCCGGTCCTTCGCTCAGAAGCTGAACGAAGCGGGCAAGACCGCGGTGGTCGAGAACAAGACCGGTGCGGGCGGCGCCATCGCCGCCGACTTCGTCGCCAAGTCGCCGCCCGATGGCTACACCATCTATGTCGGCTTTCACGCCACCAACGCGATCCTGCCGCATCTGCAGAAGCTGAACTACAATCCGGAAACCGATCTGCTTCCGGTCACGATCGCCGCGAAGACTGCCAACGTCCTTGTTGTCAATCCCTCGGTGCCCGCCAAGTCGATGAAGGAACTGATCGCATACGCCAAGGCCAATCCGGGCAAGCTGACATTCGCCTCGCAAGGCAACGGCAGCACCGGCCACATCGTCGGCGAACAATTCAAGTCGGCCGCGGGCATCGACATCAACCACGTACCCTATCGCGGCGCCGCGCCCGCGGCGCAGGACCTGATCGCCGGTCACGTCACGATGCTGTTCGACGTGCTGACGACGGCGGTCCCGCAAATCAAGAGCGACAAAGTCCGTGCGATTGCCATTGCTGACGCCAAGCGGGCGAAGTCGCTGCCTGAGGTGCCGACCGTCGCCGAGGCAGGCCTTCCCGAACTTGAAAGCGGTCCGTGGTTCGGCTTCTTCGTACCGGCCGGCACGCCCAAGCCCGTGATCGACTGGCTCTATGCGGAAGCCAAGAAGGCCTTCAATTCACCGGATGTACAGGCGCAATTCGAAAAACAGGGCCTGACGGCGATGCTTGGCACGCCGGAGCAGACCCGCGCCTTCGTCGCAGGCGAATACAAGCGCTGGGGCGACGTGATCAAGAAGGCGAACATCACGCTGAACTGATCTGCCCGAGTGTAAACGACAACGGCCCGCAGCGATGCGGGCCGTTTTGCGTTTGTGTGTCCGCAACGGCGTGCTCAATCAAAGACGCGCGCCAATTCCTTTGCGCCGTCGAACTGGATCCGGTTGTCCATCACCGCATTGGTCTCAGCGATCAGCTTCTCGACGGTCTTGGTCCGGCCAGCGATGGGGTTGCGTTCATAGCCGAGCCGCTGGAAAAAATTGCTCGTCGGAACCTTCGCGCGCATCTCCGGCGGGAGCGACAGCATGTCGAAGCCGTTGCCGTCGCCGGTCAGATTCATCATTTCCAGTTCGGCCGCGGTCAATGTGCGGTCGATCCCTTTCGCTTTCGCGAAGCGGACGGAATCGAGCAGCTTCTGCGTCTGCAGCAGCGGACCGATGTCGATGTCCAGATTGAGCGCATGCAAGCCGATCCCCTTCTGCGTGCGTGCAAGCCGCACATGCTCGCCCCACTGCTCCGGCACCGTTCGGCTGAACGCGACCATCCGCTTCAGGACATCGATCTTGCGCTCGAGCTTCTTGCGCTCCTCGCCGGACATACCCGCAGCGCGCTCCTGCAACACCTTGACGAAGTGATGGCCTTTGCCGGCGAGAAGGCTCGCGGTGTTGGCGGTGAGAAGCTGGTTATAGCCGAGCGCCGTCGAGATCGCGCGCGCGCCCGGCTTGTTGAAGATCAGTCCCGCCTGAGCGTCGTACTTGCCGCTGCCGCCGGTCTCGAAGCCATAGATGCGCACCGCCTGCTCGCGCGTGATGCCCGCAGCTGACGCAACCCTGGCATAGGCTCGTTTGAAATCGGTCTCGCTCGCCAGTTCCGGCACGAAGCCAAAATGTTCCCTGGCGCTCTGCAGGAAATCCGCCACCACCGGAAGCTCCGGCTTGCCTTCCGGCTGATCCTCCTGCCTCACCGACGGATCGCGTGGACAGGGCGGGCCGGCGTAAACCGGCGGCTGCTCCAGCACATAATCGGCCAGCGTTACCGGCTCGCCATTGCGACGCTTGGCGTTGCGCGCCTGGCGCTTTTCGCCGACGCGCGTCCAGTACGGAACGGCCACCGCCTCGTGCCTGGCGCGCGCGGCCGTGCATTCCTTCAGCCTCTTTTGATAATCGGCGGCTGCGTGCCCGGACGGCGGCTTTGCGGACCTGTCCTGCGCGGTGGCGCTCTGAAAGGAGATTGCTGCGATAGCCACTCCCAGAAGCAGATGTCGCATGCAGTCGCTTGTCCCCGTCAGGAATAGAGCTTGGCGTTCTGCTCCCGCAAGACGTTCTTCTGAACCTTGCCCATGGTGTTGCGCGGCAGATCGTCGACGAAGATCACGCGCTTGGGCAACTTGAACTTGGCCAGCCGACCCTCGAGCTCGGCGATGATCGCCTTCTCGTCGGCGATTGCGTCCTTTTTCAGGACCACGACGGCAGTAACGCCTTCGCCGAAATCCGGATGCGGACAACCGATCACGGCCGATTCGACCACGCCGGGCAACGCGTCGATTTCACTCTCGACTTCCTTGGGATAGACGTTGAAGCCACCCGTAATGATGAGGTCCTTGGCGCGCCCGACAATGTGGACATAGCCGCGCTCGTCGATCTTGCCGACGTCGCCGGTAATGAAGAAGCCGTCCGCGCGGAACTCCGCCTTGGTCTTGTCGGGCATGCGCCAATAGCCCGGAAACACGTTCGGTCCCCGCACCTCGATCACGCCGATCTCGCCCTGCGGCAGCGCCTTGCCGGAATCGGCGTCGGCGATGCGGACATCCACGCCCGGCAGCGGGAAACCGACGGTGCCGGCGATACGGTCGCCGTCATAGGGATTCGACGTGTTCATGTTGGTCTCGGTCATGCCGTAACGCTCGAGGATGGCGTGACCGGTCTTTGCGCGGAATTCGTCGTGCGTTTCGGCGAGAAGCGGCGCCGAGCCCGACGTGAACAACCGCATATGCGCGCAGGCCTCCCTGGTGAGGCCGGGATGCTTGAGCAGGCGCGTGTAGAAGGTCGGCACGCCCATCATCGAGGTCGCCTTGGGCAGATAGCGCATCACCTCGTCCGCGTCGAATTTCGACAGGAAGATCATGGCGCCGCCCGCGAACATGATCGTGTTGCCGGCAACGAACAGGCCGTGCGTGTGATAGATCGGCAGCGCGTGCAGCAGCACGTCCTTGTCTGTGAACCGCCAGTAGTCCACCAGCGTCTGCGCATTGGACGACAGATTGCGATGCGTCAGCATCGCGCCCTTGGAACGTCCCGTGGTGCCGGACGTGTAGAGGATCGCAGCGAGGTCATCGTCCTCGCGCGGCACATCGGCAAAATCCTTGGGCGCCTTGGCGGCGGCATCGATCAGGCTGCCCTGCCCCCTGGCATCCAGCGTCTCGACCGATGCACCGCGCTTCCTTGCGATTTCGGCGAGACCATCGCGCTTCGCCGGATCGCAGACCACGAGCTTGGGCTCGGCATCGCCGATGAAATAGTCGAGCTCGGCAAGGGTGTAGGCCGTATTGAGCGGCAGATAGACCGCGCCCACGCGCAGCGTCGCAAGATAGAGCAGGAAATTCTCGACCGACTTCTCGACCTGTACCGCAACGCGGTCGCCCGGCTCGACCCCGGCCAGCACCAGCGCATTCGCGAGCTGAGCGGTACGGTCGAGCATATCGCCGTAGGACAGCGTCGTGCCGTCCGCCTTGATGATGAATGTGCGCGCAGGAGACGCGATACGCGAACGGATCGTTTCGAACAGATTCATGGTGCAGACTTCTTGTTGAGCTCAGGCTTTGCTTGCGACCGCGATGAGGTCGCCGGTTGGTCCAGGCCGCGCCAGCTTCTTCACCGCGCTGGATGCGACCACCGTGCGGTTCTCGGCGAATGCCTCGTGGTTCTTCTCGATGTCGTCAAGGTCATAGAGGTAATTGACCATGACGCCAAAAGACTGGCGCATGCCGTTGTCGGACGTATCGGCGAGGAAGTGAATTTTTTCCAGCCGGGCACCATTGCCGAGATGGAAACGCGCGACCGGGTCCGCCGGCAATCCCCGCGCATTCCTGGCGTGCAGGAAATACCACGCAGCGGCCCGCCGCAGCGGCCCTTCCACAGCCTCACGGGTTTCCTCGACCTGCCACCAGCCTTCGATATCGAGATTTGACAGAGTGTCGAGATCTTCCTGCGAGAGCGCCCGGGTCGAACCGGACTGGCGTTCGCGCTTGAGCCAGGCGGCGAAGCCGGGAACCGGAGACAGGGTGACAAAGGTCTTGAGCCGCGGGTTGTCCCGCGAAACTTCTTCGACAACCTGCTTGATCAGGAAGTTGCCGAACGAAACGCCGGCCAGACCGCGCTGGCAGTTGGAGATCGAATAGAACACCGCGGTATCGACTTCGTTGGCATCCAGTGCCTCGCGGTGGGCCGCAAGGATCGGCTCGATCGCTCCGGGAATGCCGGAGGTCAGCGCCACTTCTACGAAGATCAGCGGCTCGTCGTTGAGGGCGGGATGGAAGAAGGCGTAGCAGCAGCGATCCTCCGGATCGATGCGGCGGCGCAGGTCGTCCCAGCTTCTGATCTTGTGCACCGCTTCGTGCTTGATGATCTTTTCGAGGATATTGGCAGGAGTCGACCAGTCGATGTCCCGGAGGACCAGAAAGCCGCGATTGAACCAGGACGAAAACAGGTGGACGAAATCGGCGTCCACCACCGACAGGTCAGGTCGATGTGCCATCGCGTCCAGCAACTGCTCGCGCATGCGTACGAGCGATGCGGTGCCGCCGGGCGCCAGGTTCAACCGGCGGAACAGTTCCTGCCGCCGCGGCTCGGCGGCATGGTGAAGTTCCGACGCGGTCGCGTCGCTCGGGTTGGACTGCCAGTCCGCAATCGCCTTTTCGACCCGCGCACGATCGGGGCCGAATTGCCGCGCCAGCGCCTCGAAGAACGCGATCCGCGGGCCGATCGTCAGTTCGGAATAACGGGTCAGGATTTCGCGCGCGAGAGCCACACCTGACGCCTCACCCCGCCCCGACAGCAGGTCTTCGCACAGCACCACAAAGTCCGCGGAGCGCGTAACGGCGTTTGTGCGCCGCGACAAAAGCTTCTTGCCGCGGTCCGAAATCGTCTGGAGCAAGTCGCCGAAAAAAGCGCCATTCATCGATGCGTCCGGGGTTAGGCCCAACCTGCGGCGTTTTCCCGCAGTCCACGGTCAACATAACAGAAATGACTAACGATTCTGGACCCTTTTCGAGGTAGTGCAGTCATGTACGATCAGCTATAGGCTGATGTTGGGATAATAAAAAATAATCGGTGGGCACCATCGAACAGCGGGTGGAAACGCAGGGTCGGGCCGGCGTTGTGGCGGCTTCATCCTTGCTCGAGGTCGACGACCTCCATGTCCAGTTCCTGACTTCGCGCGGCATCGTGCGCGCGGTTGAGGGGCTGTCGTTTCATATCGACCCCGGCGAGGTGGTCGCGATCGTGGGCGAGTCCGGGTCCGGCAAGTCAGTCTCGGCCCTCTCGATCATGCGGCTGCTGCCGAGGCTGACCGGCCGTATTCCCAAGGGCCGGGTCATGTTCGACGGCCGCAATCTGCTCGACCTGACCGACGAGCAGATGCGCGAGATCCGCGGCCGCGACATTTCGATGATTTTTCAGGAGCCGATGACCTCGCTGAATCCGATCCTGACCATCGGATTGCAGATCACCGAGCCCCTGCGCATCCATCTGGGCATGTCGGAAAGCGAGGCGCGCGAGCGGGCGATCGAGCTGTTGGGCTTGGTCGGCATTCCCGATCCGGCCCGGCGGCTCGAACAATATCCGCACCAATTCTCCGGCGGCATGCGCCAGCGCGTGATGATCGCCATCGGGCTGGCCTGTAACCCGAAGCTGATCATCGCCGACGAGCCGACCACCGCGCTCGACGTCACCATCCAGGCGCAGATCCTCGAGCTGATGAAGGAACTGTCGCGCAAGCTGAACATCGCGCTGATCGTCATCACGCACAATCTCGGCGTGGTTGCCCGCTACGCCGACCGCGTCATCGTCATGTATGCGTCGCGCCTTGTCGAGGAAGGCGACGCCGACGACGTGTTCCACCGGCCGCGCCATCCCTATTCGATGGGCCTTTTGCGCTCGGTGCCCCGGCTCGACCGGCCGCGCGGCGCCAAGCTCGAAACGATCGAAGGTCTGCCGCCGAATGCCGCCTCGCCCCCACCAGGCTGCCGTTTTGCGCCGCGCTGTCCCTACAAGCTTGCAATCTGCGAGACCGAACCGGCGCTGGTGCGGACCGATACCGGCGGGCTGTCGCGCTGCCACCGGCACGCCGAAATCGCAGAGGGCAAGCTGACCTGGGCGGCGGCCGAGGCCGGATCGGCGCGGGTCGAGATGAAAAGCGGCGCGCCGCTGCTTTCGGTTCGAAACCTGACCAAGCATTTCGAGGTGCGCGGCGGCTTTCGCGGCGCAAGCGGCACCGTGCGTGCGGTGCAGGACGTCTCGTTCGAGATCTATCCAGGCGAGACGCTCGGCCTCGTCGGCGAATCCGGTTGCGGCAAGACCACCGTCGGCCGCCTGATCCTCAAACTCGAAGAGCCAACCGGCGGCGACATTGCATTCGAGGGTCTCGATCTTGCCACCGCCACTGCCGGCGACATGAAGGCGATGCGCCGCAAGATCCAGGTGATCTTCCAGGATCCGTATTCCTCGCTCAATCCGCGCATGACGGTCGGCCAGATCATCGGCGAACCGCTGCATGTCTATAAGCTCGTGCCAGGCCGCAAGCAGGAGCAGGACCGCGTCGCACAGCTTCTCGAACAGGTCGGCCTGCGTCCGGAAATGGCCACGCGCTATCCGCACCAGCTATCGGGCGGGCAGCGCCAGCGCGTCGGCATCGCGCGGGCGCTGGCAATGGAGCCGTCCTTCATCGTCTGCGACGAAGCGGTGTCGGCGCTCGACGTCTCGATCCAGGGTCAGATCATCAACCTGCTGGAGGATCTCCAGCGACGACTCGGCCTTGCCTATCTGTTCATTGCCCATGACCTCGCCGTGGTGCGGCATATCTCGATGCGGGTCGTGGTCATGTATTTCGGCCGGGTGATGGAGGTCGCCGACCGCGATGCGATCTACAGCGACCCACTGCATCCCTACACCCGCGTGCTGCTGGACGCCGCGCCGATCCCCGATCCGACGGTCGAGAAAGGCCGCGAGCCGCGCCTGATCAAGGGCGAACTGCCATCGCACTTGTCGCCGCCGTCCGGTTGCGTGTTCAATACGCGCTGTCCGATGGCAAGCGACGAATGTCGCCGTGTCGTGCCGCCATTGGAAGAAAAGCGGCCGGGTCACTTTGCAGCCTGCATCAAGGTCTGACGCCAACGGACGACAGGAAATGGGGCAACGCTGACGACAAAGTGGGACGACGAGACGACCGGCAAAATGCCGGCGAAAGGGAGGAAACAAACATGAAAATCTCAAGACGCACAGCGCTCAAAGGGTCCGCCGGCGCACTCGCGCTTGGACTTGGCGGGCTGAATTTCGATCTGAGCCGCGCTTATGCCCAGGCCGACAAGCCCAAGCGCGGCGGCAATCTGAATTTCGCGATCAGCGCCGAGGCGCCGCATTACGACCCGCATGCGAGCGACACCTACGCGACATTGCATCTCGCGGCGCCGTTCTATTCGACGCTGCTGCGCTACAACCTCGACAAATTCCCTGAGATCGAAGGCGATCTTGCAGCATCGTGGGAAGCTGCACCCGACCTTCTGACCTACACGTTCAAGCTCAAGCCGAACGTCAAATTCCACGATGGCACCGCCCTCACCTCCGCCGACATCAAGGCGACCTATGATCGACTGCGCAATCCGCCGCAGGGCGTGGTCTCCAACCGGCGCGCCACCTTTGCCGATATCGGCACCATCGAGACGCCCGACCCGCTCACCGTCGTCTTCAAGATGACGGCGCCGAACTCCTCGATGATGGATCACTTTGCCAGCCCCTGGAATGTGATCTATTCGGCGAAGGATCTCGCAGAAAATCCGGCGTTGCCGCGCACCAAGATCAATGGCACCGGCCCGTTCGTCTTCGTCGAGCACATCAAGGGCAGCCACATCTCGGGCAAGCGGAACGAGAACTATTTCAAGCCCGGCCTGCCTTATCTCGACACGTTCCGCGGCATTTTCACCCTTCAGGCCGCCGCTATGCTGAATGCTTTGCAAGGCGGACAGGTGCTGGGCGAATTCCGCGGCGTCTCCCCGGCCGAACGCGACCGACTGGTCGCGGCCATGGGCGACAAGCTGCGCGTGGAGGAATCCAGCTGGACGCTGAACCTTCTCGTCGCCTTCAATGTCGAGAAGCCGCCATTCGACGACGTGCGGGTCCGCCGCGCCCTGCTCATGGCGATCGACCGCTGGGGCGGCAGCAAGGGCCTGTCTCGCATCTCCACCCTGCGCTCGGTCGGCGGCGTCGTCCGTCCCGGTTCGCCGCTGGCAACGCCCGAAGCCGAGCTCGCAAAACTGCCGGGCTTCAGCAAGGACATCAAGAAATCGCGCGAGGAAGCGCGCAAGCTTCTCAAGGAGGCCGGCCAGGAGAACCTGAAATTCGTTCTCTGGAACCGCAACCTTGCCATGCCCTACACGCCCGCGGGCATCTTCCTCGTCGATCAATGGCGTCAGATTGGCGTCAATGTCGAACACAAGCAGTCGGACACCGCCCCGTATATCGCCGCGATGAACAGCGGAAACTTTGAGGTGGCCATCGACTTCTCCAACCTGTTCAACGACGACCCGACGCTGTCGATGACCAAGTTCCTGTCGCGCGACAAGAACCCGCTCAACTTGTCTCGCTCCAACGACCCGGAAATCGACAAGCTCTACGAAATGCAGCTGCGAGAACGCGATGTCGAGAAGCGCAAGGCGCATATCCAGGCGCTGGAGAAGCGGCTGTTCGAACAGGCCTATCAGCAGCCTCTGTTCTGGTGGCATCGCATCGTGCTGACACACAAGAACCTGAGAGGCTGGAAGATGAGTCCAAGCCACAATCTCGGCGCTCAGCTTGAAGACGTCTGGCTCGAAAGCTGATCCACTCCGCCCTCTCCCGGCCTTTGCGCCGGGAGGGGGCAATACCTTTGGCCGGAATACCGCTGATGCTTCGCTACACCGTCAACCGCGTGCTGCTGATGATCCCGACCTTGCTCGGCGTCGCGGTGCTCGTTTTCTTCATGCTGCGCGTCGTTCCCGGCGACATCGTCGAAGTGAAGCTGCGCGGCGACGGCGGCAACGTCACGCAGGAAGTGGTGGAGGCCGAGCGCAAGCGCCTCGGTCTCGACCGGCCATTGCTGACGCAGTTCGGCGAATGGATGGTCAACATGGCGAAGGGCGACTTCGGCATATCCATGTGGACCGAACGGCCGGTGCTGGAGGAGATTTCGCTGCGGCTCGAATTGTCGCTTCAGGTCGCGCTGATGGCGACCATCATCGCGGTGCTGCTCGCGATACCGATGGGGACACTGGCCGCGCTGTTTCGCGACACCTGGATCGATTACCTCGTCCGGATCCTCACGATAGGGGGATTGTCAATTCCCTCGTTCTGGTTCGGCATGCTGATCATGCTGAGCCTCCTGGCCTTCTTCAACTGGCTGCCGCCGATCACATTCACCCCGTTCTACGTCGACCCCTGGGCCAATTTCACCCAGCTGATCTGGCCGGCGCTCGCGGTAGGTTATCGTTATTGCGCGGTCGTCGCCCGCATGATCCGCTCCTCGCTGCTCGAAGTCCTCAACGAGGACTATATCCGCACCGCCCGCGCCAAGGGCGTCTACGAAAAACTTGTCATCACCCGCCACGCCCTGCGCAACGCATTGCTGCCGGCGATCACGGTCATCGGCCTCGAATTCACCTTCCTGATCGGCGGCCTGGTCGTCACCGAGCAGGTCTTCAATCTGAACGGCATCGGCCAGCTCTTCGTGCAGAGCGTTGCGCGCAACGACTTCATGCTGATCCAGGGCATGGTGATGCTGATCGCCACCTTCTACGTCTTCGTGAACCTGATCATCGACCTGCTCTATGCGGTCTTTGATCCGCGCATCCGGTACGGTTGACCGACATGGCCGTCGTTACGCTCGAAACCAACCGCATCCGCACGCCACGCGGTCCGATTGCAGAATTCATCCTGCAACAGCCGCTGGGTGCGATCTCGTTCGTGATCATTGCCGCGATGATGTTCGCGGGTATTTTCTCGGAATGGGTCGCCCCCTACGACCCGCTGGAGATCGACTTCGCTGCGATCCTGTCGCCGCCATCATGGGAGCATTGGTGCGGAACCGACGCCTATGGCCGCGACATCTGCTCACGGCTGATCTATGGCTCGCGCACGGCATTGATCATCGGCTTCTTCTCCTCCTTCATCGGCTCGTCGCTGGGCGCCATTCTCGGCATTGCATCGGCCTATTTCGGCGGACGGATCGACAACATCATTCAGCGGATCGTGGATATTCTGCTGGCTTTCCCGCTGATCGTGCTCGCGCTCGTGGTCGTCGCCGCGTTGCGCCGCTTCGTCATCGGTGGGGTCGATGTGAACCTGATCTTTGCAATCGCGATTCCCATCATCCCGCGGGTCGCGCGGGTGGTGCGCGCAGCCGCGCTCGGGGTGCGCGTTATGCCCTATGTCGATGCCGCGCGCGCCGCCGGCTACTCGAACAGTCGCATCATCTTCCGCCATATGGCGCCGAATGTAGTCGCGCCCTACCTGATCATGCTCACGGCTTTCATCGCGCAGGCCATTCTCGCAGAGGCTTCGCTTTCGTTCCTCGGCCTCGGCGTCGCCGAGCCGACCCCGGCCTGGGGCCTGATGCTGTCTGGAAATGCTGCCGACTTTTATCGCGAGGCGCCGTGGATGATCCTGTTCCCGGGAGTCGCGATCTCGCTCGCGGTGTTTGCCTTCAACCTGTTCGGAGACAGCCTGCGCGACTTCCTGGATCCGCGCTTCAAGGTCTGATCGAGGCCACTAGCTTCGGAACATCAGGTCCCGCCTCAGATCGTCGAGATGGCGCACGCGCTGCAGCGCGGACTGGAGGCGTTCGCGGTCGCGTGACGACAACCGCCGCACCGATACCGTATTGGTCGCGGGTTTGCCGTTCTGGATGTCCTCAAGCTGCTGCGACAAGATGAATTCAAGAAATGCCGCATGCGCTTCGAGCAACCCGTCGATATCGGAATCGCCGCCAACATCGAGCGCGCGAACGCCGATGAGCCTTGCAGGCGTCGTCCGCTCCAGGATGTGATGCTGGATTGCGAGCACACGTGCGGTTGACACGATGCCGAACAATCCCGTCCGCTTCAGATCGATGCGACCCTTTCTGGTCAGGATTCGCCCGAACAGGCCGATCCCGCGCTCGACACGACCGGAGGCCTCCGCAAGCAGCTTCGCGAAACTGGCCTGCCCTTTCGCCATGTCGAAGGCGTCGCGCCAGAGCGTATCCGCAAGCCCAAGCTGGCCGTAAACCCCACGCATGTCGAAGAAGATGTCGACGGATAAAAGGTCCTGCGGCCGCGAGCGCGTGATCCAGTCCGCGATCCGCGCTCGCCATGTCGCGACCGAGCCTCGCCACTGCGCGTTGCTCGCCATGACGCTGCCGGCGCAATACGGGACGCCGACCTCGTTGAGAATATCGGCGACGTGCTGGCCAAGCCGGGCGAACCATTGATCCTCAGGCCCAGAGGGATCGCCGCGCTCGAACACGATCGCGTTGTCCTGGTCCAGCGCGAGCAGGCTTTCGCCCCGGCCCGCCGAGCCGAGCACGGTCATCGCATAGGGACATGGCGGGTCGCCGTCGCCGGCTTCCAGCATGCGCCGCTCGGCAATCACCGCAGCCTGACGGGTCAGCGCACCAAGCTCGCGGGAAACGATCGCCGCCACCTCGCGCGCCGGCAGCCCTTCCGCGAGCAGAGAAGCGCAGACATGCGGGAGTTTTGCCCAGGCAGCGCCCAGCACAGGCACGGTATCGGCCTCGTCGATCTCGTCACCGAGCGAGACAGCCTCTCCCGCCCGCAACCGCAACAGATCGCGCGCCGACAATGCGCCGATAATGAAACCGCTCTCGTCCGTCACACCAAGATGACGGATCTTCAGCCGGCTCATGCGTCCGATCGCGCGGTACACGAAAGCGTCCGAAGAAATGGTCGCAAGCGGGCGGCTCATGAATTGTTCGATCCGCTGCTTCAGCGCGCCCTCACCCCCGGTCGCCATGGCCCGCAATACGTCACGCTCGGTGATGATCCCGGCGGCAAAGGCCGGCAATCGCGCGTCCGCGGCATCGGGGGGAGCCACATAGAGCGATGAAACCCTTTCGCGGATCAGTTCGCTGAGTGCGTCTCCGAGCGGGCGGTCCGACGAGATGATCTTCGGCGGTGCCGACATCACGTCGCTGATCCGGTGCCGATACGGATAGCTGTCGATGCGATCCAGAGTACGTGCCGCGCTGTCGCGGTCGACGGCCGCATCGGGCGTAACCCATCCTGCGCGATATTGCCGATCGAGCGCATCGGTCAGCGCCCGGCAGGCCTGTGCCGCTTCCGCATAGGTGCGGATGCCGTTGTCGCGCAGTTTCGGCAGCAATGCCTGAAAAACGCCAGCGGTCGTGAGCACGTCACCCAGCGCCGAATGCCGTCCCTCGACGGTGACACCAAGCCATGCCGCCAGTTCTTCGAGCGAGTTGCCGCCGCGGCGCGGATCGATCAGTTGCACGAGATGCTGGGTGTCGAGAGCGCGTAATGGCGCCCAGGGCAAACCGGCGCGCCGGCATTCCTGCTGCAGGATCGCAAGGTCGAAGCCAAGCGTGTGGCCGACCACCACCGCATTGCCGATATAGTCCGACAGCTTTGGCCACATCACAGCGAATACGGGCGCCTGCGCGACCTTCCCGTTGTCGATGCCATGCACCGCTGTCGAGAAAGCGGGGATCGGCTCGCACGGATTGATGTAGCTCCGAAACGCGTCCTGCGTGTCGATCTTTCCTGCGGCTATCCGGACGGCGGCCGCCTCGATCACGCGGGCCTTGCGCGGATCAAGTCCCGTCGTCTCCGTATCGAGAACGACCGCATCGAGCGAGATCAGCGGTGTGGCATTGGTGACCGCGACCATGTCGCCGCTCCGTATGCAGCATCAGGTCGCGCCGCGCAATTGCTGCACCAGCGCGTCCGCATCCATGCGATTCGTCAAGTCTTCCTGAACCTTGATCAGATGCAGCTGCATGAAACCTCTTGCTGTCGGCGCATCGGGTGTAAGGAACGGCTTGTCGAACGGCATCATCGCGAAGTAGCGCTCGGCGAACGGCTCGGGAATGTCGATGACCCGTTTCGGCGGATGCGTCGAGAGCCGTTCGAGATGCAGCGCGAGATCAGCCCGCCCCGCCGCCCATTCTTCATCGGTGAGTTCGGCCGGCCGCGGATAGCGGTCGTAAATCGACAGAACGAGCGTGATCAGCGGATCGAGAACGCTGCGGCGATCGCCCTGGGCCCGAGGCACGAGAATCGTCTCGACCGTCTCCGCCACCATGGCGAGGCCAAGCGGAAAGGCGCGCCAGCGCGAACGATTGAGCGCACCCTGAAAGCCTTTGTCCGCGAGCATCACCTTCGAGTAATGGCCCGAACGCGCGCGCGAATAATCGTAGATTCCCTTCTGCACGAGGAAGGCCGCCTGCTCGTCGATGAAGGTAGCAAGCCCCTGCAGCGAACGAATCTTCGGTTTGCGCCGCAGCAAAAAATCCAACAGCCCCATCGCCTTCCTCTTTTTATAGCGTTGTTATGTAGCGCATTATTTGATCTCGCACGTGCGAAGAGCGCAGCGCGACAAACATTAGCAATTTCAGTGAGAAAAAGCCTTATTTTGGCCGAAAGTCGTATAAGCCCCCGCCCTCGTCAGTGTTAATTTTCCGTATCGTTCTGCAAGCGCGGCGCAAAGATCGCGTGTCAGACAGCGGCAAGTTGGGGAGGTGCCGCACCATCACCGGGTCAACCGGCTCTCCCCGCACAGACAGCTCCGGATGCGCGCGCATCTGGTTACTCAAGAGGGAGGGCAACCGACCCATGTCACAGCAGACAACGACACAAGGCACGTCTGCCAATGACCAGGCTCATTGGCGAAAGACGACCAATCTCATGTGGATCCATCTCGGGATCTGGTTCTTCTTCGGCTACATCATCCACATGTTCGCACCGGCACTGAACAAGATCGTCATCGCCGGTTTCCCGCTCGGCTTCTACATGGCCGCGCAAGGCTCGCTGATCGCGTTCGTGGTCCAGCTCTTCGTATTTGCGAAGCAGCAGGACAAGATCGACCGTGAGTTCGGCGTCGCCGAAGACGATTGAGGGAGCACACACAAATGGCTACTCCCGCTCAAACCTCTGGCGGCAACGACTTCATCAATAATCTCGGCAAGATCTACGGTTTGTATACCGGAGGATTCCTTGCTTTCGTCGTGCTGCTGGCAATCCTCGAACAGGTCGGCGTGCCGAACAGGGTGCTCGGTTATCTGTTCGTGTTCTTCACCATCGCGGTCTACGCCATCATCGGCGTGCTCTCGCGCACGGCGCAGGTCTCCGAATATTACGTGGCGGGCCGGCGCGTCCCGGCGCTCTACAACGGTATGGCGACCGGCGCGGACTGGATGTCCGCCGCTTCGTTCGTCGGTATGGCCGGCACGCTCTTTCTGCTCGGCTATGACGGCCTCGCCTGGGTGCTTGGCTGGACCGGCGGCTACGTGCTCGTCTCGGTTCTGGTCGGCCCGTATCTGCGCAAGTTCGGCGCCTATACCGTTCCGGACTTCATGTCCTTCCGGTTCGGCGGCAACTTCGCCCGCTTCCTGGCCGTGATCGTGCTGGTCTGCTGCTCCTTCACCTACGTGACGGCGCAGATTTACGGCACCGGCATCATCGCGTCGCGCTTCCTCGGCATGAACTTCGAGGTCGCGGTGTTCGTGGGCCTTGCCGGCATTCTGCTCTGCTCGATGCTGGGCGGCATGCGGGCGGTGACCTGGACGCAGATCGCTCAGTACATCGTGCTGATCGTGGCATACCTCACCCCGATCATCATCCTGTCCACGCAGAAGTACGGGCTCCCGATCCCTCAGCTGACTTATGGTCAGGCGATCGCCGACATCACCGCTCGCGAAGGAGCGATGGTGAAGGACGGCCTGGCGGCCGCTGGGGCATTGAAGCCTCATATCCAGCCGTGGCTGAACTACACACCACTCAACTTCTTCGCGATCATCTTCTGCATGATGGTGGGCACGGCTTCGTTGCCGCACATCCTGATGCGTTACTTCACCACCCCCTCGGTGCGTGAAGCCCGTCAGTCGGTGGCATGGTCGCTGTTCTTCATCTTCCTCCTGTACTTCTCGGCGCCGGCCTATGCGGCGTTCTCGAAGCTGGAGGTTTACACCAACATCATCGGCCGCAGCGTGACGGAAATCCGGCCATGGATGTTCACCTGGGGCGAACTCGGTCTGATCCAGGTCTGCGGCAAGAATGCCGCCAGCCTGCAGGCCGTGATCGATGCGTGTAAGGCAGCAGGCACGCAAGTCGTCCGCTTCCAGGACTTCGCGATCAACACTGACGTGATCGTGCTCTCCACGCCGGAGATCGCAGGATTGCCGTATGTGATCTCGGGCCTGGTCGCCGCCGGCGGTCTCGCCGCCGCGCTCTCGACCGCGGACGGTCTGCTGCTCGCCATCGCCAACGCGCTGTCGCACGACATCTATTACAAGATGATCGACCCGAACGCGCCGACGGTGAAGCGGCTCACGGTCGCCCGTGTGCTGCTGGTGCTCGTCGCCGTGTGTGCGGCGGCTACCGCGGCGACAAAGCCTGCCGACATTCTCGCGATGGTCGGCTGGGCCTTCTCGCTCGCGATGGCCGGCAACTTCCCGGCGCTCGTCATGGGCATCTGGTGGAAGCGTGCCACGACAGCAGGCGCCATCGCCGGCATCATTGGTGGCTTTGGCATCGCGCTGATGTACCTCGTGGTCAGCCGGTACTTCCCCGGCTTCGGCGTGAAGTATCTCGCCATGTCGTCCCTGCCCAGCCCGGCCGGCAATCCGCTGGTCGATCTAACCAAGGCCATGGCTGCCCCCAACGCGATGGATACCTGGGTTGCCGCAAGCCACCCGATGGCCAGCAAGGTTGGCTGGTTCGGTATCAACAACATCGCGGCCGGCCTGATCGGCATGCCCGTTGGCTTCCTGCTGATCTATGTGGTTTCGTTGATGGGCAAGGAGCCGTCGAAGGAAATGCAGGCCTTCGTCGACGAAATCCGCAAGCCGCGCGGTCGCACGGTTCTGCAGGAAAAGGACTAAGCCTCTTCAAGAAGGCGTCAAACAAGACGGGGCCCGGTTTCGGGCCCCGTTCTTTTTTGCAAGACCTCGGTCAGGCTTTGCGTTATGTCATCTGGCCTGCGGAGACTTTGCTGAGTGCAGCAATCGTTCTGGAGTCTTTGGTACTTCAACCTGCCGAACTTCGTTCTGGCAGTGGTGATGTACACCATGCTCGGGCGCGCCCTGCTCGGGCTCTTCGTCGACGCCGATTCCAAGAACTACATCTGGCGCGGCTTCTGCGCGATCACGGATCCCGTCCTGAAGGTTCTGGCCTTGGTGACGCCGAGGGCAGCGTCCCCGGTCGTGCAATGGCTGTTCGGCTTCGTCTGGATGTTCTGGCTGCGCGTGCTCCTGTTCGTCGTTTTCTTCGCCACCGGTTTGCTGAAGGTGGGCGGCGCATGAACGAACGCAGCTTCTATTACATCGGCATCGCCTTCTTCGGCATGATCAACGGAATTTTCAATCCGTTCTTCTTCATTGTCTTCCAGATCTCGGCGTACCTCATGGCGGAGCCGCTGTTCGGCTCGACCGCCGCCATCGCTTATTTTTCCTCGCTCATGCTGTCGACCGGGACGGTGATTCTGGGCGGAATACCGGCGGCGCTATACGAGCGCTATATCGGGGCGAAGGACGATTCGACGGTGGTCTCGCTCTGGATCTGGCTGGCTGGCACCGCCATCCTGACCATTCCGGCGATCGGTAACTTCCTGAAAATCGGTCTCTGAGCGGCTCGCATGCCAAGGACTGCGGGGTCCCCCGCGCCCAGCGCTGGGCTATGACGTTTTCCTGCCGCTTTCCGGAACCAGCCTAGCGGACGCCGCGTTCAGGCAGCAGCCGAGCGCTCGGCACGGTGCTTGCATCCTGATTGAGGAATCTCGGGAGGGGAGTGTCCAAGGAGCAGGTATCCGATCGAAAAGGAGACCCGCATGGATACGTTTGCGCGCTTTGCGTTCTTCACAATCGTCCGGGATGCCGTTTTCACGGCGCTCGCCGCAGGCATTCTGATGGTGGTCTACAGTTTCGATCCACCGCTTGCCCTTGTCATCGGCGCCTCGGCGATCATGTTCTTCGCGATTGTGGTTCTCGTGCGCGCGCTATTCCTCACCGACGAGCGCGTCGCAAACACAGAGGCCTGGCTGGTCATGGAGCCGCACGAACGGCCGAGCGGACGCGCTGGCCTCGCCTTCGCGCATGAACAACTCGAACTGATGCTGCTGATGGCCGGAAAAAATGCCGCCCTGATTGCTGCCGTGATGTTCGGCGCCGGCCTCCTGTTGAGATGGGCGTAACGCAACACCGCTTCGTGACTGAAACGCAATGCGATCCTTGCTAGATTGAGGCGCACGCAGCGAGGTCGAGGCTTGCCATGGAGCACATGCGCCGTATCGCCTACGAAACGGTCCTGCGCGCCTGCGGCTTTGCATCTCTCGGTATTTTTTGCGTCATGACGGGGATGTCGTTCGACCCCAAGCTGGCCTTTCAGGCCGGCGGCTTCCTCACGACCGTCATGGCTTTCGTCCTGGTCCTGAAAGCGCGCGAGGCGCTGACCAAGGACTATCGCCGCACCGAGATGTGGCTCTACATCGACAAGAACTTCCGCCCGCCGGAGGCCTATGCCCAATGGGCCAGCGCGACCGTTCTGCGCGACACATATCTCACCTTCGCGATGTGGACCTCGCTCATCTCGATCACGATGTGGGCGCTGGCGCTGGTCTTTTCTCTCGCCGGCACGACCTCGACCCTCGCGCGGGCGGAGTCGCCAGAACCGCGACCGGCCGTCTCCCAAGTCCCGGCTGGCGTGAGGCCGGACGTCGCGGATGCCAGAACATCGCCGCCGTCCCCACGGCGACCGCCTCCGCCTTCCATCCGCTATCAGGTTTTCCCGTAGTCCGCTCAAAGCCCCCCCAGCCTGCACACCACATGCAGGGATGGCGGTTTGCCCTGGCAGGCCGCGAAGGAGTAAATTGTGCGCGGGGATACAACCATGGGCGCGGACGAATATAGACGCAGCGATTACGGCGCCTGGCTGATCGTCATCGCCTCGATCGTTGGCCTCACCGTCTCCGTCATCAATTACAATGCAGCCGACAGCGGCGTCTCAGGCACCGCCGGTGCAATGCTGGTGATCGTCTCCTCGGCGCTGTTGCTGTTTGCGGGCTTTTTGCTCGGACGCGACATGGGCGGCTTCGGTGTCCGTGCCGTGTTCGCCACGCTCTGCTTCTTCGGCATCGTCGGTACTGCATTCGCCGGCTATCTTCTCGAAAGCACGACGCTCGTTGCCGCTATGGCGGTATGCCTTTTCGGCTGGTTCATCCGACTGTTCCAGACACGCACAGCCTGACCGCTTTCATGCACGGGCCTTGACATGAAATTCCCGATACTCTCCGGCCCGGTCATCGCAACGCTCGCACTGGCCTCGTTTGCACACGCGCAAAATGCCGGATGGTCGCACTTCAACGGCGATCTCAGCGCGCAGAAATTCTCGCCGTTGAGCGAGATCACGCCGGCGAATGTAAAAAACCTGCGCACCGCCTGGCGTATGCGCACCGCCGAAACTCCTGCTCCTGGCGGCTGGCAGGCGACCCCGATCTTTGCAAACGACACGCTTTATGTCGGTACGCCAAGATCGCGCATTCTCGCACTCGAGCCGGATAGCGGGCGTCTGAAATGGAGCTACGATCCAAAACCGGCTCTTGATGCCGCTGCACAGCGTGGAGCCTCGAACCGAGGCGTCGCCTATTGGCAGGCGGACAAGCCGATTGCGGAAGAGCCCTGCCAGAAGCGCGTTTATGTCGGCACCGTCGATGCGAAACTGCACGCCGTCGATGCCGATAGCGGAAAACTTTGCGCCGACTTCGGCGATGCAGGCGTGCTGAATGCCGACCAGTGGAACAGCGCGAACAGAAAATGGCCGCTGGCGCTGACACAGCCACCGACCGTGTTCCGGGATTTCCTGTTTCTTGGCTGGAGCGGAAACGGCCTTGCCGAAGGTGCGGTATCTCCCGGCACGTTGTTCGCCCTCGATGCGCGCAGCGGTGCACTGCGTTGGACCTTCGAGTCCATTCCGGAAGAAGTCGCCGGCAAGACCGGCATGGCCAATGTCGCCGGCAGCATGACCGTCGATCCTGTCCGGAACATGCTTTACATCCCGGTTCGTTCACCGAGTCCCGACTTCTTCGGCGGCAACCGGCTCGACGACATCCCTTACGCAAACTCGGTCACGGCCCTGGACATTCCGTCCGGAAAGGTCGTGTGGAGCCGCCAACTCGTGCATCACGATGTCTGGGATTACGGGCCCAATGCTGCGCCGAGCCTCGTCGATATCGTGAAGGACGGAAACACGATCCCGGCACTCGTGCAGACGAGCAAGCAGGGCTTTCTGTTCGTACTCAATCGCGAAACCGGCGAGCCGATCTACCCGATCGAGGAGCGGCCGGCGCCGCGATCGACGGTTCCCGGCGAAGTCGCCGCGCCGACGCAGCCTTTTGCGACCATGCCGCCGCCGGCAACGGGCGACACATGGCCGGGCATTTTCAAGCTCGCCGACTGGGTGAGCTTCGGCTATTGCACGCGCATCGCAGCCGGCAGGCACGACGAGGGCCGGTTCACTCCGCCCAGCCTGCAGGGTTCGTTGACATATCCGTCGCTGACCGGGGCGATCGGATCTGGCGGCGGCGCCATTGACCCGCGCAGCCAGACAATGATCGTGAATGCGACCAGCGCCGTGCAGATCTACAGGCTGCTGCGCCGCGCCGACTATAACAACCTCGCGGACGATGACGCGGAGACCGCGCGCGGCCTGTACCCGATGCGCGGCACACCCTATGGCGCCCGGATCTCCACCTTCCTCAATCCGCTCCGCATGCCCTGCTGGAATCCGCCGTTCGGGACGTTATCATCCTACGACCTCAAGAGCGGCAAGCTCCTGTGGCGCAAGCCGTTCGGCCAGGTGCAGCGCTGGGGCTTCTACATGCCGGAGGCATGGGGGACTCCGACGGTTGGCGGACCCGCCATCACCGCAAGCGGACTGATCTTCATCGGTGGATCGATGGATTCGCGGGTCCGCGCGATCGACCTGAAGACCGGCGACGTCCTGTGGAAGCACCTCGTTCCCGCGCCTTCGGCGGCATTGCCAGCGATCTACAGCTACAAAGGCAAGCAATACGTGGTCTTCGCCGCGGGCGGGCATCCGGCGCTGACGTCGAAAATCAGCGACGCCGTGGTTGCGTTTGCGCTGCCTTAAGTTCAGCCGCTCGACCCGCCGCTCGCGAAGTCCAGGATTCCGGCAGACGCCCTCTATTTGCAAATGATTCGCAGCTAGCTTGACGCTACGCAAACCGCGCCTTATCTTGCAAATAATTCGCAATTGCAGTCCACTGGTGTGGGCCGGAGGCATCTGGGGACATGAGTTCAGCGAAGTTGCTTGCGAGCGCCGTCGCCCTGGCGCTGTGTGCGCTTGTTGCTCCGGCGAGTGCACAGGGGATCAACAAGCCGTTCCGCGTGGTCACGACCTTCACGGTGATCCAGGACATCGCGCAGAATGTTGCCGGCGACAAAGCAATCGTCGAGTCGATCACCAAGCCCGGTGCCGAGATCCACGACTATCAGCCGACGCCGCTCGACATCGTCAAGGCGCAGGCAGCTGATCTCGTATTGTGGAACGGCCTCAATCTCGAGCGCTGGTTCGAGCGCTTCTTCGACAACGTCAAGGAAGTTCCCAGCGTGGTTGTTACCGACGGCATCACGCCTGTCGGCATCACCGAAGGCCCCTATACCGGCAAGCCCAATCCGCATGCCTGGATGTCGCCCACCAACGCGCTGATCTATGTCGAGAACATCCGCAAGGCGCTGGTCCAGCACGATCCGAAGAATGCCGACAGCTACAACAGGAATGCGGCCGAATATTCCGCGAAAATCAAGGCGATCGATGAACCGCTCCGCAAGCGGCTCGCTGCGATTCCGGAGAACCAGCGCTGGCTCGTGTCCAGCGAGGGCGCGTTCAGTTATCTGACGCGCGACTACGGTTTGAAGGAAGCCTATCTCTGGCCGATCAACGCCGACGAACAAGGCACACCCAAGCAGGTCCGCAAGGTGATCGACCTTGTACGCAAGAACAAGATCCCGGTGGTGTTCAGCGAGAGCACGATTTCGGATCGTGCGGCAAAGCAGGTCGCGCGCGAAACCGGCGCGAAATATGGCGGCGTCCTCTACGTCGACTCGCTCAGCGCAGCGAACGGCCCCGTGCCGTCCTATCTCGATCTCCTGAATGTGACGGTCGACACCATCGCCAAGGGGTTCGGCAAGTGAGAGATCCGCACGCATGACCGCGCCTGCGCACCGCCTGGTCCAGCCGGCCGATACCGCGCTCGGTGCCAGCATTGCCGTGCGCGGCCTGAGCGTGACCTATCCGAACGGCTTCACCGCCGTACGCGATGCGAATTTCCAGCTCGATCCGGGCACGATATGCGCGCTTGTCGGCGTGAACGGCAGCGGGAAATCGACGATCTTCAAGGCGATCATGGGCTTCGTGCGTCCATCCCACGGCGAGGTGAAGCTGTGCGGCCTCCCGGTCGAGGACGCGATCAAGAAAAACATCGTCGCCTACGTCCCGCAAAGCGAGGACGTGGACTGGAATTTCCCGGTTCTGGTCGAGACCGTGGTGATGATGGGCCGTTACGGCCACATGAATTTCCTGCGCATGCCATCGCGCGCCGACCGCTACAAGGTCGACCAGGCGCTGGAGCGCGTCGGCATGAGCGCCTATCGAAACCGACAGATCGGTGAGCTTTCCGGAGGACAAAAGAAGCGCGTATTCCTCGCGCGATCGCTCGCCCAGGAAGGCCGGATCATCCTTCTTGACGAGCCATTCACCGGCGTCGACGTGAAGACGGAGACCGCGATCATCGGACTGCTGCGGGAGCTTCGCGATTCCGGACACCTGATCCTCGTGTCCACGCACAATCTCGGCAGCGTGCCAGATTTCTGCGACCAGGTCGTGCTCATCAACCGCACGGTGCTCGCTGCCGGTCCGACCGCGGAGGTGTTCACACAAAAGAACCTCGAACGCGCCTTCGGCGGCGTGCTGCGCAACTTCCAGCTTGGCGGGCGCGACCTGCACGACGACGACGATGCGCGCAGCGTGACCGTCCTCACCGACGACGAACGGCCGCTGGTGCTTTACGGCGACAAGGCCGAGCGCACGAAGGATCAACGCAAGAAGGACCAGGGGGGCACATGAGCACCCTCCTCACAGAACTTCTGGTCCCGTTCAGCTACAATTACATGCTCAAGGCGATGTGGGTGAGCGCGCTGGTGGGTGGCGTTTGCGCTTTCCTGTCCGCTTATCTGATGCTGAAAGGCTGGTCCCTCATGGGCGATGCGCTCGCCCACTCGATCGTCCCGGGCGTGGCAGGAGCCTATATCCTCGGCGCGCCTTTCGCGGTCGGTGCCTTCTTTGCCGGCATCATCGCCTCGCTCGCTATGCAGTTCGTCAAGCAGAAGTCCCGCCTGCGCGAGGATGCGGTGATCGGCCTCGTCTTTACCGCGCTGTTCGCGCTCGGCCTGCTGATGGCGTCGATCTGGCCAACCTCGGTCTCGATCCAGACTATCGTGCTCGGGAATATCCTTGCCATCGCGGACGAAGACGTGGTGCAGGTGGCGATCATCGCGGCGGTATCGCTCGCGGTTCTGGCTTTCATCTGGAAAGACCTGATGGTCACGTTCTTCGATGAGAATCACGCGCGCTCGATCGGCATCAATACAGGCGCGCTGAAGATCATATTCTTCACATTGCTGTCCGCCTGCACTGTCGCCGCTTTGCAAACAGTCGGCGCCTGCCTCGTGATCGCCATGGTGGTGACCCCCGGCGCGACCGCCTATCTCCTCACCGACCGCTTCGGCAAACTGATCCTCATCTCGATCGCGCTCGGTGTGTCCACGAGCTTCGTCGGCGCCTATCTCAGCTATTTCCTGGACGGCGCGACTGGCGGCGTGATCGTGACCCTTCAGACGCTTGTCTTTCTTTCCGCATTCGTCTTCGCTCCGAAACATGGGCTGCTCGCGGCCCGGCGACGCCGTCTCGCAGGCGCGGAGATCGCCGCGTGACCGGCCTCTACGATCTCGTCGCGGCCCCCCTGTCGTATCCGTTCATGCAGCGCGCGCTTGTGGTGTCACTGCTTGTTGCAGCAATCTGTGCCGTCCTGTCCTGCTATCTCGTGCTCAAGGGCTGGTCCCTGATGGGCGACGCCATTTCCCACGCAGTGCTGCCGGGGATCGTACTCGCCTATATCCTGAGTATCCCGCTTGCGATCGGCGCCTTCGTTGCCGGGCTCGGTTGCGCGGTGATGACCGGCTACCTCAAGGAAAACAGCCGGATCAAGGAGGACACGGTCATGGGCATCGTGTTCTCTGGCATGTTCGGCTTCGGGCTGGTGCTGTTCACCAAGGTCGAGACCGAGCAGCATCTCAACCACATTCTGTTCGGCAATGTGCTCGGCGTCACGATACGCGATGTGATCGAGACAGCGATCGTGGCCGGCGGCACACTCGCGATCGTGCTCGTGAAACGGCGTGATCTGCTGCTTTACTGCTTCGACCCGAACCATGCCCGCTCCATCGGCCTGCCGGTTCAGGTGTTGCATTACGGTCTTCTCGTGCTGCTCGCACTGACAATCGTGGCCTCGCTCAAGGCCGTCGGCATCATCCTCGTCATCGCGATGCTGATCGGGCCGGGCGCCACGGCCTATCTGCTAACCGACTCTTTCGAGAGGATGCTTGTGATCGCTGCCGCTGTCGCACTTGCCTCGGCCCTCATCGGAACGATCGTCAGCTTCCACATCGATGGAGCGACCGGCGCCTGCATCGTCCTCATTCAGGCGATCTTCTTCGTCGTCGTATTCCTGTTCGCGCGCAAAGGCGGCATCCTCAGACAGCCACGGCCGGGCGCATTCAGCACCGAGCCGTGAATTGCTCCTCGCCTGTCGTGATGGGCGCGCGCGCTCCGGGCCGCGTCTCCTCAGCCAACCGAAACGCCGGCCTCAGCTAGATTGCGTCTTTATCCTCGTCGCGCCCGTAGAATTTCGTTCCGATCTCGATCGGAGCGCGACCCTGGCTGCGCCGGTGCTGATTGGTGTCACGCAGCGAATAGACGCAACCGCAATATTCCTGCTGGTAGAACTCCTCGCGCTTGGAAATCTCGATCATGCGCGCGGCACCACCGCCCTTGCGCCAGTTGAAGTCCCAGTAGCTCAGTCCCTCGTAACGGCCGGCGGCGCGCTTACCGCAATCGTTGATCTGCGCCATGTTCTTCCAGCGCGAGATGCCGAGCGAAGAGGTCATCACCGGGAAGCCATGCTCGTGCGCATAGAGCGCGGTGCGTTCAAAGCGCATGTCGAAGCACATCGTGCAGCGTATGCCACGCTCCGGCTCCCACTCCATGCCCTTGGCACGCGCGAACCAATTGTCCTTGTCGTAATCCGCATCAACGAACGGCACACCGTGCTTCTCGGCGAAGCGCACATTCTCGTCCTTGCGCAGGAGATATTCGCGCTCGGGATGAATGTTCGGGTTATAGAAAAAGATCGTGTAATCGATGCCGGAGGCTAGCATCGCTTCCATCACCTCGCCGGAACAGGGGGCGCAGCAGGAATGCAGGAGCACCTTCTTGTGCCCGCCGGGAGGGGTCAGTGACTTGCGGTCGTAGGTCTGCATGGCCGGCCTTTTAGCCCATGCGCCGGCGGCGCGCTACCGCTCGCGGAGGCCGCGACCGGCCGGGAACCGCGGCGAACAGGCGGTCCCCTGCCCTGAATTGCCGGCGATGGCGGCGTGCCCCCGCGCTCCTGCCTGGGCCAGTGCGAAGCCGTCAAGGTTGTGGCATCCATACGGCCTGTCCTGGTGCAATGAAGATGACGCAGACCTTCACCATCGAAATTCCCGGCAGCGGCACCGTCTCGTCGCTGCTCGACAAACCCGCAAGCCCCCTCGCCGGCTACGTGTTCGCACATGGCGCGGGCGCCGGCATGACGCATCCATTCATGCAGGCGGTTGCGACCGGCCTCGTTGCACGCAACATCGCGACGCTCCGTTATCAGTTTCCGTACATGGAGCGCGGCAGCAAGAGGCCGGACGCGCCTGCGGTCGCGCAAGCCGCGGTCCGTGCAGCGGTCGAGGCCGCCGCAGCGAAACTCCCAGGGACGGCATTGATTGCGGGCGGGAAGTCGTTTGGCGGGCGCATGACGTCGCATGCGCAGGCGAAGGAGCCGCTACCCGGCGTGCGTGGACTTTGCTTTTTCGGATTTCCGCTGCATCCCGCCGGAAAGCCCGCAAGCGAACGCGGCGATCATCTTGCCGGCATCAAGGTGCCGATGCTGTTCCTTCAGGGGACGCGTGACGCGCTCGCCGAGGTCGACCTGATCGAGCCGCTGGTCGCTTCCCTCGGGCAACGCGCGAGCCTGCATCTCGTCGCGAATGCCGATCACTCTTTCCACGTCCCGGCGAAGAGCGGCCGCAAGGACAGCGATGTCAAGGAGGAGATCCTGGACACCATGGCGGCATGGATGTCGCGCGTTCTGCGCGCCACATAGCATCGCGCCGACCGCTCACTCCACGCGCTTCCTCGAATCACGCGGGGCGAAAGCCGGGTTAACGCACTCTTAACAGAACCCGTGCATTTTTGCGGACATGACCAGCAACCTTTACCTTCGCTTCGCCGACGGGCGGATTGGCGTCGCGCGCTACCCATATCTGCGCGATGCAGCGGACATGTATGTCTGGTTTGACGCGGACGAGAATCGCAGCCGGTATGGCATCTGCCAGTGTTGGGTCACCGAAGAAGGCTCATCCTTCGTCATCCTCGGCGATGCACCCAAGGGATGGGCGGCATCGCATCCAGCACGCGAGTCCGCTGCACCGCATCATGCTCATTCGTAAGTGATGCAATGAGCCCTGGAGCGAAACGCGCTCACGAAGGCTCGTGTGCGTCGCAATATGATGCGGTCGACCGCTCTGCTCCGATCGACAACCTCGCCGCGTCATTTCGTCCGTTCGTATTTTTTTCAGAATCCGCATCATTGCACCGCGATCAGTAGTCCGGTGCTCCGACGTGTCACATCGCTGCCCTAATGCGCTGCCCCAATAAGACACACAGATTCGAGTTGGGGGCTCGCAATCATGACGACTGAATCACCACATTGTAGCGTAGCTGAAGCCGCGATCATCGGCTCGGATCGGCATTCCTCATCAACGTCGTGAATCAAGATCGCGATGCACCATCACGGATGTAACGCGATGGTGCGGCTCTATCCGTCGCCTGGGGACACTTCCATGATCGAAATGGTGATCGGCGCCGTTCTCGGCGTGTGCGGCTTTATTGGGCTCGAGTGGTGGCTGGTCGGCCGCAAACCGCTCGATACACGGGGGACCAATGGTATTCGATGAATCCGACTGCGATCAGATGGAGCGGGCGCTGCTTCGGGCCTATCGGCTGTTCATGAGCAACGGGCGCCTCTGCACGGATAACTTTTCGATCGCCAAGGCCACACTCAGCCGCGCCATCATGCACGCGATGGAGCGCGGCGAGAGAAACGAGTTGCGCCTCGCAATGTATGCGGTGAACACCTTCAATACCTATTCGGAAGACATCGTCGTGCGCGACATGATGTGCCTCCGCGGCCAGATGTGCTCGCCTGAGCGGCACAGATATCATGAGCGGCAAAGAGATTATGCCGGGTAGACCCGGCTATGCTGCGCGCCGCGTCCGGAACGCTGTCGCAGCGCCCCGGATCAGATCGATGAGCTCGTCCGGCTTGTCCGGCACCGCATTCCCCCGCCAGGCGACATGCTGGTCCGGCCGCGACAGCACGAGACTTTGCGGGTAGAGGGTTGTGAGCGCCTCGTCGCTCGAACGCACATCGAGTACGACAAGCGGCACCTTTCGCCTCGCGGCAGCGTCGACGAGACCGCTCACATCAATCGCGGGATCGAAGCGCAACAGCGTGTAGCCGGGGCCCATCGCGTCGTAGAGCGACCGCCCGTCTTCCAGCCAGACATGTGGTGTGCGGCAGCCGGGGACTGACGACGGCACGAAGTCGTAGAGCGTATAGCCGGGCTGCGTCTCGTCGTCGTACGCAATGATCGGCGACGCATCGTAGAAATAGCCGAAGTTGAGTCCTCCACAGCAATACTGGTTGACATTCAGATCGTATAATTCGCGTCCAAAGCGTGCACGGATCGCGTCGCCTTCCGGACTAGGCTCCTCAATCCGATCGGGAATCGCCGACCGGAGCTTGCTCAGCGATATCGCGTGGTCCATCGCGAAATGGGATACCTGCTGCGTGATGGGCAGGCGCTCGGCTTCATACGCACCGAGGATGCCCGCGTCGGCCCATCCCTGCAATGCGCCCGCCAACAGCCATGACAGGTTGGCTGCATCAGCGATGCCAGCGTTCATGCCGTAGCCCGCCATCGGGACCCACAGATGCGCGGCATCCCCGCAAATGAACACGCGCCGATCACGGAAGTGATCGGCGACGAGCCGTCGGCCGATCCAGTCTTCCTTGCTGATGATCTCGTAGTGAAAATCCGGCCCAACGCCCAGGATAAGCCGCAGGCATGCATCGCGATCGACGGAGGCGAAGTCATCCTCTCCGCGCCGCAGATAGTTGTGAACGAGCCAGGTCTCCTTGCCGTCGATCGCGTAGACATTCCCCGAGCGGCGGGGGTTGACCGAAAACGTTCCCCAGGCCGGCCTGGCGCTCATGCGCTCGATCAAGCCAGGCGCACGGATGCATGTCGACTGTACCGACTGGACGACAGCGTCGCCATGCAGCTTTGCGCCGATCGCCGAACGAACCACCGACCGCCCGCCATCACATCCGACAAGATAGTCGCACTCGATGTTGAGGACCCGCCAGTCCTCGAGGCTGCGGACCGCCGCGACGACGCCTGCTTCGGTCTGCTCGAATGTCTCGAACTCGGTCTGCGCCAGGATCGTAACCTCGGGCAGAGCATCGACACGCCCGAACAGGATCGGCTCGAGGTAGATCTGGTTGATCCGGTGCGGCGGCTCCGGCGTCGGCCACCAGCCGTCCGGACCGCTCTTGTCGCCGTAGCGATCCCTGCGGCATGGGATGTGAATTCGCGCCAGCTCCGTCCCGATAGTCGTGGTCCGATAGGACACGTCATTTGGATAGTCCGGCGGCAGCCCTGCGTTTCGGAAGGCGGACGCCACGCCCAGCCGCCGGAAGATTTCCATCGAGCGAGCCGACACATGGTTGCTCTTGACGCTCGGCGGCTCGCCGCGTCGCCGCCGCTCGACCACGACCACGCTGATGCCATACGACGCCAGCGACATGGCGGCCGTCAATCCGACCGGCCCTGCTCC
>NZ_DATMRV010000215.1:0-17271 GCF_035565795.1 Pseudorhodoplanes sp.
ATTACTCGTATTTCGACACGGTCGTGAACGGCTACCTGATCGAACAGGGCGCGCTCGACATCGCGGCGAGTACCGTCATCGGCCTCGTGGTCGAAACCCAATGCAATTACTTCGCCCCGCTCGCCTTCCCTGAAACGGTGATTGCGGGCCTGCGCGTCGCGCATCGCGGCACATCGAGCGTGCGCTACGAGATCGGCATCTTCCGCGGCGATGAGCCCACCGCCGCGGCGCAGGGCCATTTCGTGCATGTCTATGTCGACCGCGCCAGCGGCCGGCCGGTGCCGCTGCCGCACGCGCTGCAGCGCGCGCTGGACGGGCTGGTTATTGCGTAGCGAGGCTTGGCGCCGCTCTAACCGCTCCCCTCCCCTCGCGAGTTTCGTTCTTCACCTCCCCCCTTGCGGGGGAGGTCGGCCGCCGCAGCGAAGCTGAGGCGGACGGGAGGGGGGTGAACCGAGTTCCCCGCACGCAAGTCGGGCCTGCCCGACTTGCGCATGATGTATGCCGAACTCGGGCAAGCCCGAGTTCGGTGGGGAGGGAGCGCACTGAGCTTGCGGCTCACGCTTGCCCCGCCGCATAAAAGGACTATATTCCTCTTCATGCGCCTCCCCTACCGCTCCGCCTTCGATGGTCCCAGCCGCGTCCGCGTCACGCCCGATGCGCCCGGCGGCTTTCCCGAGCGCGCGCCGCGCACGCGCCGCCCCCATGGCGATGCGAAGGTCGCGGCGGTGCGGGCGCTGATCGAGCAGACGACGCTCACCTACAGCGAGATCGAAGCGCGCACCGGCGTCGGCCGGGCCAGCATCTGCCGCTGGACGCGCGACCAGAACTGGCAGCGGCCGGTCTTTGCGCCGCGCGCGACCGACACCGTGCCGCGCGAAAGGGCCAGCGCGCGGCTGAAGCGCCGCACGCTTGCATCGCGGCTCGACGCGCTGGCCGAGCGTTATGTGCGCGAACTGGAAGCCGACCCGGGCGTCGATCTCGACAAGCTCGCCGCAGCGCTCGAACTGGCGAAGATGGCCAAGCTCGCGGCGCGGCCGAAAAAGCGGCGGCGCGCACTCTCTCCTCCGGTCGTGCCCGCGCAACAGCGCGGAGCGCGTCCTGCACAAGATGCGGGGACCCGGGGGCAGCAATCTCATGAGTCAGCGGCAGACATCCTGAAGCGCCTGCGAGCCGAAGGGGTGCGGCTCGATCGCGCACCGGAAGCAGCGGTGCGCGATGTCATCGACAGCCATCGCCCACCCGAGGACAACCGGCACACGCGCCCGCGCGGGCGCAGGTCGCGGCGCAACAGGGAGCATGGGCGGATGTTCGATTGGGGACGGTAGAAGCTTCCCGTGCACTTTGCCCCTTCGCTTATCCTGCCCCTGAAACATCGACAACAACAATTGCGATGCGTTCCTTACGATCGGCGGGCAACAGTTCCCGTAACATCCTCTCCATTTCTTCCGGTGTCCCTGGACGCGGTTGGCCACCGGGGTGAGACGGGATATCGCGCGGTCGCTTATCGCCAAACCAAAGAACGACATAGACCCCGAATCCGTGAGCAGCGGGGTCATGAACATAGAATCGCTCAAGCTGTTCATCGGCCGCTTTCCAAACATCTCGATGATAGTCACGCTTGAGCTCACACAGGATCTTACGCTCCGGCATAGCAACTGAAATATCGGCCCGTTTGTCGCGCGCCATGTGGCCTTCGGGCTCCACCATAACGGAAAGCGGGACCAGTCCGATGCGCAAACGATCGATTAGCCTATCCCTGCAGACATCCTCCGGAAGCGGGGTCTCATGCCTCCCATAAGAATCAAGATTCCAGAAGAGCTTATAGCCATCGGTATTATCTCTGGTGATCCAGAAACGCACATCGTCAAGATGTCCGAGCACCATCGCGTGGAGATCGCCAACAGTCGCCGGAGGTCCTTTTGTGAGCGCATTCAGAGTGTGTGACCAGTCAGGCCGGTCATACTCCACCTCGCGGCGGCGGGCCTGCTGCCGCGCTTTGGCATTCAGCAGAAATGATCGATATGATGCGAGCACAGGCAGCGCTTCGAGCCGCGCCAGCGATTGCGCTGCGGTCTCAGAAGGGTTCGCACTTATCTGGTTGATAAGGGCATTGAAGTAGTCGGAGGCGTCCCAAGCATTAGTGTCGCCGGACCACCCTACCGCGGGCGGAGGCGTATAAGGGTGCAGCGCTCCGATCAGCCGAGCAATAAATTCGAGTTGGGGAAGAGTGAGCGTAATTGTTTGCCTGCCATTGCCATGGCGACCACTCGCAAAATCGCGAAGATCGAAGACTAAACCCCGACGACCCCGCGCCGTTGTTTCTACAGCCGCCTCAAACTGAGACGGCGAGACAATGTACGCCGCCGCAAGCCACTGATCGTATTGCGGCTGGTCAACTAACACTTTGTGATCAATCACCGGCACAGCGAGATCGACGAAGCCCCGGTGCGCCTCAGGCACCGCGAGCATCGCATCTAGCAGCTCATTTAGCCGGAAACGGTTTGCATTCGGAAAATCGCGCAAGAATTCGAGTATCGTTTCGGCACGATACGGTTTGAATGCCTCTTCAGTCAGAAGTGCGCGCAATCCGTCGACATGCTGTTCGCTCTCGGCAAAACGAACACGCGCGATTGCCTTGTATGCTGTATGGACCAGATCAGGGCGCTGGTCTAGCGCCGCGTTCTTCCAGGCTGGCACCCGCCAGCGTTGCTTTCCGTCTTGGGTCTCGGGGATTGGATCGACCAGATCGAGAACAATGGCTGCAGACAACAAGTCGTCAGGAAATGCGGACAGCCCACTGTCTGCCGCAAAGCGCTCGTCCATCGCCACCAACACGGCACGCCACCAAATTTGCACACGGCCGATCGTAGCCATATCCACGACGGCCTGGAGCCCGGGACGATCGCGGCGCGAAAGCGCTGCCTTGAGCCCTTCCATCGCGGCAGGAACGTTCTCCTCACCAATGAAGAATGCAAGCCGCTCCTGCGGAGTTGCCTGCGCATCTGCGCCGGCGAACAGTCCATAATAAATTCCGGCGAGAAACCCGAGCCAGCCTGTATGAGATCCGGCACGGATTGCGGCGATTTCCTCTTTGAATTTTGTACGATTCTCCGCTCGACCCCTTTCCTCTTTGGCCTCACGAGCATCGCGCTGAATCTTGTGCTCTAGATAGCGGTCGGGAAGCTTGGTGCAGACCGACGTATCCCGGATTGACAAAAGCCAGGTATCGCCCTCGCCAAAATCATAGACTTTTTCGAACACGTCTCGGCCCAGCTGAGACTCGCTGCGCCAAATAAACGAAAAAGACATTTCGTAAAGAAACACCCGCCTGGCACTACCCGCAGGCGCTTTCATAAAATGACTAATCAGCAACCCCAGCATTTCGTCCGACGCAAGAAGATGGAGTGTCGCCTCTTGAAAATGGTAAAGATCACGCCAGCGTTCATCATCGGTCCGGCATTCCGATAGGAAGTAATCTGCAATTGCGAGCAGTCGATCCGGCTTTGCTCCAATCGCAGAGCGGAACTCATCCCGACCACCGCTATAGTTGTCTCTAAAAACGCGGTTTACGTGAAGCCATTGCAGCGCTCGGCCGGGTTCGATCTCGGCCAGTTCATTCCAGGCCCGCATGAGAATGCGTTCATAGAACCTGGCTATCTCCCATGCATTACGACGAGCGATTTTCGTCGTGCGCTGACGACGCTCAATGCCGTCCAGAATGGCAGGAATATCAATCAATGGCAGCGCGTCTGCCAAGAACCACAGCACCCCGCCCGGCAGTTCATTCGGGCTTGACCAGATGTCACGGATCAGCGCGAACACATCCTGAGGCCGGAACGGATCGCCGTACATGGCCCGAAGAATATCCACACGTAGTCTTAGTTCATCAACCTGCTTTCCAAGCCCACTGCGGTAGAGGTCAGCCAGTACATTCTTGCCAATGGTGCCCAACTTGAGCAGCGCCTTGACAGCAAATCGGCGCTCCACATAACTCGATTTGCTTCTTACCACGATCATGGCGAGGTCGTCTGTCAGGTCTGGCTGCGGCACCCCAAGCGCCAGTGCCTCAACCACTATCGAGCGCACGCCAAATCCCGCCTGTTCAGAGTGCATAACCTTGCGGAATGCCTCGATCATGTCCGCGCGTGACAACGCACCCACCGGAGGCTCCCCCCAAGCATCGCGCCGAAACCACGGATCTTTCTGGGAGAGATGACCGAGCGCCTCGACAAGACGAGCACAGTTCGACGGGGAAAGCGAGGATGCATCGCCATAAATTAGGACACCGTAAGGATCTGCATCGATCAGACGCGGCGCGTGTTCCGGAAGATGCACGGCCAGCCACGCATGCAGACCGCGCAACTCAGGAGCGGGATGCCCATCCACTCCAAGGAGAGCTTGCAGACGCAATAAGGGGAGACCGCCTCGGACGGCACTCGCAAGCCATGCAGCGCCAAGATATTCTGCCGTTGTGCGGTGCGCGTAATCCACGCTCTGGGGAGATGCGCCTGCCACGAACACGCGGCGCGTCAACGCAGCCTGCACAAGTTCACGGTCAAGAAGGTCGAGACTACGATAGCCTGGAAGGGCAGCCGAACCGGCTTGTTCGGTTAGCCCGATTCCTTCGATATCGCTGATGAGTCTTGCGGCAAGGATCGCACCCGCGACTGGGCGTAACTCTTTCGCCGAATACTTGCCTAACTCTTTCACCGCATGATTGCTGTCGGATTCTTCAAGCATCAGATCGGTCGAGAGCTCGAACAGCGCCTTGCGCGTTTTCGGCCATTGTCCGCTGCGGACAACGCGAATTAACATCAGAAGATTTTGCGGGTTTTCTAAAAGCTCTCCAAGTCCACGCTCTTGGGCTTCTCTCGGGAAGGCTTCCGCCTCTGCCGCCGTGAGGCCATGCGCCATAAGAACAGCAAGGCCTTCTTCTTTGCTCAGAGTGGTGAGGCCTAGAACCGTAGGCTTTCCTCCGCTCTGCTCAAAAAACGGCCCTAGCGATACGAGATCACTTTCACCGAGCCAATCGGCCGCCCGGCAGGACAACCTTACCTTTGCTGGCGCAGCCTCGAACAGCTTACCGACTAGCGCGTCGAGTGTGTCCCGATCTCCGCGCCCAGCGCGCTTCTCATCGAGACCGTCGATAAAAAGTGTCTCTCCCTTGGTTCGGACCGGAGTAGCCAAGAAAGTCCGTACAGTTACGTAGCGGCCGCCCTCGGTACCCGAAAAAGCACGAAACAGGTGAGACTTGCCCGCACCAGGATCGCCAAGCAGCACGATATTTGCGAGCGAGGAGTACTCCGAGAAATACCGCGGACGAGTGTCCTCGCTTTGCCTCGACGGAAATATTTCACGTACAATTCGATCCACGGATGCGCAACAAGGCGTTAATTGAAACCGTGAATATTAGCGCAAACTCCCCTTTGAACAAGTCAATCCCTCGCGCAGCTAACAGCAAGGCGCGTTATTCAGTCGCTACGCGGGTCATTTTCCTCACTCCTCCTTGAACCCATATTCCGGCACGTTGCCCGTTGCGCCGTAATACTTGTACGGCAGGAACTTGCCGCTCATCGTGATCTTCACGCGGTCGCCCTTCGGATTGGCGACGCGCTCGAACGCGAAGTCGAAGTCGATCGCCGACATGATGCCGTCGCCGAATTCCTCCTCGATCAGCGCCTTCCAGGCCGGCCCGTTCACCATCACCATCTCGTAGAAGCGATAGATCAGCGGATCGGTCGGCGGCATCGGCGTGCCGTCGCCGCGCATCGGCACCTCGTTGAGCAGCGCCACTTCCGTCTTCGACAGCCCGAACAGGTCGCCGGCCTTCATCGCCTGCGGCTTGGTCAGCTTCATCTGGCCGAGCAGCGCCCCGACAATCAGCGTGTCGGAAAAGCCGCCGATCTCGCCGCAGATGTGTTTCCACGTCCAGCCCTTCTCGCGCTTGATGTCGAGGATCTTCTCGGTGAGGTCGCTGCGTTTCATGTGAGGTCTCCCTGGATGCTCTCTCAGTGGTCATGCGCGGGCTTGACCCGCGCATCCATCGAGACAATGAGTCATGCGTTCGCGATGGATTGCCGGGTGGAAAGGGCGTTCACGCCCGTCTTCGACGGGCTTTCGCCCGGCAATGACGTGGATAGAGTGTCACCGTTACCCGCAACCACCACCGGCTCCGCGACGCCGGGCCGGATCACCGGCACATGGCGCGGGTCGAAGGTCGGATTTTCCTTCGTGAAGGTGCGGCTGCGCTCGACCAGGAAATCGATGATGTGGTTGCGCACCGCGTAATAGAGCGGGTGCTTGTGAAACTCGGTGCGGCTGCGCGCCTTCGGCAGCGGGTTCTCCACGATCTCGGCGAGCACGGCGCCGGGCCCGTTGGTCATCAGCACGATCCTGTCGGCGAGATAGATCGCCTCGTCGACGTCGTGGGTGATCATGAACACGGTCTGGCCGGTCTCCTGGCAGATGCGGCGCACCTCGTCCTGCAGCGTGCCGCGCGTGAGCGCGTCGAGCGCGGAGAACGGCTCGTCCATCAGGAGGATCTTCGGATCGATCGAGAGCGCGCGCGCGATGCCGACGCGCTGCTTCATGCCGCCGGAGAGTTCGGACGGGCGCTTGTGCTCGGAGCCGGTGAGGCCGACGAGGTCGATGAATTTCTGCGCCTGCGCGTGCACCTGCGCGGAGGACCATTTGCGCCACTTCGAGGTGACGGCATAGGCGACGTTGCCCATCACGCTGCGCCAGGGAAGGAGCGAATGACCCTGGAAGATCACCGCGCGGTCGAGGGAGGGGCCCTCGATCGCCTGGCCGTCGACGATCACCGCGCCGTCGGACGGCGTGTCGAGGCCGGCGAGGATGTTGAGCACGGTGGTCTTGCCGCATCCGGAATGGCCGATCACGCAGACGAATTCGCCGCGCTGCATCGGCAGCCAGAGATTGTCGAAGATGGTGGTCGTCGCTCCGCCGGGTGCGGGGTAGCGCTTGGCGATGCTCTCGATGGAGATGAAGCTGTCGGCCATGGTCGTCCTATTCCGGGAAGGTGACCATGCGCTGGAAATACGCAAGAATTTGATCGAGAACCATCCCAACAATACCAATCAGAAGAATTGCATTGATCACATTCACAATCGACAAATTATTCCATTCGTTCCAGACGAAGTAACCAATGCCTGTTCCCCCGACCAGCATCTCGGCCGCGACGATGACAAGCCACGCGATGCCAATAGAGATGCGCATGCCAGTCAATATAGTCGGGGCCGCAGCAGGGAGGATGACGGTGAAAGCTCTCCGAATAGGTCCGACCTCGAGTGTGCGCGCGACGTTGAGCCATTCCTTGCGCACGGCCGATACGCCGAACGCCGTGTTGAGCAGCATCGGCCACACCGAGCAGATGAAGATGACGAAGATCGCCGACAGCGATGAATCCTTGATGGTGTAAAGCGCGAGCGGCATCCAGGCGAGCGGCGAGATCGGTTTGAGCACCTGGATGAATGGATCGAGCGCTCGGCTCATCAGCGGGGACATGCCGATCAGAAAGCCGATCGGAAGCGCCACGATGACCGCCAGAAAGTAGCCGGTCAGCACGCGAACGAGCGAATAGGCGAGCTGAATTCCGACGCCCTTGTCGTTCGGACCCTTGTCGTAGAACGGCTGGTTCAGGTGCTCCCACAGCTTGCGCCCGACATCGAGCGGACCCGGCATTGCCGATTTGCCTTGCGTCGCCGTCATGCCCATGAGCTTGGCGTATTCCGGGTCCATCTGCGCAACCGTGCCGGTCCCGCGGGTGGCGAGGTGCCACGCCGCGATGAACACAGCAAACAATGCGATCGATACGATCGCGGCGCGAAGCGTGAGCGAGCGTGTCATGGCTGTCCCGGCCGGTCCACCTTCACGCCGACTTCTTGATCTTGAAGCTTGCGAGATAGTCCTCCGGCTTCGACGGATCGAACGTCTTGCCCATCACGATGAAGGACTTGGTGGTCGACGCAGGCGGCGTCAGGCCGACCTCCTTCATCAACTTGGTGGTGTCGGTCGCGAGGAACACCTGCTTGGCAATGCCAGCATAGTCGACGTCGCCCTTGATCTGGCCCCAGCGCATCATCTGGGTCAGGATCCACACCGCAAACGACTCCCACGGGAACGGATCGAAGTCGACGCGGTTCGGCACCTTCTGGATGCTTCCAAGGCCATCGGCGAAAGTCCCCGTGAGGATCTGCTCCAGCACGATCTGCGGCTGGTTCAGATAATTCGCGGGCGCGATCGCTTCGGCGATCTGCTTTCGGTTCTCCGCCTTGTGTGCAAACGCGGTCGCATCGATGATCGATTTGAGCAACGCCGCATAAGTATTCGGCATCGTCTTCACAAATTCATTCGATGCCGCGAAGGCACAGCACGGATGCCCTTCCCAGATATCCTTCGTCAGGATGTGGATGAAGCCGACGCCGTCGAACACAGCGCGCTGATTCATAGGATCGGGGCCGAGGAATCCGTCGATATTGTCGGCACGCAGGTTCGCCACCATTTCCGGCGGCGGCACCGCGCGGATCTGCACGTCGGCGTCCGGGTCCAGTCCGTGCTCCGCCAGATAGTAGCGCAGCAGGTAATTGTGCATCGAGTAATCGAACGGCACAGCGAACTTGAAGCCCTTCCAGCTCTTGGGATCGCGCTTGTCCTTGTGCTTGACGCTGAGCGTGATGGCCTGGCCGTTGATGTTTTCCACCGCCGGCATCGTGTATGGCGTCGGCGTCGAGCCTGCACCCATGGTGATGGCCAGCGGCATCGGCGACAGCATGTGCGCGGCGTCGTATTCCTTGTTGAGCGTCTTGTCGCGGATCACCGCCCATCCGGCCGTCTTGATCACTTCGACGTTCAACCCATGCTTCGAGTAGAAGCCCATCGGGTGCGCCATGATGATCGGCGTCGCACACGTGATCGGAATGAAGCCGACCTTGAGGTCCTTTTTCTCCAGCGGAGCGCCCTGCCCGAATACCTCGGTCGCAGTCGAGAGCGGGAAGAATTGCGAGATCGCCGCAAGCGCGGTCGAAGCGCCGACCGATTTCAGGAACGCTCTACGAGCGACGTCTTTCGGAAACATTGCGCGCATAACCGCGGAGGCGACCACGCCCTCATAGCGCTTCTCCTCGCTTTGCGGCGCCTCGACCGGAGCGCATTGCAGTTGCCGGATGGCATCGCGCTCATGTTCGGCCTGGCTGACATGACGGCCGCAGGAGCAACCGGAGGAATTCAGCATACGTTTCGAGTCGAACGGATTGTCGAAGGTGGACATCGAACCTCTCCCGCCTGTGCCTGTCGCAGACGGCGCCGCTTGAACGCGCCGCCATGGTTGCTTCTGAGAGAGCAAAGTCAGTGCCAGTTACCCAATGGACCGGGGGCGACATGTCGCAGGCGCAAATTCCCGAGGAAAAGCGGGGCAGACGATTTACGACTTTTCGTAGATTACGAAATTTGGTAACAATCTTTCGCCGGGCGCCAGAGCGCCATCATGACTCTTCATTCCAGCCTGCTCGAAATTCAGGCAACGAGCGCATCTCCTGCCGGCTTTGGGCGCATTTTCGAAGCAGCGCCCGCACCGATGATCGCGCTCAACCCGGCAACCGATCGTGTCCTGGATGCCAATCCCGCGGCCAGCCAGCTGCTCGGATATGACCGCGCGATGTTGCGCGAGATGCGGGTCACGGCGCTGCATCCCGGCCAATTGCCGGCGCTGATCGTGTTCACCGATGGCGTACTGGCCAAAGGTGAGTACCGGACGCGCGGATTGAAGCCCCGCCACGCCACGGGACATGAGCTTGCGGTCGAATATGCCGGGAGCCGGCTCAGCGAAGGGGCCGCGCCGGATCTCCTTCTGGTTGTCACCGATCTCGCCGCGCAGCGAAAGCGCGATACCGATACCGAAGCCGATCTTTACATCCGCAGCGGACTTGAGGAATGGCAACGCACCGAGCGGTTCTTCCGCGATGTCGAGCGCGAGAACCAGCTTATTCTGCGCGCTGCCGGTGAAGGCATCTACGGCGTCAACGCCGACGGCAAGACCACCTTCGTCAATCCCGCGGCCGAACGGATGCTGGGCTTTACGGCGGAGGAGCTGGTTGGCAAGGACATGCATTCCATCGTGCATCACACGCACGCCGACGGTTCGCACTATCCCGCGATTCATTGCCCGATCTATGCCGCCTTTCGCGACGGCGCGGTGCATCAGGTCAGCAACGAAGTGTTCTGGCGGAAGGACGGCAGTCGCCTCTTCGTGGAATACACATCGACCCCGATCCGTGATCGCGGCAGCGTGGTCGGAGCCGTTATCGTGTTCCGCGACATCACGCAGCGCCGGGAGGCGGACGAGAAGCTGCGTCTCGCGCTTTCCGAAGTGGATCAACTGCGAAAGCGCCTCGAACAGGACAACGAATATCTGCAAGAGGAAATTCGCCAGCAAACCGATCATCGCGGCATCATCGGCGTTAGCGCCGCGATGCAGAAGACCCTGCGCCAGGTCGAGCTCGTGGCGCCGACGGAAGCCAGCGTTCTCATCACGGGTGAATCCGGCACCGGCAAGGAGCTGGTCGCCCGCGCCATCCATGGCGCGAGCAAACGCAGCCATCGCCCGCTGATCCGCGTCAATTGCGCGGCGGTCGCCCGCGACATGTTCGAGAGCGAGTTTTTCGGTCACGCGCGAGGCGCGCTGGCGGGCGCACTTCGGGACCGGCCCGGGCGTTTTGAGCTGGCCGATGGCGGCACGCTGTTCCTCGACGAAATCGGCGACATCCCTCTCGGGCTACAGGGCAAGCTCCTGCGCGTGTTGCAGGAGGGACAATTTGAACGCGTCGGCGAAGCGCGTACGCGCCGTGTCGATGTGCGCGTGATCGCCGCGACCAATCGTGACCTCGCAGCAGCGGTGCGTGAGAAGCAGTTCCGCGAGGATCTCTATTTCCGGCTTAACGTCTTCCCGATCGACTGCGTCCCCTTGCGCGAGCGCACCGAGGACATCCCTCTGCTCGCGCAGCATTTCCTCAAAGCGGCCGCGCACAAGCTGAAAATAGGCGCCGTCCGACTGACAGAGGGCGACGCGCGCAGGCTCGTGCAATATGCGTGGCCCGGCAATGTCCGCGAATTACAGAACGTCATGGAGCACGCGGCAATTCTGGCGCGCGACGGTCGCATCCGCATCGACCTGCCCTCCGCCGGCATGCGCGCGGCCGCAGGCCGCTCCGATGCTGCCACGTTGCTGACGGAGGACGAACGGCGCGATCGAGACCGCGCCAACATCGTTGCGGCTCTGGATGCCTGCGGCGGCAAGGTGTTCGGGCCAGGCGGCGCTGCCGAATTGCTCGACGTCCGGCCAACCACCCTCACCTCCCGCATCAAGGCGCTAGGGATCACGGTGAACAAGAGGAAGCGCTCATAGTCGTCCGCTGAGGCGAGCCATATCGACCCTCACGGTCCGCGCCTTCGCGGGGAACATTTGCTACACCTAAAGACACGACACCGCTTGCCAAGTCCGCGGCCGCGTGCCGGAATCGGGTCATGAGCGCGGAAGTCATCATCGGCGACAAGCGGCTCGCCCCCCATCGCCTGCGCGCAGCGATCCTGGGCGAGGTCCATGCGCGTCCGTTCCGGGCATTGCCGACACCGGCACGCATCCTCCATTTCGCCTTCGACACCGTGGGCGAACAGGCGCATCAGGATCGCAACGCGCTGACCGAATTGTGCGTCCGGCGAGGCGTGACGCCGCCGCTTCCGTCCGACCGGCACTTCCACATCACGTTCGGAGGCACCGGGCTGCGCTGGGAGCAGCATTCCGAATTCACGACCTATACGATCGAGTTGCCCGCCGACCCGGATACGCCGCCGTTTCACCCCTCCCCGGCCTCGCTCGCAACACCCATGACGCTGGTGCCACAGCCGGGACCATTGCTGGTGGCGATCGATCTGCATCTCATGACGGACAGGCCCGACCGTCTCGCGGTCGAACGCCATTTCAATCGGCCGAGCCTTGCGGTCGCGGAGAATTCGGATGGCACTGCGGTCTACGCGACCGATTTCCATCCCGATCCTGAAGGCTTTGTCCGCATCCTCGTGCTCGATCGCGATCTCGGGCCGGAGCGCGCCGGCGCGCTGGTCCAGCGTCTGCTCGAACTCGAAACCTATCGCACGCTTGCGCTTCTCGGCCTGCCCAAGGCACAGGAATTGACGCCATCCATCAACCGGATCGAACGCGGCCTCGCGGAACTGACCAGTGAACTACAAAAAACTTCCTCACTGGCGGACAATAACCGGCTACTCGACGAACTCACGGCCCTCGCGGCCGAACTCGAAGCCGGCGCCGCCGGCAGCCTGTTCCGGTTCGGCGCAAGCCGCGCCTATGACGACATCGTGCAGACGCGGCTGCGCATCATCGGAGAACGCAAGGTCGGTGGATTGCCGACCTGGTCCTCGTTCCTCGCCCGCCGCATGGCGCCCGCGATCCGCACCTGCATTGCCACCGAGGAGCGTCAGGCCAATCTCTCACGCAAGCTTGCGCGTGCCGCGCAGCTTCTACGCACGCGCGTCGATGTCGAGGTCGAGCAGCAGAACCGCGATCTGTTGCGCTCGATGAATGCCCGCACGCGCATGCAGCTTCGGCTGCAGACGACGGTTGAAGGTCTCTCGGTCGCGGCAATCAGCTATTATGTCGTCGGACTGTTCGGTTATCTGGTGAAGGGCCTGCACGACGCGGGCTGGCCTATCGAACCGACATTCGCGACCGCTATCTTCGTGCCGATCGCGGCACTCGCGATCTGGTGGACCGTGCGGCGCATCCGCCATCGGCATGTCGGCAAGGACGATGAGCACGAGGTGTAGCGAATATCCGCTCGTCCCCGGAAGGCGGGGACCCAGCGCATGACTCTTCCACCACTCGCGGGAATGACTTGAGCCGAAGCTCACATGGGCGGCGTCAGACCATCCTTGCCGACACTCACGCGCGATGCGGTGAACGTGCCGTCCGGCTGGCGAGCGGCTGCAACGATGAAGATCTTCGCACCCGGTTTCAGATCGGCCATGCTGCCGGGGACATAGGTCACGATCGGCGCACTTGGCGGAACGACGATTTTCTGTTCGCCGTCCTTGTGTTTCACCGTGATCGTCTCGCCGTCCACGCTCTTGACCATGTTGGCGACGGTCGCGTTTGTCATCATGCTCTTGGGCTGGTTGTCCCAGGGGAAGTGCCCCTCGGCGGTGCCGCGCAAGGCTTCCGGGAAGATGTGGACGTGCATCGCGCGCTGCGTGCCGTCGGGCTGAGGCATGGAGGATACGCCGATATACGAATTCGGCTTGATGTCCTCCAGCTTGACCGGAATGATCCCGGAGATCCCCACATTGTCGGCGAGCTTGATTTTCATCTCCGAGCCGTCGCGCGACTTCACAGTCATAATCGGGCCCTCGAGCGATACGATCTCGCCGCGCACACGCACCGGCTTGTCTTGAGCGAACGCGCTGCCCGCGATGCTCAAAGCCACGAACGCAGCGGCGATGGATGATAGTCTGATGCTAGCGATCATGGACCTCTCCCTGGTGCAGCTTTTGGACGCCGCATACCGGGAGGAACACCTGAATTGAGGCGCTATTCCGTGCATCCCTCAGGGTGGTGCCGGCCGCTCAATAATAGCCCGGCGTCGCGCCGCCATCGACCGGGATCGCCGCGCCCTGAATATGGCGTCCCCTGGCGCTGCAGAGGAACGCCGCAAGCGCGGCGACATCCGCCGGTTGGCCCATGCGCCGAATACCGTCATGCGCAACCGCCTCGACGCGAATTTCGTCCATGGTCTTGCCGGCGGCGCTGGCGCGTTGCGCAAACAGATCCTGGATACGGTCGGTTTCGGTCAGACCCGGATGGATGATGTTGACGTTCACGCCATCCTTCATGCCAAGCCGCGACAGCGCCTTCGAAAAATTTGCCATCGCCGCATTGCAGGACGAACCGATCGTGAAATCGGCGCCCGGCGTACGCGCCGCACCCCCGCCGATATTGACGACCGAGCCCTGCGCATCCTTCAGCATCGGCCAGAACAGGCGCGACAGCCGCACGCATCCGAAGAATTTCAATGCGAAGCCGTCCTGCCAGATCTCATCGCTGAGTTCGAGAAAATTACCGGCGCGCGTTGCACCAGCATTGTTGATCAGCACGTCGCAGCGGCCGAGGCCCTTCTTCACCAGCGCATGCAGCTTCTGGCAATCCTCCAGCTTGCGCAGGTCGAGCGCCGCGGTGACGGCCTTCGGCCCGCCGGTCGACGCGACCGCTTCGGCGGCGGCGGCGAGGTTGCGCTCCGATGTCGCGGCAATCACCGTCTGCGCGCCTTCCTTGGCAAAGGCCTCGGCAATACCGAGTCCGATTCCGCGGCTACCGCCGGTGACAACGACAACCTTGTTGCTGAACTCACCCATGGTGTGCGCCTCGCTCTACTTCGCCTTGCCGCGCCGGACCACGTCGCGGGACCGCGCGGCGGCAGCCGATTTTGCCCGCGGCTGCGGGTTCTCGAGAATGCCGATCACTTCGTCGAGCAGATCATAGACCTGCTCGAGCCGCTCCAATCCGATCTCCTGCGCGAGTTGCGCATAGATCTCCTCGGATTTCGGCGCGACCGTCTCAAACAGACGCCGGCCCTTCGCTGTCAGCGATAGGCTGACGCGCCGCTGATCCTGCTTGTTGGCTTTCCGCGAGATGAGCCCGTCGGCCTCGAGGTTCGGCAGACTGCGCGAAAGCGAGGCCGTGTGCAGGCAGCAGGCGCGGCCGAGCGCCGCCATGTCCAGCGCGTCGACTTCGTTCAGCGCACGGATGATGCGCCATTGCTGGTCGGTCAGACCGTTGGCATTGAGATGCGGACGAAACCGCTGCATCACCGCTTCCCGCGCCAGCATGAGCTGCATTGGCAGCGAGCGCTGGAAGGGGCGCATGCGCGAGGTCATAGCCCGTCCTCAACCCCGTTCCGCAGCGTGCCGATTTCCGGTACGGTCACCTCGACCACATCGCCCGGCTTCAGCCATTTCGGCGGATCAAACCGTGCCCCCGCACCGGTGGGCGTACCGGCCACGATCATGTCGCCCGGCTTTAGCGTGGTGAAGGTCGTAATGTAGGAGAGGAGATAATCGTAATTGAAGATCAGGTTCGCGGTGGTGTCGTCCTGACGCACCTCGCCGTTCACCGTCGTCTTCAGATGCAGCGGCTTGCCGTATTCGATCTCGTCCGCCGTCACCATCCACGGGCCGATCGAACCCGAGCGATCGAAATTCTTGCCCTGCGTGACGTTGAACTTGGCGTGCCGCAGCCAGTCGCGGATCGTGCCCTCGTTGCAAAGCGTGTAGCCGGCGATGTGATCCTTCGCCTGCTCGGGCTTGATGCGGTGGCATTCCTTGCCGATGACCAACACGATCTCGCCTTCGTAATCGAGTTGCTCGGATTCCGGCGGACGGATCAGCGGCGCGCCGTGCCCGACGAACGAGCCCGGGGTGCGGAAGAACATGCTCGGATATTTCGGCAGGTCCGAGTTGTCCTTGTACTCCTCGTTGCGGTTCGCGTAATTCACGCCGATGCAGAGGATCTTCTCCGGCCCGACGACCGGCGGCAGCAATTCGACGTCGGTCAGCGCGAAGTCCGGCCGGGCATCCTTCGCTGCATTCCGGACTTCGTCGAGCGCACCCGCGCGCAACACCTCGAGCAGCGACTGATAACGCGGCAGGCGCGAACGCATGTCGATCACGCCGTCGCCGGAGACCACGCCGAAGCCGGAGCGGCCGCCTTGATTGAAGCTTACGAGTTTCATTCTGCGGCTTCGCTCGTCAGCATGCCGGCGCGCGAGAGAACGCCGTCGAGACGCTTTTCCAGTTCGGGCGTCGCCGGCACCATCGGCAGACGGTGCTCGTTGCGGTCGACGATGCCGAGCCGCTTCGCCATGTATTTGATGGGGATCGGATTGGTATCGTAGAAGATCGCCTTGTTCAGCCCATACAGACGGTGATGCAGGTCCTGCGCGGTCGCGAGATCGCCACGCCACACCGCTTCGCACAGATCGGACAGAACACGCGGCCGCAGATTGCCGACCGCATTCATCAGCCCGCAGGCGCCGATCGCCATCATCGGAAAGGACAGTTCCTCCAGCCCGACGAAAATCTTGAAGTCGTGGCCGGCCGCCGCGAGGCATTCGGTGACGAAATCGAGATCGAGCGAGGCATGCTTCATGCCGACGAAATTCGGCGACTTCTCGCGCAACTCCTTCACCGTATCGATCTTGATGTCGATCGCGGCACGGCCGGGGATGTGATAGATCATCCAGGGCAGATCGATGCCCTTCATCACTTCAAGATAGTAGGCGATCATGCCGCGCTGCGGCGGCCGCGTATAATAGGGCGTGACGATCAACAGCGCGTCCGCGCCTACCTTTGCGGCATGTTCGGTCAGGATCCGGGTTTCCCAGATCGCCTGCGAGCCGGTGGCGGCGACGACCGGCACGCGCCCCTTCGCGACTTCGACCGACAGGGTGACCAGGCGATTGCGCTCCTCCGTCGTCAGAGAGGCCGGCTCGGAGGTTGTCCCGTTCACCAGGATGCCGTGGGAACCCTCGCGGATCTGCATCTCCACGAGCTTCGCATAGGCGTCGTAATCGACCTCACCGTTCTTGAACGGCGTCAGCAGCGGCGGAATCGAACCCTTGATGCGCTCTAGCGGCAACGGCATGGACGGCCTCCCGAATTTCTGTGAGCGTTGGACGCTCTCGTTTCCGGGCAAAACCGTCTTGACGTCCCGCCCGGCGAAATGATTAACATGTTAAAGGTCTCCACCGGGGCGCGTCAACGACCCCCAACAAAGACAGGCGACGAGGAGGATCCATGCCACATATCATCGTGGAATATTCGTCCAATCTCGATAAGTCGATGGACGTCCCTGCCCTTTTGAATGCGCTGCATCAGGCGATGATCGATACCGGCTCTGCGCCGCTCGAAGGCATCCGCACGCGCGCCGAGCGCCGTGAGCATTACTGTGTCGCGGACCGCAACCCGGACAATGCGTATGTGCACATCATTGTCCGTATGCGCGAAGGCCGCCCGAAGGAGGTCTACCAGAAGGTCGCCGAGATGCTGATGGCGGCGGCGGAAAAGTCGCTCGAGCAGACGCTGCAGAAACATCCGATGCAGCTTGCGCTCGAGATGCACGAGATCACCCAGCTCACCTTGCGACGCGACACGCTGCGCAAGAAAGAGAAGGCGGCGTAGCGCCCTTTTTTA
>NZ_DATMRV010000216.1:0-25281 GCF_035565795.1 Pseudorhodoplanes sp.
GATACCATCGCGGACTTCGACGTGATCGAGGACACGATCCAGCTGGAGAATGCGATCTTCACCAAATTGAAGGTCACGGGCGCTCTTGATGCCGGCAATTTCGCCGTCGGTGCCCCCGCCGATGCGGACGACTACATCATCTATGCCGGCAACACTCTCTATTATGACGCGGACGGCAATGGGAAGGGTGGCGCCATCCAGTTCGCGACGATCACGGCCGGACTTGCTTTGACCCACGCAGATTTCATCGTCACCTAGCCGGTGCAGCGTGCGGGCCGATACTTGCCTCCGTCGCACGGACCGACCGGCAGGCGGCCTGCGCTTTTGACGAAAACCCCTCGCGCATCATCTTCGGCGGCCGACGCCCGGCCACCCAGGCGCCGCGGCGGCAGCAATAGTATTGCGCCACCATTTGCGCGAGCGGTCTGACGCAGGCGTGCTCGCGTCATGCGGGTGTCATCAGCGCCCAGAGCGCTTGACCGTGGGTGCGTGCCTCCACTACGATTCGTGTAACCGATAACAATTTCGCAATAGCGAAGGTTTGGCCCGAGGGCCGGGAGGACTTTGATGCTGTCTGCTGTTTCACGCGCGCTGCTTGGCGCGCTTATGTTGTCCGTCGCGGCTGTCGCGGCGCAGGCACAGGACTTCCCGAACCGTCCGATTACGATCGTGCTTCCCTATCCGCCCGGCGCTTCGACCGAGCAGGTGGCGCGCATGATTCAACCGGTGATGCAGGAGCGGCTGAAGCAGCCGGTCGTCATCGAGAACAAGCCGGGCGGTAATGGGAGCATTGGCACGCTGGCCGTCGCGCGGTCGGCGCCTGACGGCCACACCATCCTCCTGACCACCAACGCGCTGATGACCATCGTCCCGCATGTGCAGACGATGCCGTTCGATCCGTTGAAGGATTTCGTGCCGCTGACCACGGCGATCCGCGGCATCCTTGGCATCGCGGTCAATCCCAATGTGCCGGCAAAGAATGTGGCCGAGTTCGTTGCCTATGCGAAAGCCAACCCCAAGAAGGTGCATTTCGGCACGGCCGGAATCGGCAGCCCGCAGCATATGGCGGGACTTTTGTTGAACCGCGAGGCCGGGATCGATCTGGTGCACGTTCCTTACAAGGGCGGTGGACCAGCCGTGAACGATGCCATGGGCGGACACATTCAGGCGGTGATCGCAACGGTGTCGTCCGTGATCGGTCAGCACAAGAGCGGGCTGTTGCGGATTATCGGTATCGGCGAGAAGGAGAGGTTCGCGGGGCAACCCGATATCCAGGCAATCGCCGAAACGGTACCGGGCTTCGAGGCGACGTCATGGCTTGCCTTCTATGCCCCGGCGGGCACTCCGAAGGCCGCCGTTGACGTGCTCAACCGCGAACTGGTCTTCGCGCTGAACACGCCCGAGGTGAAGCAGAAGCTGTTCGATCTCGGATTGCCGGTGGTTGCCGACAAGCCGGAAGAGCTCGACCGCCGCACGCGCAGCGACCTGAAGCTGTGGGGCGATATCGCACGCGAGATGAATGTGCGGGCCGAGTAAGGGGCCTGCATCCGGGCGGGCCGCATCGGGCGGCCCGCTCAAAGGCAGCTGCTGTGCACGATCAGGCTGAAGCCATCGAGCTGGAATTCGCTCTGCAGTGACTTGCCGGACTGCAGGAGCCATGCCGATTGGGCGCGATAGGCAATGTGCTCGCGTTCGCCCGCGCAGCTGTATCTGAGGCCGGCCACATTCTGCAGATGATGCACCATTTCGTGCACCAGCACTGACAGGTCGGCGTCGGTTTTTCCGGTCCACTCATCGGATAAATAGATTGTGCGTCGAGCATCGTTGTAAACCGCGAGGATGTCGCCTCGACCCGAGCGATGTGGGGCGTTCGGCGCGCTCTGGTTGGAGGGATGCGGCACGAAACCGCCATGGCGCATGCGAGACAGACCGGCGGGGCTCTCGAAAACGATCGCGGGAGGATCCGCCGATGGGGGCAACTCGAAGCGTTGCGTGATCCATTTCATGATCGCGTCCAGTTGCTCGGTGGTCACCCGTCCGTCCGGTGGCTCGGGTGCATTGCAACGACCCGCATGGGCCGGCGGATCCGCCGGCGAGTCTTTCGGGCTATCGCCGACGATGCAGGCGGCCTTCGCCGCAGGCATTCCGGCCATGGTCAGAACAATCAGCAGGACGCGGGCGAACGCAGACATCATCGCCTCCCTGGATCGGTGGAGGCAGTCTGCGGGAGGCGGGCCGGGCGGACTGTGAGCCAGCTCTCATTCGCGTGATATTTTCCCGGGCTGGCTCCGGATCACGCTCCGCAAATTCGCGCGCAAACGGTATCCCTTGCGGACGGCAGTCTGGCCTTGCCGCAAAAAGAAGAGGGCGTGTCCGAAGACACGCCCTCCCAATCGTCTCTCAGGGGCTTATCCCGTCAGTCGAAGCGGCCGGCTGCATGCGCGAGCATGGTGTAGACCTTGCCGGTTTCGGAGATGAGATAGGTGCGGACCATGGCCTGGCCGCCGCGCTCGTCACGCGACACATCCTCGAGCAGCCGTTCGAACTCGGCGATGTAACGGTCCACGGTCCCGCGGAAATTGCGATCCGCGCGATAGCGGTTGCGGATGTCATCGAACGCCCGCTGACCATTCATCGTGTAGAGCTGACGCGTGAAGGCGTTGCGCTCGCCGCGATTGTAGCGGTCCCACATCTCGATCGACGCCTCGTGTTCCACCAATCGGGCGATGTCGGCCGACAGGGCGTCGAGCGAGTCCAGCGGACGCTGCGCCGCCGGGGGCTGTGCAGGGCGTCCATGCTGTGGACCGGCCGGCGCATGGCCTTCGTCGGCCCGTTGCAGGAGGTCCGACAGCCAGCCGGTCTGGTTGCGCGACGCCGGTGCAGCCTGCTGCGGATAGGCCTCGCCACGCGGAGGCTGGGCCGGAGCGGCCGGACGGCCGGCAGGCGGCTGCTGTTCGGGATGGCGCGCTTGCGGTCGTGCTTCGGCGCGCCCGCCGCCGACCACGGCCAGCATCGGTTCGGCGCGGCGCGGCGGCTCGTTCGCCTCGATGCTGCGGCCGTGCCGGCTGACGATGCGGTTGAGCTCCGCCAGTGCCTCGATCTGGTCGACGATCACGCGGCGCATCTGCGCGGCGTTCTCGGCGGTTTCCTGCGGCAATTCGAGGATGCCACGCCGCAATTCAGCGCGGGTCTGCTCGAGCTGCGTCTGCATCTCGGCGGCCATTTCCTTCATGCTCGCCAGCGTCTCCGCAAACCGCTCGGACGACTGACGGAACATCTGGTCGGCTTCACCGATCGACTGCTCGTAGATCGTACGCATCAGATCGCTGGTGCGCTTGCTTTCGGCTTCGCTCGCCTCGCGCACAAGCTCGTATTGCTCGGCGATGGTGCGCGTGCCGGTGGTCGAGCTCTCCGCGATCATGCGGGCGATCTCGCGGGCGCGGGAATCCGCTCCGCTCAGCGACTGATCGAGCAGGGCGGTGAAGCGCTGCAGGCGCTGCTCCAGATCCTCGGACTTGCTGTCCAGGGTGGTGACGAGGGTCTCGAGCGCCGCGCGACGCTCCGACACCGTCTCCTCGGTGCGCTGGTTGCTCTTCTCCATCGCTTCGACGGCCTGCACCAGCATGCGGCCGTGATGGGCGAACTGCACGGAGATTTCCGACAGATTCTCCAGCACCGTGGTGGTGTCCGACTTGAACGAGTGCACATGCGCGGTGATCTGCTCGCCGACCGTGCCGCTGCGTGCGGTCACGTCGTTCATGGCATTGGCGAACTCGGTCACCCGTGTGGTGAGTGAATCCTCGATCGTGGCCATGTTTTCGTGCGCGGCGGTGAGCACTTCGTGCAGCAGCACGTTGGCCTCGCGCATGCGCTCGAACAGCGACGTGGACTCGCCGCGCAGACGCGCATGCGATTCCATGACCTGATTGACCGACTCGGCCGCGATCCGCTGCGATTGTTCGATCGCTTCGCGGGTGGTGAGGGCGGCCTGCTCGACCGATTCCGTCGTGATGCGCTTGGACTTCTCGAGCGCATCGCGGGCGGTGGTGATGGCCATCTCCACCGACTCGGCCGTGACCCGCTGCGACTCCTCGATGGCCTCGCGGGTCGTGTATTGCAGGTTCTGCATGGTCTGGTTGACGCGCGCGGTCGCGGCCTCGCTGGCGTCGTTGATCACGCGGGCCAGTTCGTTCGAATTGTCGAGCATGGTGCGCGTGAAGTCGAAGCCCTTGCTCTCGATGGCGCTGACCGCCTGTTGCGTGGCGCGCTGAACTTCGCCGGTGAATTCCTGACTCTTCGACGACAGGGCGGCGAGGAGAGTGGAGGAATTCGCATCGAGGGCGCGCGTCATTTCGGCGGCGCGAGCCGATACGGCCGCCGCGATCTCTTCGGATTTGCCGATAAAACCGCGTGCGACTTCCGCACTGACGCTGAGCAGGGTGCGTTCGACATCGCCTGCATTCTGCTTGAGCGTGGAGCCGATGCCGGCGGAAACGACCGCCAGCACGCGTTCGGCTTCCGTCGCGGCGGTCCGCATCGCGTCGGTCGAGCTGTGGGCCAGCTGCGACAAGGACCGTTCGGCCTGGCCGGTATTCTCGCTGACGGAGAGCGCGAGCGCTTCCATACGGGCGTTGAGCGACTCGGCCGCTGCCTTGGTGCGGGATTCGACCTGGCTCGTGACCACCTCGGAGCGGCTCGCAAGCATGTCGGTCGCCGCTTGTGCGCGGGTTTCGATCTGCTGGGCGATCGCCTCGCTGCGCTCCATCAATGTATCGGCTGCGGCGCGGGCGCGGCCTTCGACCTGCGCGGCGACCTGCTCGGCGCGTTCAGCCAGGATTTCGGTCGCGGTTTTGGTCCGGCCTTCGATCTGGATGGCGGCGTGTTCGGCGCGCTCGGTGAGGATGTCGGCAACGGACCGCGTGCGGCCCTCGACATGCGCCGTGGCGTGTTCGGTCCGTTCGGTCAGCGTGTCGACGAAGGCGCGGGCGCGGCTTTCGATCTGGGTCGCGGCGCTTTCGACGCGTTCGGCCAGCACACCGGCAACGGCCTGCGTGCGCCCCTCGATCTGGGTTGCGACTTGCTCGGCGCGCTCGGTCAGCACCTCGGTCGCGGCACGGGACCGCGTCTCGAATTGCGAAGCCGCCTTTTCCGCGCGCTCGGTGAGGATGTCGGTAACCGTACGGGTCCGGCCTTCGATCTGGAGGGCGGCGGTCTCGGCACGCTCCGTCACCGCTTCGGTGGCGGAGCGGGCGCGGGTTTCCACCAGCGAAACGACCTGTTCCGCGCGGTTATGGATCTCTTCAGCGGCTGCGCGGGTGCGGTTCTCGATCTGGCTGGCGACCTGCTCGGCGCGTTCGACCACGAGGTCGGTTGCGGTGCGGGTGCGGCTCTCGATCTGGCTGGCGACCTGCTCGGTGCGCTCGACCACGAGGTCGGCGGCGGTGCGGGTGCGGCTTTCGATCTGACCGGCGACCTGCTCGGTGCGGTCGAGGACGAATTCGGCCGCCGTGCGGGTCCGCTCTTCGACGTCGGCCGCGGCCTTGTTGGCGTGCTCGGTGAGGAATTCACCGATCGACCTGCTGCGCGCTTCGAGCTCGATCGCCATCTTCTCGGTGCGGTCCGCGAGGAACTCGGCCGCCAGGCGCGAGCGGGTCTCGACGCTCTGGATCGACGATTCGGAACGCTCCGTCAGCGCCTGTACGGCGCTGGTGCCCTTGGTCTCGATCAGATCGGCAAGGCGTGTCGCGGCCTGGGCGAGGGAGTCGGCGGTGCTGCGTCCACGTGTCTCGAGGGACTGCGTCGCAGCCTCGGCACGGTCGACCAGCAATTCCTCGAACTTGCCGATGCGGGAATCGAGAGTATTCGCGACTTCGAGAGCGCGCGACCCGAGCGCCTGATTGATCTCCTGCGCCTTGGCGGCGATGGTTTCTGCAAGTGCGCTGCTTCGGGTGTCGATGGCGCTCGTGACCTCCGACACGCGGTTCTCGAGCGACGACACAACTTCCCTGCCGCCTTCGGCGAGGGTTTTGGCGATCTCGAGCACGCGTCCGCCGAGCGCTTCGTTGAGGGTCTGCGTGCGGCTGTCCAGCGCTTCCTGGAAGCGCACGAGACGCATGTCGAGCGCGGTGGTGATCTCGCCGGTCTTGCCGCCGATCCGCTCGTCGAAATTATCGATGCACGAACGCAGCGTATCGGTGACCGACTGCGTGCGATCGCCCAGACGTTCCACGAGCTCGGCGCCGTGCAGTTTCACGGTGCGGTCGAACTCGCCGAGATGGCGGGTGATCAGGTTTCCGAGATTGGACGAATCGTTCGCGATGCGCTCGGCGAGAGCCGCGCCGCCCTGCGTGAACATCTCCTCGAAGGAGACGAGGCGCGCGCTCAGCATTTCCTTCAGCGCGTCGCCATGGGTTCCGACGGTGGTTGCGATGGTGTCGGCCGAACTGCGGAACGTCTCCATCAGCTCGTTGCCGCGCGCGACGATCGTCCCGGTAATGGTCGAGCCGGTCTGTTCGAGCTTCTCCACGACGTCGCCGCCGCGCAGGCTGAGATCGACGACGAGGGACTCGCCGGTGGCGCGCAGCGTCGAGTTCACTTCCTCGCCGCGTATCGCGATGTTTTCCGCGGCCTGCGCTGCGATCTGGCTCAGCGTCTCGGACGTCTGTTCCGATACCTGGGTGAGGGTCTCGGCAGCCTGCGCCGAAACCTGCAGCAGGCCGGACGAGATCTCGTTGGCGCGCTCGCTCATCAGCTCGGTGATGGTCATCGAGCGTTGCGAGAAGTCGTTGGTCACATTGGCAAGCCGCAGCTGCATCATCTCGATGAGGTTCTGCGACAGGACGTCGAATTCTTCCGCAACGTGTTCGGTCTTGAAGGCGAGGCCGGCATTGAGACGCTCCGCCGCGCTGTCGATGGCGCTGGTCGTCGCAAAACCCGAATTCTCGATCGAAGAGGCCGCCGTCTGCGCGATGGCATCGACCGCCTGGGCGGTTTCCTGTGCGGTCTGTTGCAGACGCTCCAGAATTTCGCCGGCGCGCTCGCCGAGCTGGGCCAGCATCTCGTCGCTGACGCGATTGAGCGTGGTCGTGATGTGATCGGTCTTGTCCTGCAGATCGCGGGTGATGCCGTCGGTCGCGGCGGAAACCTGCGCGGCGACCTGATCGCTGATCCCGGTGATGTCCTGATTGAGATCGAGATGCACGCCGGTGATGGCGTTGCGCACCTGCTCGGCTTGCCCGATCAGGCTGTCGCGCTGCGCGGCGAGTTCGTCGAGCAGGCCACGGATGCGCATTTCGTTGTTGTTGTAGGCGCGCTCGAGCGTGGCGACTTCGTTCTGGACCAGCGTTTCGAGTTCGGCGGCGCGTGCAAGCGCACGCTCTACGCCATCGCCCATCGCTGCGACTTCGCGGCGAATGGCCTGACCGACGGTCACGATGGACTCGCGGGCAAGACCTTCCGGCTCGGAAAGACGCAGTGCGACTTCGGCCATGGACTGCGACAGCGCGCGCATCTCGCGCGAACGCTGAACCATGTGCGCGACAGTGAAGAAGAATCCGACCGGCGCAAGGAACGTCAGAAGAAGCGCGAGCAGCGTGAACGCAAAGTTCTGCTGCAGGTTTGAAAAATAGGGCGCGGTCAGAATGACCGCGAAGACGATCCATGCGGCCGACAGAACGCCGGCTGCGATGAACAGCGGCTTTGCCGACGGGACGCGTGTGCTCTGAAGGATCTGTCCGACCGACTTCCAGTCGTCATTGGCGGGACGGCCGGGCTCAACGTCAGCGGGACTGTCAGCGATGATGAGTTCATCGTTCGGCTTCGGCACGGGAGCGGCACGCTCGCGCTCGCGGCGGCGCGACTCGGTCGCTGGCGCGGATGCGGCCGGCTCGTCAGGAGACTTGCGGGCTTCGTCGCGGGCGGTTTGTGGAGCCGCCGTGGGGCGCGGTGCGGACATCTCCGCGTCTCTAACCTTCAGCGCCTCCTGGATCGCCGCCATAGCCGCTTCGGTCGGATCCACGATTTTCTTCGGGTTATTGGACATTTTATCCCGCCTCACTGACACTACAGACGGGCACGGTCCAGGCATCCCCTCCGACACTTCGGTCAAGGGCCGGTGGTTTCCCCCCGGTCGACAGGTCCTGCCAGGACAACAGCCCCCCAAGTCCTCATACTACCGGCTCGGCCCCGCGAATTAAACCGCTGCATTAATCCCCTCTTAATCATCGTTAACGGTGTGGCTTTGCAGTTGTGTGATTTTGGGACAGCCGGGGAACCGGTCCGGTAGCGGCCGTTAACCACCCCTGCACTTGTTGGGCGAAACGGCTTCTGAATCGGCGTTTTTTTACCCAGCTTTGGCCGATGCGAGGTCAAATTGTGCGGATAGGAGCCATTAGAGCTCCGGAGGCGTGCGATGATCGAAATCACCCAAACGGCGCTGGGCGCCGTTGCGTCGCCCCCGTTGGTCCCGGGGGATCGGCCGATTGACCTGGTTCACCTGTCGCGGATGACGCTCGGCGACCGCGAACTTGAGCGCGATGTCCTGTTACTGTTCGAGCGTCAGATCGGGTTCCTGATGGAGCGGATCGAATTCGGCGAGGCCCCGGTTGCGGCCGCAGCCGCGCATACGCTGAAGGGGTCTGCGCGCGGCATCGGAGCCTTCGCGCTGGCAAGTGCGGCAGCCCGGATCGAGGAAGCCGCCAGCGCCGGCAACGCATCGGGCCGGGCTCTCGGAATGGCCAGCCTGCGTGCGGCGGTTCGCGATACCCAGGCTGAAATTGCCGGGTTGCTCAGCCCCGCCTGAACGCCCCCTGGAGGCGAAACTGCGCCAGCCCGCCGGGTTGGCATCGGGCGGCATCACCCGCCAAAATTTTTGCCGCCCGGCGGTTGCTTCAACTGCAAACCGCGGCGAGTCAGTTTGCAACCAAGTCCCGAACCACTAATCTGGCACCGTTGTTTTCAAGGGCGCCAGGCGGGACTCACGCCATGCGACGTCGCCATTTTCTGACGATTGCAATTGCAGTCATTGCGGCTGCAACCATCGCGTTATCCACAGGATTCGCAGAGGCGCAGCGCGTCGCGCTCGTGATCGGCAACAGCGCGTACAAGAACGTCTCGCCGCTCGACAACCCCGGCAACGACGCCAATGACATCGGAGCCGCGTTCGAGCGCCTCGGCTTCGAGGTCCTCAAGGTCAAAGACGGCACTTTCGACGGCATGCGGCGCGGCCTTCTCGATTTTGCGCGCAAGGCGCGGGGCTCTGAAATCGCAATCGTCTTCTTCGCCGGCCACGGCATGGAGGTGGGGGGTGAAAACTATCTCATTCCGGTCGATGCCGAATTGAAAGCCGACGTCGATGTCGATCACGAAGCGATCGCGCTCAAGAGCGTCACGCCGCTGGTCGAGAATGCCACGCGTCTCGGTGTCGTGATCCTCGATGCCTGCCGCAACAATCCGTTCGCAGCGAAGATGCAACGCACGGTCCGCACCCGCGCGGTATCGCGCGGACTTGCCGCGGTCGAGCCGACGGGCAATGTGCTCATCGCATTCGCTGCGCGCGAAGGCACGACGGCGGCCGATGGCGCCGGGCGCAATTCGCCCTTCAGCGCGTCGCTTCTGAAGCACATCGAAACACCGGGGCTGGAAATCACCTTCCTGTTCCGCAACGTGCGCGACGATGTGATCGAGGCCACGCGCAAGGCCCAGTTGCCGTTCGTCTATGGCTCTCTCTCTCGCGAGGCGATCTACCTGAAGCCGGCCGCACCGGTCCCGACGCCGCCGGTCGTGCAGGGCCCCGCGCCCGACGAAGTGGTCTGGAACCTCGTGAAGGATTCGCGCGATCCGGGGCAGTTCGCTCGCTTTCTCTCGGAATATCCGAAGAGCCGTTTCCGCCCCGATGCTGAGCAACGGTTCGCTTCTTTGAACGCCGAGGCGGTTCGACGGCCCGGCCCCGATGAAGTCGTCTGGAATCTGGTGAAGGATTCCCGCGACTCCGCTCAGGTCACGCGCTTCATCACCGAATTTCCGAAGAGCGCGCATCGCGCCGAGGCCGAGGCCAAGCTCGCGGCGCTGAGGGCGGAGCAGGATGCCGCGAGCGCGGCTGCGCAATCTGCGGCGAAATCCTCGGCTGCAGCCGACCGCGCTGAACTCGCACGGTCGGTCCAGTTCGAACTGAAGCGGGTCGGATGCTACGACGATCCGGTGTCGGGCGAATTTGGTGCGCCGGCACGCGAGGCGCTGAAAAAGTTTGCCAAGTTTGCTTCGGTGCGCATTGCAACGACCGAAGACATTTCATCCGATACGCTCTCGCTGATCCGCAGGTTTGAGAAGCGGGTATGTCCGCTCGTCTGCCGCGCCGATGAGAAGGTCGAGAGCGATCGCTGTGTTCGCATCGTCTGCCCCGCCGGTCAGGTGGTTGCAAAGGGTGGCTGCGTTGCCGACCCGAACAAGCAGGCCGCGCCTGCGCCAGAACGCCCGGCCGCCGGAGGAAGCAAATGCTTCACGTTCAACAACCGCCGCTTCTGCGAATGAAATGCGCAGGCCTGGCCATCGCGGCTCTGGTGCTTGCAGGCGCCGCGAACGCTCAGGGCGCCGAGCCGCAGAGCGCCAATTCCGCGTGCTTCGAGCTGATCCCCGCGCGCCCGCGGATCGAGCCTCCCGCAGCGATGCTGGTGGACAAGTGCAGCGGCCGGACCTGGCTTCTGACGCGCTCGCGCGGGGCTTATCGCTGGGCCACGATCGATATGGATAGCGAGAAGCCCAAGGCCAATGATCGACCCGCTCTCGACAATCAACCGGCGGCGCAAGTCGACCGCAAACCGGGAGATCCGCAGAAATGCTTCACCTTCAACAACCGGAAGTTCTGCGAGTAACCCGCTATCTCTCGATCGCGCTTGCGTTTGCGGTCGTTGTCGATACCGCGCCGGCCAGTGCTATCACGCTTGATGAGTTGAAGGGCATCGGCATCCAGGCGCGCGCCAGTTACAACATGCGCATCCGCCGCGCGGAGGGCGACTTCAATACGCAGATGACGATGGTGTTGAAATTCAAGATCGACGACGAGGGCCGCATATCGGGAGAAAATACCCGCACGGTCACGACGCCGCGAGGCCCGCGCAGCAAGGCGCTTCCAATGAGAGCGCGTATCGGCACGCCCGGCCAGCCAGCCGCGGGCGGAGACGGCATCTGGCTGATCGATGGCGACAAGCTCGTGGTTCTGCGGGCCTTCGATGCCGGCGGGTTCAAGGGTGAGATCGAGTTCAAGGGCGCGGGTGCCGCCATGACATGCACCTACCGCGCCCCGTTCGTGCGCGAGGAAGGGAAGGGCAATATCCGAACTCAAAGTTCGGTGGTCGGCGGGCCCATCACCATTCTCAGCGCCTCGCAGACCTCTTCGGACTGCAAGGTCATGCGCTGAAGATCGATGCTGGCGCATTCCGGCTGATCGTTATATAGCGGGCGCGGCGGCCGTCTGGCCGGCCACTCCCCCTCTGAAGCGGAAGTTGCAAGCCTAAGATGGCCAAAATCACCTTTATCGACCACGGAGGCGAAAGCCGCACCGTCGATGCCGAAAACGGCTCCACGGTGATGGAGAACGCCATCAAGCACGGAATTCCCGGTATCGAGGCGGAATGCGGCGGTGCCTGTGCGTGCGCCACCTGCCACGTCTATGTCGACGAAGCCTGGACCGAGATCGTGGGCGCGCCCTCTCCGATGGAGGAGGACATGCTGGATTTCGGATTCGACGTGAAGCCGAACTCGCGGCTCTCGTGCCAGATCAAGGTCTCCGACCAGCTCGACGGCCTGATCGTACGCACGCCGGAGCGGCAGGCCTGAGCCGGTTGCACTGCGCAGTCCTGTTGCACTGCGCGGCTCTGTTGCACTGCGATTGTCACTTCGCGGGAAAGCTTGATCCGGAACCCCGCAGCCCGCCGCTGCGGGGATGACGCCGGGAATTGGTTTGGATACAAACCATCTCTCCAAAAACGTCAGTCATCCGATGCCGAAAATCACCTTTATCGAATACGACGGAACCGTCCACCACGTCGAAGCCGAACCCGGCGAGACGGTCATGGAAGCGGCCATGCGCGGTTCGGTCTCCGGGATCGTTGCCGAATGCGGCGGCTCGTGCACCTGCGCCACCTGCCATATCTATGTCGATGAGGCATGGCTGGCGAAGACTGGCGAGCGTACGCTCGAGGAAGATGAGCAACTCGACAACGCCTATGACGTCCGTGCGAATTCGCGGCTGTCATGCCAGATCAAGATGAGCGACGAGCTCGACGGACTTCTGGTGCGCACACCAAGCTATCAGGGCAGGTGACCTCATGCTGGACGCGACGAATGTGATCAAGACCGATGTGCTGATCATCGGCGCCGGCCCTTGCGGGTTGTTCGCCGTGTTCGAACTCGGCCTGCTCGACATCAAGACGCATCTCGTCGACATCCTCGACAAGCCGGGCGGCCAGTGCGCCGAGCTCTATCCGGAAAAGCCGATCTACGACATTCCCGGCATCCCGCTCGTCACCGGCGACGGCCTGACCAAGGCGCTGCTGGAGCAGATCAAGCCGTTCGGTCCGCATTTCCATTTCGGCGAGATGGTGCAGACCATCGAGCGCATCGGCGATCCGGAATTCCGCGTGACCACGGATGCCGGCAAGGTGTTCGAATGCAGGGCAGTGATCGTCGCGGCCGGTGGCGGCTCGTTCCAGCCGAAGCGCCCGCCGATCCCGGGCATCGAGGCTTTCGAGGCCAAATCCGTCCATTATGCCGTGCGGCAGATGGAGCAGTTTCGCGGCAAGAAGCTTCTGATCGCCGGCGGCGGCGACTCCGCACTCGACTGGACGCTCAATCTTGCGCCGATCGCGTCGCACCTGACGCTTCTGCATCGCCGCCAGGAATTCCGCGCGGCGCCCGACAGTGTCAACAAGATGATGGCGCTGGTCGGCGAGGGGAAGATCGATTTCGTGCTCGGTCAGGTCACATCGCTCGAAGGCAATGACGGTCAGGTGTCGAAGGCGATCGTCAAGCGCAACGACGGATCGAATTTCGAGATTGCCTGCGATGCGATCCTTCCGTTCTTCGGCCTCACCATGAAACTCGGCCCGGTCGCCGACTGGGGGCTGAAGCTCGACGACGATCTGATCGAGGTTGAAACCGCGAGTTTCGAGACCAGCGAGAAGGGCATCTTCGCGATTGGCGACATCAATACCTATCCGGGCAAGCTGAAGCTGATCCTGTGCGGCTTCCATGAAGGCGCTCTGGCGGCACAGAAGATCCACCGCTACGTCTATCCCGAGAAGAAGCTCACCTTCCAGTACACCACCTCGTCGACGAGCCTGCAGAAGAAGCTCGGCGTGGCTTGAGCGTGCCGACGCTGACTGCGCGGCCGTCGCCGCTGGAATTTGTCTCGGCGCGCACTGCGCTCGTGATCAACGACATGCAGAATGCGTTCTGCTCGCCGGGCGGTTACCTGGAGCGGATCGGCTTCAGCGTTGCCGAGGCGCCCGCCGTCATTGCGCAGGTGCGGTTGCTGATCGATGCGGCGCGCAAGGCGGGCATGACCATCGTCCACTTGCAGAACGGCTTTTCGCCGGACCGGCACGAAGCGCCGCCGGGCGCGCCGATCTTCCACAAGTCGAACGCGCTGCGCTACATGCGCGCGCATCCCGAGACCGAAGGCCAGATCCTGACGCACGGCACGTGGGATTACGAATTCGTGGAGGAACTCGCTCCGGAGGTGGGCGATCTCGTGATCAGCAAATCGCGCGACAGCGGCTTTGCGGGGACCTCGCTCGACAGCGATCTGCGCGGCCGCGACATCCGCACGCTGTTCGTGTGCGGCATTGCCTGCAATGTCGGCGTCGAATCGACAATCCGCGCGGCCTATCACCTGGATTATTTTGCCGTGCTAGTCAGCGACGCCACCTTGCCCGCCGGGCCCCCTTTCATCCGCGCCGCGACCGAGCATAATGTCGAAACCTTTTTCGGCTGGGTAGCCGACACGAACGCGGTCGTCTCCGCGTTGCGAGGCTGACCCGGCGTCGTTCTGGTCCGGGAGAGTGCGATGAAGATCGTGGTCGCAGTGACTGTCACAGCCGCAATCGCCTTGGCCGCTTCCTCGGCCATGGCGCAGGGCAAGAAGCCCGCGAAGACATCGGCACAGCCGGCCTGCCTGAACGCGCTCGCCTGCGGGCCGCAGCCGGTCAAGCAGATCCGCAAGCCGAAGGGCGAAAAGTTCATGCGCTCGGCGAGCTGAAGCGGCCGCCGGCGGATTTCCCGACCGTACAGATCGAAACTTACCGCGTCGGCGTCTGGGGCAACTGCAACGGCGCGAGCGGTTCGGCGCGCACCTGAACGGGCGGCTGAATCCCGAGCACCGCACGCAGCGCCGGCAGCGCCGCATCGGCCATCGCCGCATGGCCTTCCGCCGTCGGGTGCACGGCGCCGCCATAGACGGCGCTGGTCGCGCCCCATGTCGCGTCATGCAGGTCGCTCGGCTGCAGCGTATTCGAGATTCCCTCCGGGAAGGTCATCGCGGTGAAGTAGCTGTCATTCGCCGTGCGGATCCAGCGTGCGCGCGAACTGTAGGGCCGGAAATCGCGCGCCCGCAGATTGCAGCGCAGCGGGTCGGTCGCAGCCTGCGACGGGTTGCCTTCGAAGCTTTCGCCATTCTCCAGGAAGCACTCGCGGTCGAACACCGGGTCGTTGGGCGAGCGGGCGCAGAAGCCCCGATACGCGAACTCGGCCTGATGCTGATCCACGAACGTCATGCGCTCGGTTCGCGGATCGCGGCATGCGCCTTTCGCTTCGCAGGTCGCAAGCGAGCGAAGGCGCGGCAGGAATTCCTTTTCGACGAATTCGGATGTTTCCCGCAGGCGCGCGCCATCGACATTGAAAGCGGGATGCACGTCGAAGCCCGCGCGTCCGCCGGCGCACACCTGGCCGCCATTCACCATGGCGGGGTTGCCGTAGGTGACATAGACGATGCGCTGCAGGTTGTTGTCGAGATAAGGCTTCAGCGCGTCGCGCAGCTTCGCGAAGTCGCGCGGAAACTCGTTGAGATAGCCGCGCGCATCCGAGACATCGGCAATCAGTCCGCCGCGCTTGAACAAGGCGCGCTCTGTGGCGGCTTCGGTGATCACGTCGGCGACGAGACCGGAAAACCAGATATCGTTGGCGCCGATGGTGAGCAGGATGGCGTCGAGGCTGCGTTCCTTGTCGGTCTTGCGGGCGAGGTCGATCGCCTCCTTCAGCCGCGCCATCTGTGCGACATTCGTCGGCGTGCAGGCGCCGGTCGACGGACATTCGCGCGCGCGCAGCGAATTGAAGAAGCCGGCGTCGATGGTCGAGCCCGAGCAGGCGAGCGGCAGGAAGGTCACCGCGATGTGCGGATTTTCGATCGCCAAAGCGAGCGCCGCTCGCACCTGATAGCCGTAAAGCGAGCGGTGGCAGGCTGCGCTCCACCAGCGCGCATTCAGCTTCGCCCAATCCGCCGAGGTGTTGCCGCTGCCGACCGAGAGGGCCGGATCGCAGGCCTTGTTGCCTTTGAAGCCCGAGCGTCCGGGACGGAAATATTCGCTGGTCGTGCCCGCAAGGAAGCGCCGGAAGCAGAAGCCGCCGTCGTCGAGAGCGATCGCGCGATCCGGATTGCCTTCGCCCGCCGCAATGGAATCGCCCATGCCGGCGATCAGGAAATCGCGGACCAGGATCTCCGTCGTCACGCGTTGCGCGGTGCCGTCCGGAAGCGCGACATCGACGGTCGCGATCGTCGGGCGTCCGTGCCGCACGCGAATGCGAACCGGATCGTCACAGCGTGTCGTCGCCTCGCCGGGCGTGCTTTCGCCGTCGTCGAAACGCCAGGCGCAGGTCGTGTCGGGCGGCACTGCGCCTGCAGCCATCGCGGTGATCGGATGGTCGATCGGGCTGAGATAGCTTTCCTTCTGGCCGTCGCGCAGGCAGGTCTCGGGCATGCGTCCGCTGTGATCGACGCACAGGTTGTCGACCATGTCGCGCGCCCAGCCGCGACCGTCGGTCGCGTGCGCCAGCCGCTGCTCGGCGGCCAGAACGCCGTCGCCACGATGCGCGGCGACATGCCGGCGGAAATCCGCCTCGTTGCGGAACAGGCGGAAGCGGTTTCTCACCTCCCACTCGATCCGGATCGGACCTGCGCCCGGGCCGGTCGTGGCAGCGCCGTTCAGCTGCAGGGGCGAGGGGGTACGAACCTGCGCCCCGGCGGGCAGGCTCGCAGTCAGACTGGCGAGAGCGGCAACGGCCGCGACAATCAGGGCGCGCATGGGGATCCAGGATCAGATGATATCGCTTAGCAGAATGCTTTTGGCGGAAATATGAGCACCATCAGCGCAATACGTAATTGTGTCTGCGATTCACGGGCGCTACCGCCGGCTGTTCGCGCCTGAGGATAGGCGCCGAGAAATACCGGGATTGGGGGTTGCAATTCGGCGGCGCCCCTCCGACGAACGTCGTCGGTACCGGCGGCGCGACGATCATACGGACGGCGTCACGCGCTAAGCAACAGGCGTTCCAGCGCGGCCGGATGCTGCAATTCGATAAAGCGCACAGCAAAGCCTTCGGGAAAAATCCGCACCACCCGGCCGATCACCTTTCCGACCGCCAGAACATCGCCGAGCTGAGGAGAAATCTCGGCGGAGACAGCGGCCCCCGACACTGACATGTCGATGATGAGGCAGCTGCGCATGCTGCCATCGGAGAGCAGCACCGTGGAGTGCGGTACTTTCGGAACGGACCGCTTGTGTGTGCGGTCATTCGGCAGATTGAAATGCGCGTGCTTGTCCAGCCAGTCGATCTGGTCTGCGAGCCATTTTCGCCGGTCCTTGGATAAGGACGGCCTCATGACGAAGCCGCCTTCGACCAGCCGCACGATCTGACCTTCGAGTTGTCCGAGTTCGTCGAAGACCCCGATGATCCGTTCGCCCACCGGGCCTGCGACCGGTCCGGTCAATACGATTTCGTCGCAGGATATTTCGACGGTGTGGCAGGCAAATTCGCGGCGCTCGCCACGCTCGTTCCATCGGCTCGCCAGCGCATAGCGACCTTCGACGCGTACGCGTGTTCGGCCGGCAGGCGGCCGTTCGATAAACACCACGTCGTCTTGCAGTGATGCGCGGTCGGACACGAGGCTTCCGGTTCACATTCCGGTCTGTTGCTTCGCAGCAAAATGCCAACGCCGTCCTGAGAAAATCAATTAAAATGCAGGAAGAATATTTCCAGAACAGTGCACAATTGAGCGCGCCTTTTAGGGGCGGCGCGCATTTCGCGAGAAGGTTGCGGGAGGCACGGGCGCCTCCCGCAGGCGTGTGATCAGGCGGTGCCGAGCGCGGCCTTGACCTTCTCCGGCGTGAACGGCACCGAGCGCATCCGGACGCCGGTGGCGTCAAAGATGGCGTTCGCGACGGCGGATGGCACCACCGCCGCCGCCGGCTCGCCGGCGCCCCATGGCCGCTCATTCGGGCGATCGATCAGGTCGTAAGCGATCTGCGGCACGTCCGGGAAGGTGATGATGGGATAGCTTGCCCAGTCGAGCGTCGTGACCATCGAGCGGTCCCATTTCACTTCCTCGATCAGCGTGCGGCTCAGCGTCTGGATGATGTTGCCGTCGAGCTGCAACTTGACGCCTTCCGGATTGATCATCTGGCCGCAATCGTGCGCCAGATAGAAGCGCGGCACCGACACCTTGCCGGTGGTGCGGTCGATCTCCACATCCGCGACCGCGCCGACATACGTACGAACGAGCTCGTATTTCACATACGACATGCCGCGGCCTTTCAGGATATTGCCGGTCTGCTTCATCTGCGCAGCGGGCCGTGCCTCCCAGTTCGAGAGCTTGACCAGCCGTTCGAGTAGTTCGTGCCCACGCTTGTCGTCGAGATATTTCCGTCGGAATGCGATCGGATCGGATTTCGCCTCGGCGGCGAGCTCATCCATGAAGCATTCGTTGGCATAGGTGTTCTGCATGCGTCCCGGCGTCCTGATCCAGGACGGACGGAACACGGTGTTTTCCAGCCGCTTGCAGACGGTCCTGATATTCGGGAATTTGTACTGGATTGCCGAATTCTGGAACACGTTGCCGGGTGCGATATCATCCTTCTGCGGCATTCCCGCGAGCACGGCCCCGGTCAGCGGCACAAGGAAGCTGCCCGCGGTCTGCTGCGGCATGTAGAAATCGCCTTCCCAAGCGGCGACGTTATTGCCGTCATCGAGCGTGGCGCGCATGTCGATCAGGGTCGGCGGACCCTTCGGCTCCCAGCCATGCTCATCGGCGCGCGACCATTGCACGCGCACCGGCTTGCCCACGGCCTTCGCAAGAATGGCCGCATCGCCCGCGGCATCCTCATGCCCGTTGCGTCCATAGCAGCCGGCGCCTTCGACATAGATGCAGCGCACATCCTCCGGCGGCATCGAAAACATCTGCGCGAGCTGCTTGCGCAGCGTGTGCGTTGCCTGCGAGGCGGACCACGAGGTCAGCTTGCCGTCCTTGAACTCCGCAACCGAGCAGGATGGTCCGATCGAACCGTGCAGGTTGATCGCGAAGTCGTAGGTCGCTTCCAGCTTCTTGCCGGCACTGGCAAGCGCCATGCCTGCGCCGGCGGTGTTGCCGACATTGCTGGTGACCTGGTCCTGCACCACCTTGGTGTTGCGCACATGCTCCCAGAGCTTGGCCTGGTCGGGCAGGGTCTCCGACTTCGACCATTGCGCCTTGAGCTGCCGTGCGGCGCGGACCGCATTCCATTCCGAGGATGCGACGACGCCGAGGAAGTTGTTCTCCTTCACGACGCGGACGCCCGGAATGTTCTTCACCGAGCTTTCGTCGACGCTTTCCAGCTTCGCACCAAAGGCCGGCGGACGGATCACGCGGCCATGCATCATGCCGGCAACGCGGAAGTCCTGCATGTAGGTGAACTTGCCCGTCACCTTGTCGGGGATGTCGACGCGTGCGACCGACTTGCCGACGATCTTGAACGACGCCGGGTCCTTGGTCTTCACCTTGTCGTCGACCTTGAGCGACAACGACCTGCCGCCCACGAGTTGCGCATAGGTGATCTTCTTCCCGCCGCCGGAGATCGTGCCGTCGGAAACGGTGAGCTCTTCGCGCTTCACGCCGAGCTTCCTGGCGGCCTCGTCCATCAAGGCATTGCGAGCGGTCGCGGCGGCGTTCCTGATCTGCATGCCGCCGACCTGCACGCTGAGGCTGCCCCAGGTGGTGCCCTGATCCGGGGTGAGTTGCGTATCGCCGGTGATCAGCGACACCTGATTGAACGGCACGTCGAGTTCTTCGGCGGCCATCTGGGCGAGGGCGGTGCGCACACCTGTGCCGAGATCGACCTTGCCGGAATAGACCGTGACCTTGCCGGCCTTGTCTATGGCGAGGAACGAATCCACTTCGGTGAGTGCAACCGGCTTCGCAGCGGCTGGTGCCTGCGCGAGCGCTTCGCCCGCCTTGCCCGCGAGCGAGAAGGTGACGACAAGCGCGCCGGTGCCCTTCAGGAGTTTGCGACGTGAAATCTGCATGTTCATGTCCGCCTCCCTACGCCATGCTCGATGCGCGCTTGACCGCCTTGACGATGCGATCGTGCGTGCCACAGCGGCAAAGATTGTTGGCGAGCGCCTGACGGATCTGGGCATCGCTCGGCTTCTTGTTACTGGCGAGGAAGGCCGCCGACTCCATGATCATGCCGTTGATGCAATAGCCGCATTGGGCCGCCTGCTCATCGATGAACGCTTGCTGCACCGGATGCGGCTTGTTCGGGGTGCCGAGGCCCTCGAGCGTCACCACTTTCTGGTTGGCGTTGAGCGACGAAAGCGGCGTGACGCAGGAGCGCACCGACTTGCCGTCGACATGCACGGTGCAGGAGCCGCATTGCGCGAGACCGCAACCGAAGCGCGGACCATGCAATGCGAGATTGTCTCGAAGGGCGTAGAGGAGCGGCATGTCGGGGTCGTCGATATCGATCGTGACCCGCTTGCCGTTGACGGTCAGCTGCTTCTTGGCCATGGCGAAACCTCCCGGTTTTCTGAAACCGGCGGCTTTCGGCGTGACGGCCGTGCCGCCTTGTCGGTCTTTGAAGCGCCCGAAATGCCGCGCCAGCACTCTGGAGGCTTTCCAGATTAGCTTACCGCGATTAAATCCCGCGCCAAGACCTGTTTGCGTGACCGGACGGGCCGGGAACTTGACCGCGCCGCTCCGGCGGTCTTTCTGTTGGTGCGTTGCAGCGAAGTCGCCGCGACAAGTGCGCGAGGACACGGATGTTCATCACCTTTTTCGCAGAGCTGAAATCCGCCGGGCTTCCGGTCACGCTCCGCGAATATCTCACGCTGATGGAGGCGATGGATGCCGACCTCGCATCGCGCAAGGTCGAGGATTTCTACTATCTGTCGCGCGCCGTGCTGGTGAAGGACGAGCGCAATCTCGACAAGTTTGACCGCGTGTTCGGCCATGTGTTCAAGGGCCTCTCGCTGATGGAAGAGGCGTTGACCGCCGAGATTCCCGAGGAGTGGCTGAAGAAGCTCGCCGACAAGTATCTCACCGAAGAAGAGAAGAAGCAGATCCAGGCGATGGGCGGGCTCGACAAACTGCTCGAGACGCTGAAAAAGCGGCTCGAGGAGCAGAAGGGCCGGCACCAGGGCGGGTCAAAGTGGATCGGGACGGGCGGCACTTCGCCCTTCGGCAATTCAGGCTACAACCCGGAGGGCATCCGCATCGGCGGGGAAAGCACGCATCGCCGTGCGGTCAAGGTCTGGGACAAGCGCGAGTTCAAGGATTTTGACGACGAGGTCGAGATCGGCACCCGCAACATCAAGGTCGCGCTTCGGCGCCTGCGGAAATTCGCGCGCACCGGCGCGCCTGACGAACTCGATCTCGACGGCACCATCAAGGGCACCGCGCACAAGGGCTATCTCGACATTCACATGCGCCCCGAGCGGCACAACGCGGTGAAGGTGCTGCTGTTCTTCGATGTCGGCGGCTCGATGGACTGGCACATCAAGGTGACGGAGGAATTGTTCTCCGCGGCGCGCGCCGAGTTCAAGCACATGGAGCATTTCTACTTCCACAATTGTCTGTACGAGCGGGTGTGGAAGGAGAACCGCCGCCGCTTCACCGACACCACGCCGACCTTCGACGTGATGCATACCTATCCGCACGATTACAAGGTGATCTTCGTCGGCGACGCGTCGATGTCGCCTTACGAGATCGCGATGCCGGGCGGTTCGGTCGAACACATGAACGAGGAGCCGGGGCAGGTCTGGATGGAGCGCATCACGCGCACCTATCCCGCGGCCGTGTGGCTCAATCCGGTGCCGGAAGAGGAGTGGGACTACACCCAGTCGATCCGCATGATGCGGCAGCTGATGGGCGGACGGATGTACCCGCTGACGCTGGATGGTCTCGATCGCGCAATGCGCGAACTCGTGCGCTAGACAACTTTAACGAGAATTGATAATTTACCTCCGTCGCCAGACTTCGCGCGGGGGGTGCGTGCGGTGCCAATCGTCCGTTCAGCAAAGCTGCTCGCAGCCGCGCTTTCTGCCGGCCTCCTGTTCGCGCAGGACCACGCGAACGCCAGCCAGGACCGGCTCGATATCGATATCTACTTGTCGTACGAGACCGATGTGTGCGGGCCCAACGGCTATCCGTCACCGTGCCGGGTGTTATCGGCACGCGCATTCGAGGACGGGGTCGGCCGGCGTTTCCGGGCCTTTCGGTCCGGCATCGTCATTCCGCCCGCGACCATCCAGTGGCAGCCGCAGCAACTCAGTATCCTCCGGCAATATGAAGCGCTGGGGCCGCTTGACCTGTCGCGGCGAATGGCGGCTCTGGTCGTCTTCCGATGGGAAGCACGTCGTCCCGCCTATATGCAATTGAGGCGCAGCACGTCGCAGCAGGCGTTCGAGGTGCGGCTGGGTGCGGGCAACCGCGTCTTCTATCACCTGCCACTGCAATTCCTTAACCCCACCCAGCAGGATGAGTGGGTTCTGAAGACCAATCTCGCGACCTATCGCATCAGCTTTTCACAATAGTCGCCATGACCGGGAAAAATGCCGTAAGCGCGATGTTCGACACGATCATCGACAAGGTCGTGCTGGCCGCGCTTGTCACCGCGGTCTCGACATTCCTGTTCTATGGCTACACGGCCTATAACAAGGCCTTCGAAAACATTCAGGCGCAGTCTCGCGCGACATCTGACCTTGCGATCCGGCTGCGGGATTCGGTGCTTAAGCAGACCGACAAGCTGACCGGCGATATCAAACTCGCTTACCTGTCCGGCAAAAACCTCACCGACAAGGAGTACAAGTCCGCGCTCTCACTCGTCGGGGATATTTCACGCAATGCGCAGATCCTGTCGGCAATCTTCCCGGACAGCTCAAAGATCGCACTCAATCTTGCATCGACGTTGCAGAAGGATCTGTTTTTCTTTCAGTTGAAGAGCGTGACAGAGGCCAGGCTGAAGGCGATGGAAGGGGAGGTCGCCACGCAACTGCGCAACTTCATCGGTGAGTTCAACAAGGAAATGGGCGCCGCAGCGGCAAAGGAATTCCGGGATATCTTCAATGCATTCCACGAAACCATGCCCTGGCAATTTCAGCCGTTCTATATTGTGTTGGGATGTTTCGCGATCCTGATCGCGCTGTTAGCGGCCGCCCAGATCTGGCGTAAGTTAACGTCGGGCGCGAGTGAGCCGCCGCCTTCGTCGCAAACGCCGCCGCTTCACTAATTCGCCCTGATCAGGAAAGACCCGCATAGCTGCTACGGCGCAACCTTTCCTGACCTGCCGATCTGATCGGCGCCGGTCGCACGCTCTCGGGGACGATCCGGAACGCGGCGGATGCGCTGTCGCTTGCGGTGATAGACCTCGGCAAGCAACCGGGAGCGACCTTCCGCGTGCGCGCACGGCCGACGAATTGTTCGCGGATTCACAATTTCAGGGGCAAGCGATCCAGTTATGCGCGTAGATGTTCTCGGGCGCGATGTTGTAGCGCTGCTGCAGGAACGGCAGGAGTCTCATCAGCGCGTCGTGCTGTGCGCGTGTCGCAGGCTTGCGCACATCCGGGAAGTTGCCGGAGAACTCGATGCCGAGACTGTTGTCCTTCACGACGCGCCGGTAGGTTGCAAGATTCGGAATGTATTTGTTGTCCTTGCGATTGGCGCCGTCGCCGTGAGTCGGGATCGCGGTCTCCGGCACCGACCAGTAAACGGTGCCGTCGGTCTCGACCCAGAGCGTGGTGCCGCGCCTCGTCGGGGACTTCGCCTGTGCATGCGCCGCATTCTTCGCAGCACCCGCAGGCCCCTCCATCTGATGGATGATGATGTGCTTCCAGTGCCGCGCTTGCGCCGTATCGCCGAGCGCCGACAGGTAGACGATGGCGAGGCCGGCGATCTGCGGCGTCCCCGTACTGGCGGCAAGGGCGCACAGGTCTGCCAGCGGCTCCGTGCTTAGCGCGGGCTTTACGCCGTGAAGCAGGAGCGCGAAGAGAGCGGTGACGACAATCATGCGCATGGCGCAGCCCCGACAAGGATTTTCAGAACAATGGTATCGAACGGCGAGCGTGGGCCGATCGTCATTCTGGTCGACGCAGATGCATGCCCGGTCAAGCCGGAAATCTACAGGGTGGCGGAGCGGCATGGTGTGAAGGTTGTCATGGTCGCGAACGCGCCGATTGCCGTGCCTCGCGAGCCGTGGATCGAACGCGTGGTCGTGCCCGGCGGCATGGACGAGGCGGATCACTGGATCGCCGAACGTGCCCGGCCGGGTGCGGTCGTCGTGACCGCGGATATTCCGCTCGCAAGCCGGAGCGTGAAGGCGGGGGCGACCACCCTTGCGCCCAATGGTCGGATGTTCGACGACGATTCGATCGGTGCGGCTTTGGCCACGCGCAACCTGATGGATGATCTGCGGTCGTCGGGCGCCACCACCCGCGGTCCGGCGCCGTTCACCGCGAGGGACCGCTCGTCCTTTCTGTCGTCGCTGGACCTCGCAATCGTGCGCCTGAAGCGGGCAGGTTACGCCGTGACGTAAGTGCGCCCACAACACCGTTCATAACAGACGCCCGGCGATCCCAATCGCGTGCTTTGAACGCAACACTTTGGAAAAACCCGCACCGCTTGGGAAAAACCAGCGCCGCGATCTCGACTTCGGCTCACGGATACCATCTAGTTGCGAATCTGGCGGTGGAATCGCCCACCGGGATTCGTTCGACTGACCGGGACATCAAAACAAGTCCGGCGGCCATTTGGGGGTGTCTTATGCGAAAGATGGGGCTTGTTCTGGCGGCGTTGGCCGCAGCGGTGCTGTTCACCGGCGGAAGCGCTGAAGCAAAGCAGAAGCGTGCGAAGGTCGTCGTGACTCCGGCTCCCTGGTATGCGCCGTGGTGGGGCTACTGGGCGCAGCAGCCGTGGACTGTCCGCGATCCGCGCCTCGCGGCATCGAATTTCGCCGTCGGTGCCGGTGCGACCGGGGCTTACTTTGCTCTGCGGTCCGGCCATCACACCGGCAGCTGGCTGAGTGGCAAGGGCGGCCACGGTATTCACAGCGCTAGCGGCGCTTTCATTGCGACGACTGCCGCTTGCGCCGCCGTCTCGCCGATCGTCGGCACCATCGTGGCGCAGCGCGAGCTGACCCAGCGCGAAGTGTTCGTTTCGACCGCGAACTGCGTCGTTCCCGTCCTCGGCGGATGGTGGATGAACTACTGGTTCGACTATTACGGCTGGGACAAGCCGAAGCGCGCTGCCAGGCGCTGATCGCGCAGCGGTCTTCAGACAACGAAAAGCCGGCCTTCGTGGCCGGCTTTTTCTTTGCCTGTCAGAGGGCGCGTCAGTCGTCCCAGAGACAAGACGCCCAGCGGCCGTAGCCGAGATCAACCGGGCAGGGCAGACCGGGCGGCGGCTGGTAGCGACGTCCATTTTGATCGAACGATGGGTCGGCCGGACGCCAGCGATAGGGTTGCGGTGCGGGCGCCGGCTTGTGAACGCGGACCGTCTTGCGTTTCTTTGCAGGTGCGGCCTCAGCCACTGACGCGAGCCCGTAGGGCAGTATCAAGGCGGCGGCCAACGCGGCCGCTGTAAGCTTGCTCAGATTCATTATCGTGTACCGCAGGGCGACCAGCGCCCATATCCGAGATCCTCGACGCATTGTCCGATCGACTTGCGCCAGGCGTATTCACCGGCATAGCCGGGAGGTCCGATATACCCGAACGACGGCCTGACGCCGGGACGCAGATAATAGGGCGAGCGGGAATCCGTGACATAGA
>NZ_DATMRV010000217.1:0-13285 GCF_035565795.1 Pseudorhodoplanes sp.
ATCTCGATTACGTCTTCCTGCCCTTGCGCAATGACCGCTGGCTGCTGGCCGTCGACAGCGCTGTGCTTGTCCCGCAAAACGTCATTTTCGGACCTAATCGCTTCCGAGCTGCCGGATCCTTCGCTCGGCTCGGCGACCAGAGCCAGCGCCTCCGACAATTCCGGCAGAAGCCGGTCGATGGTCCGAAGCGCCCGAAACTGCCGGGTCTCATCGAGCTGTTCCTGAACCTGGTCGCGGATCGCGCCCAGCGCAGAAGTGACGTCCTGAAGGTGCGGAAAATCGGCGATTGTCTGATCGATGGCCATCAACGCGCGATAGCGATCGAGCCCGCCGACCTGACGCTGCACATCTTCACGAATGGAACGGAGCGACGACAGAAGGTCTTCGCGCATCGCATCGGTCATGACATCCCCCACAACTATGAAGTTCAGAACATAGCAATGAATTCTTATGGTTGCAATATCCGCGGAACGCATTCACAGATTGATTCGCGAAGCAGGCGATCCCTGCCCCGGGCGAAGCGATTTCAGGCCTTGGTTTCGGAAGGAAATGGTGGGCGGTGACGGGATCGAACCGCCGACCCTCTCGGTGTAAACGAGATGCTCTGCCAGCTGAGCTAACCGCCCGCGTGCCGGCGCAAACGCCGACCGCAAGTGAGATGCGCGCTCAATAAAGCGCGTCGCCGCGAAAATCAAACGGCGGCGCACCGTTTCCGGCAGCGCCGCCGTTCATCGTTTGATGCGACCGACCGTCAGTGCGCGGTCAGCGCCGAACCATCTTCATCGGCAGCCGGCTCGGCAGCGGGCTTCGCCGGCGGCTCTTCCCAGGTGATGGGTTCGGGCTTGCGCACCAGCGCGCGCGCCAGAACCTCATCCATGCGGGAGACCGGGACGATCTCAAGTCCGCTCTTCACGTTCTGCGAGATGTCGGCCAGGTCCTTCGCATTCTCCTCGGGGATCAGCACGGTCTTGATGCCACCGCGCAGAGCCGCAAGCAGTTTCTCCTTCAGACCGCCGATCGGCAGCACGCGACCACGCAGCGTGATCTCGCCGGTCATCGCGACATCCTTGCGAACCGGGATGCCAGTCATGACCGAGACAATCGCCGTAACCATCGCGACGCCGGCCGACGGACCATCCTTGGGTGTCGCGCCTTCCGGCACGTGCACGTGGATGTCACGCCGCTCGAACATCGGAGGCTCGATGCCGAAGGCGATCGCACGGGAGCGCACGTAGGATGCGGCCGCGGAGATCGACTCCTTCATCACGTCACGCAGGTTGCCGGTGACGGTCATCTTGCCCTTGCCGGGCATCGAAGTGCCTTCGATCGTCAGCAGCTCGCCGCCGACATCGGTCCAGGCAAGTCCCGTGACGACGCCGACCTGATCCTCGTCCTCGATCTCGCCGAAGCGATACTTCGGAACGCCCAGATACTCTTCCAGCTCCTTGGCTGTGACGGCGACCGACTTCTTCTTCGAAAGAGTCAGCTCCTTCACGGCCTTGCGGATCAGCGTGGAGATCTCGCGCTCGAGATTACGCACGCCCGCTTCCCGCGTGTAACGCCGGATGACGGTGAGCAGAGCCTCGTCGTCGATCGACCATTCCTTGGGCTGCAAGCCATGCTTGCTGATCGCGTGCGGGATCAGATGCTGCCGCGCGATCTGCAGCTTTTCGTCCTCGGTGTAGCCGGCGATGCGGATGAGCTCCATGCGGTCCATGAGGGGCGCAGGGATATTCAGCGTGTTCGCCGTGGTCACGAACATCACGCCGGACAGGTCGTAATCGACCTCCAGGTAATGATCGTTGAACGTCGAGTTCTGCTCGGGGTCGAGCACCTCGAGCAAGGCCGACGACGGATCGCCGCGGAAATCGGCGCCCATCTTGTCGATCTCGTCCAGCAGGAACAGCGGGTTCGACGTCTTGGCCTTGCGCATCGACTGGATGATCTTGCCCGGCATCGAACCGATATAGGTCCGCCGATGGCCGCGGATCTCGGCCTCGTCACGCACGCCGCCGAGCGACACCCGCACGAACTCGCGGCCCGTCGCCTTGGCGATGGACTTGCCGAGCGAGGTCTTGCCGACGCCGGGAGGGCCGACGAGGCACAGGATCGGACCGGTCAGCTTGTTGGCCCGCTGCTGCACGGCGAGATACTCGATGATGCGATCCTTGACCTTCTCCAGGCCATAGTGATCGGCATCGAGCAGTTCCTGCGCCGCCTTCAGGTCCTTCTTGACCTTCGAACGCTTGTGCCACGGAATCGAGAGCAGCCAGTCGAGATAGTTGCGCACGACCGTTGCCTCGGCGGACATCGGAGACATCTGCCGGAGCTTCTTCAGCTCGTGCTGCGCCTTCTCGCGGGCTTCCTTGGAGAGCTTGGTCTTCTTGATCTTGTCTTCGAGTTCGGCGAGTTCGTCCTTGCCGTCCTCGTCGCCCAGCTCCTTCTGGATCGCCTTCATCTGCTCGTTGAGGTAGTACTCGCGCTGCGTCTTCTCCATCTGACGCTTCACGCGCGTGCGAATCCGCTTCTCGACCTGCAGGACGGAGATTTCGCTCTCCATCAGGCCAAGAACCTTTTCGAGCCGCTCGGGGACGCTCGCGGTTTCGAGTAGCGCCTGCTTGTCGGCGATCTTCACCTGCAGATGCGAACCGACCGTGTCGGCGAGCTTCGCATGGTCTTCGATCTGCTGAACGACGCCCACCACTTCCGGCGAGACCTTCTTGTTCAGCTTCACATAATTCTCGAACTCGTTGACCACCGAGCGCGCGAGCGCTTCAGCTTCGACCCGCTCGCCGAGATCGTCATCGAGAACGACAGCGTCCGCCTCGAAATACTCGGAGCGGTCCGTGTACTTAAGAACCTTCGCGCGCTGTGCGCCTTCGACCAGCACCTTCACGGTGCCGTCGGGCAGCTTCAGCAATTGCAGAACGCTCGCAAGCGTACCGATCTCGTAAATGTCGCCAGTGGCCGGTTCATCGTCCGACGCGTTTTTCTGCGTCGCGAGGAGGATGAACGTGTCCGAACGCATCACCTCTTCCAGCGCCTTGATCGACTTTTCACGGCCGACAAAAAGCGGGACGATCATGTGCGGAAAGACAACGATGTCGCGCAGCGGCAGCACCGGATAGGCCCGGGTCTCGCCAGCGATCAGGGGTGGACGCGGCTTGTTAGCGGTCGTCATGGCCGTCATTCCTTGTTCTTGTGCCCCTCCCACAGGTCCGCATCCTGCGCAACCAGCGAGAGTGCCGAGGGAGCCGGGAGGGTAGCATGGCGGGTCAGGCACGTGTGCCATGCACGAGGGTGGGTACGAACCCCGCCCGGAGTGGAAGTCAAATCTTCGTACGCTATCCGTTCGCCCCCATTAGGTGGCGTTGCATCGGTAGGAGTCAAGGGACCGGATTTCCCATCTGCCTCAGCCACTTGGCCCCAGCTCATGCCGCAGGCAAGGCCTGCCTGGAGCAGAACCTTGCAAGAACGGCACCAGCTGAAGGCGCAGACGAAAGCCTAGGCGATTCTGGCTGCAGTGTCGCAAGCGCCGCGATCTCTACCCACCGCCCAGATCAGGCTGACGCGGAGTTCTCGGCCGTGCGGTCGGAGCGATCCGCGTAGATGTAGAGCGGGCGCGCAGTCCCCTCCACCACTTCGCGGGAGATCACGACCTCCTCGACGCCCTCGAGGCTCGGAAGGTCGAACATGGTGTCGAGCAGAATGCCCTCCATGATCGAACGCAGGCCGCGCGCGCCGGTCTTGCGCTCGATGGCCTTGCGGGCGATGGCGCCGAGCGCCTCCTCGGCGAGCGTCAGGTCGATATTCTCCATCTCGAACAGACGCTGATACTGCTTCACCAGCGCATTCTTCGGCTCGACCAGGATCTTCTTGAGAGAGGTCTCGTCGAGATCCTCGAGCGTCGCGACCACCGGCAGGCGCCCGACGAATTCCGGAATCAGGCCGTACTTCAACAGATCTTCGGGCTCGACCTCGCGGAAGATCTCGCCGGCCTTGCGGTCCTCCGGCGCCCGAACGGTGGCGCCGAAGCCGATCGACGTCGACCGCCCGCGCGCGGATATGATCTTGTCGAGGCCGGCGAAAGCACCGCCGCACACGAACAGGATGTTGGTCGTGTCGACCTGCAGGAATTCCTGCTGCGGATGCTTGCGGCCACCCTGCGGCGGCACGGATGCAACCGTACCTTCCATGATCTTGAGCAGCGCCTGCTGCACGCCCTCACCCGATACGTCACGCGTGATCGAGGGGTTGTCGGACTTGCGCGAGATCTTGTCGATTTCGTCGATGTAGACGATGCCGCGCTGCGCGCGCTCGACATTGTAGTCGGCGGCCTGCAGCAGCTTGAGGATGATGTTCTCGACGTCCTCACCGACATAGCCGGCTTCGGTGAGCGTCGTCGCATCTGCCATCGTGAACGGCACGTCGAGGATGCGCGCCAGCGTCTGGGCAAGCAGCGTCTTGCCCGAACCGGTCGGACCGATCAGCAGGATGTTCGACTTCGCGAGTTCGACGTCGTTGTGCTTGGTCTGGTGGTTGAGCCGCTTGTAGTGGTTATGGACCGCGACCGAGAGCACGCGCTTGGCATGCTGCTGACCGATCACATAGTCGTCCAGAACCTTGCAGATTTCCTTGGGGGTCGGGATGCCGTCGCGCGACTTCACCAGCGAGGACTTGTTCTCCTCCCGGATGATGTCCATGCACAGTTCGACGCATTCATCGCAGATGAAGACCGTAGGTCCGGCGATCAGCTTGCGGACTTCGTGCTGGCTCTTTCCACAGAACGAGCAGTAAAGCGTGTTCTTGGAGTCGCTGCCGCCGACCTTCGTCATTCCAGTCTCCGTATCCATCCGCGTGAGCGGATTGCGCTCACAGTCCTAACACTCGATGGGCGGCCAAAGCGTGGCACCCTGGGCACACCGCGCCCGAAACTCCTCCCCCTTCAGGCCCATGTAACACCCTAGCGAAGCATGCTAAGGGGACGACAATCAAGAATCCATTAACGATACCCCGGACGCGGGCCCTGAATCATGCGCCATAACGGCGCGATTCGCGAACCTGCTGCGAGACAGGGGCATCCCGGCCTGCTGAAACCGATTTCCCGCCTTGCAGCCAGGATTTCGGTCTCACCAGTTCTGCTAATGTGTCGGCCTAAGGCCAACCAATTCAAGCCCGAAGATTGAGCGAACCAGCGGTCAGCTCTTGATCGGGGCCGGGTCTTCGAACCGCTTGTCGATCACCTTGTCGACGAGCCCAAAGTCCTTGGCCCCTTCCGCCGTCATGAAGTAGTCGCGCTCAAGCGCATCCTCAATCTTCTTCAGCGGTTGGCCGGTATGCTTCATGTAGATCTCATTCAGCCGCTTCTTGAGATTGAGGATCTCCTGAGCGTGCAGCATGATGTCGGTGGCCTGCCCCTGGAAGCCACCCGACGGCTGATGGACCATGATGCGCGCGTTCGGCAGCGCGAAGCGGAGGTCCTTTTCACCGGAGGCAAGCAGCAACGACCCCATCGACGCGGCCTGACCGACGCACAACGTCGAGACGGCAGGACGGATGAATTGCATCGTGTCGTAGATCGCCATGCCCGACGTCACCACTCCACCCGGCGAGTTGATGTACATCGAGATTTCCTTTTTCGGATTTTCCGCCTCGAGGAAGAGAAGCTGCGCGACCACGAGCGTGGACATGCCATCCTCGATGGGGCCCGTGATAAAGATGATCCGCTCCTTCAGGAGGCGCGAGAAGATGTCGTAGGCACGCTCTCCACGGTTGGTCTGCTCGACCACCATGGGAACGAGATTCATGTAGGTTTCGACCGGATCTCTCATTGCACTCTCCTGCGCCCGCGAATCGCAGCGCATCGTTGATATGGCGCACGCTAACCTGAGGCCGCGCGGTTTCGCTTAGGTAAACCGCGCGGACGAATTCGCCAGTGGCGTCTCAGACCGCCTTATCTTCGTCGTCGCTCCGATACAGCTCTTCGCGCGAGACCTTCTTGTCGGTCACCTTGGCGAGCGCGAGGATGAAGTCGGTCACCTTGTTCTCGATCAGCGGCGCGCGGATGCTCGCGATCGCTTCCGGATTGGTCCGGAACATCTCGATGAGCTCCTTCTCGCGGCCAGGGTACTGGCGGACGTGCTCCATGACGGCGCGCCGCACTTCGTCCTCGGTCACGCTGATTTCGTTCTTGCGCGCGATCTCATCGAGCAGCAAGCCAAGCCTGACGCGGCGGTCGGCGATCTTGCGATACTCCTCGCGCTCCTTCTCTTCGGTCGTGTTCTCGTCCTCGAACGTACGCCCCGTCTGCTGCATTTCAGACGTCACGGTCTTCCAGAGATTTTCGTATTCCTGCTCGACCAGCGCCGGCGGCAATGGGAATTTATGCCGTTCGTCAAGCACATCGAACAACGCGCGCTTGACCCGCTGCTTCGACACCGAATCGTGCTCGCGCTGAATGCGGTCGCGCACGGCGTCCTTCAGCTTGTCGAGCGATTCCATGCCGAGCGACTTTGCGAACTCGTCGTCGATCGCAACATCCTTCGGCGCCTCGATGGTCTTCGCAGTGACGTCGAACACCGCGGCCTTTCCGGCCAGCTGCGCCGCCGGATAATTCTCCGGGAAGCTGACATTGACCTTGCGGTTCTCGCCCGCGGCAATTCCGATCAGCTGGTCTTCAAAACCGGGAATGAACGTGCCGCTTCCGATCAGGACAGCGATGTCGTCCGCCGAGCCGCCTTCGAACGGCACGCCGTCGATGGTCCCGACGAACGAGATCGTGACGCGATCGCCATTTTCGGCCTTCGCACCCTCGTCCTTGGCGGCAAATGGACGGTTCTGTTCAGCGATCCGCTTCAGGCCTTCATCGACCTCTTCGGCGGTCGCTTCAGTGGTCAGGCGCGTAAGATCGACGGTCTTGAAATCGATCACGTCGATCGGAGCAAGGATCTCCATCTCAACAGTGTAAGCGAGGTCCGACTTGCCCTCGATGACGGCCTCGACCGCCTTCTGGTCTTCCGGAAGCGTGACCTTTGGCTGAAGCGCCAGCCGGAAATTGTTGTCGGCGACGATCTTGGCGTTGACGTCACGCATTGCCGCCTCGATGGCTTCAGCCATCGCCGAGCGGCCGTACATCTTGCGCATGTGCGCGACGGGCACCTTGCCCGGGCGGAAGCCGTTGACGCGCACCCGGCTCTTGAGTTCGTCCAGGCGCTCCCCGACCTTCGTGTCGAGCTCGCTTGCGGGAATGACGACGCGGAATTCGCGCCGCAAACCGTCGGTCAGTGTTTCGGTCACCTGCATGGGAAAACTTCGCTCCTCGTCGCCGCGCCAACGGCAGTCGCTAACACAAGCAGGATGATCCACCATCCCGCTCCCGGTTCTTGTTGAGCGTGACCATGTCCGAAGCCGGCTAGCCGTCGGGATCACGCTCGAATGAAATTCGGCCGGCCTCAAGCTTGGTGCGGGCGGAGGGACTTGAACCCCCACGACTTGCGTCACTGGAACCTAAATCCAGCGCGTCTACCAGTTCCGCCACGCCCGCGCGTTTGGGCTCCGCGCGGCATCTCGGGCCGAGCGGCGCGGCTTATATCATGGTGCTCACGAAGCGCACGAGAAAAATGGCGCTCGGATTGTTGTTCGCAAGACCTGCGCAAGACCCGCTCGCGCCGGTCAGGACGTCGCGCCAAGAGAGTCGCTCGTCCGCCTCCGCAACGTTGCGAACAGCCGCCGGTAGACCTCCGGCAGGCAGCCCTCCAGGTCGTCGGCGACCAGTCCCGGACCGAACCCATTGGCCGCCTCCCCGTGCAGCCAGACACCTGCCGAAGCGGCTTCGAAAGCGGGCATCCCCTGCGCGCGCAGCCCGCCCATGATGCCGGCGAGGACGTCCCCCGCTCCAGCCGTCGCGAGCGTTGGGGGAGCATTTTCCGCAATGACTGCGCGCCCGTCCGGGGCAGCAACGACGGTGTCAGCCCCCTTCAATACGACGACCGCGCCTGTTTCATGTGAAGCAGCAAGGGCCTTCTTAAGTTTTTGTTTAACTGTAGTAATTTGCTCTATTTTACTGAATAGGCGCGCAAATTCGCCCTCGTGAGGGCTGAGGATTGCTGTGGATAGGCTGTGATTCGTCAGGATTGTAAAGAGCTCTTTTGGGTTTTCCCCAAAGCTGCTGAGCGCGTCGGCGTCTAGGACAAGAGCACGATTTTCGGCCGCGGCGACCCTCACCTTCGCCCGCATCGGAGCGCCGACGCCGCCTCCCGGCCCCAGTACAACGGCGTTGACCCGGGGATCACGCAGCAGTTCCGCAAGCCCCTCCGGGCCTTCAGCTTCCCGTACCATAACCGCCAGCGTCGCCGCGGCGTTGACGGCCAGGGCGCTTGTCGGGCTCGCGATTGTGACCAGTCCGGAGCCGGCCCGCAATGCCGCTCGCGCGGCGAGACGCGCTGCGCCGGTGCTCGTCATCTCACCCGAGAGAACGACGGTATGGCCGCGCGAATATTTGTGGCCAGCCGGGTGCGGCACCGGGAAAACGCCCCCCCACACCGCCGGGTCGTTGACGCGCAGATGAGGACGGATCGTCTCGAGGACGGCAGGCGAGATCCCGATATCGGCGACGGTCGTGAGGCCGCAATGGATCCGCCCCGGAAGCAGCAGGTGTCCGGGCTTGCGCCGGAAGAACGTCACCGTCCGGTCCGCACGGATCGCGCGCCGCATCACCAGGCCGCTGTCGCCGTCGATCCCGCTCGGCAAGTCGACCGCGACGACATACGCGCCCGACCGGTTGATGGCCTCGATCATCGCGGCGGCGGCGCCTTCGACCGGACGGGTAAGGCCTGCGCCGAACAGCGCGTCGATGACGATGCTTCTGGGATCGAAGTCCTGTCCGCTCCAGGCGTCGCAAGGCCCGCGGTATCGCCTCGCCATCTCCGCGGCGTCGCCGGTCAGCCGATCCCGTTCGCCCAGAAGCAGAACGCGCACATCGCAGCCCCGCTCATGGAGCAGCCGCGCCGCGACAAATCCGTCACCACCATTGTTGCCGAGCCCCGCCGCAACCAGCACGGGACGGGACCGGCCGTACAGCGCGGTGACGGAATCGGCCACCGCCGCCCCTGCTCTCTCCATGAGTTCCAGCGACGGTACCCCGGCCGCGATAGCCAACGCATCCGCGCGCCGCATCTGGTCGTTGGTAAGAAGCTCAAACATCGGTCGATGCGCCTGCTTTACGAGCGGTATGCGGGTGAGATGCGTCCGCGATCTCAGGACTGATCATTTTCTGGGCGACATGCACACATTTTGATCTGAAGGTTACGCCCTCCGTAACCTCGGATAAAAGTATTCGGCTCATCACATTGGCACAGCGCCTGTTTTTGAGCTTTCGTGGTTTGGCACAAGACCTGCTAACAATCGGCGGGCTCTGCCGGTCAGCCTCTGACCGGCGGACCGGGAGAGGATTCTGTATGAAGAAAATCGAGGCGATCATTAAGCCGTTTAAGCTCGACGAGGTGAAGGAGGCGCTCCAGGAAGTAGGCCTCCAGGGCATCACCGTCACCGAGGCGAAGGGCTTCGGCCGGCAGAAGGGTCACACCGAACTCTATCGCGGTGCCGAATACGTTGTGGATTTTCTCCCGAAGGTGAAGATTGAAATCGTGCTCGGTGACGACATGGTCGAAAAGGCCGTCGATGCCATCAGGCGCGCCGCGCAGACCGGCCGGATCGGCGACGGCAAGATCTTCGTCTCCAATATCGAAGAAGCAATCCGGATCCGCACGGGGGAATCCGGATTGGATGCGATCTGACATCGCTCAATTCAAGACCCGTACAATTAAAGGGAACGCGTTCAAATGACGACCGCCAAAGACGTAATGAAGATGATCAAGGACAACGACGTCAAATACGTCGATTTCCGGTTCACTGATCCGCGCGGCAAGTGGCAGCATGTGACGTTCGACATTTCGATGATCGACGATGACACCTTTGCCGAAGGCGTCATGTTCGACGGGTCCTCGATTGCGGGTTGGAAGGCGATCAACGAGTCCGACATGGCTCTGATGCCCGACCCCGCCACCGCGTGCATCGATCCGTTCTTTGCTGAGACCACCCTCGTCCTCGTCTGCGACGTTCTCGAGCCGACCACCGGCGAGCCCTATAACCGCGACCCGCGCGGCATCGCCAAGAAAGCGGAAGCCATGGTGAAGTCGATGGGGATCGGCGACACCGTATATTTCGGACCGGAGGCCGAGTTCTTCGTGTTCGACGACGTGCGTTATTCCGCCGAGCCCTATCATTGCGGCTTCCGGCTCGACTCGGTCGAACTGCCGACCAACTCCGCGACCGAATACGAGTCCGGCAATCTCGGCCACCGCATCGGTATCAAGAAGGGCTACTTCCCGGTTCCGCCGCAGGACTCCGCGCAGGACATGCGCGGCGAAATGCTGGCCGCGATGGCGAAGATGGGCGCCAAGATCGAGAAGCATCACCACGAAGTGGCGTCGGCCCAGCACGAGCTCGGTCTGAAGTTCTCGCCGCTGACCTACATGGCCGACCAGACGCAGGTCTATAAGTACTGCATCCACCAGGTCGCCAACATCTACGGCAAGACCGCGACGTTCATGCCGAAGCCGGTCTATGGCGACAACGGCTCGGGCATGCACTGCCACCAGTCGATCTGGAAGGACGGCAAGCCGGTCTTCGCCGGCAACAAGTATTCCGACCTGTCGGAGACCTGCCTCCACTATATCGGCGGCGTGATCAAGCACGCGAAGGCCGTCAACGCTTTCACCAACCCGACGACGAACTCCTACAAGCGTCTCGTCCCGGGCTACGAAGCGCCGGTGCTGCTGGCCTATTCGGCTCGCAACCGCTCGGCGTCCTGCCGCATCCCCTACACCACCAACCCGAAGGCGAAGCGCGTCGAAGTGCGCTTCCCCGATCCGCTCGCCAATCCGTATCTGTGCTTCGCTGCACTCCTGATGGCGGGCCTCGACGGCATCAAGAACAAGATCGATCCCGGCCAGGCGATGGACAAGGACCTCTACGATCTGCCGCCGGCCGAACTGAAGCAGATCCCGACGGTGTGCGGCTCACTGCGCGAAGCGCTTGAGAGCCTCGACAAGGATCGCGCGTTCCTCAAGGCGGGTGGCGTGTTCGATGACGACTTCATCGACGCCTATATCGAGCTGAAGATGACGGAAGTGATCCGCTTCGAGCACACCCCGCATCCGGTCGAATTCGAGATGTACTATTCTGCGTGAGCGTGTACCTCCCAAACATCGTGCAAGCGATGCAACTCAAAGGGCGCCCTTTCGGGCGCCCTTTTTTATGCTCGACACTGACAGCGCAGGACTAGTCGACGACCGCGCCGCTCGCCTTGATCGGACCGGACCATTTGTCGATCTCCGATTTCACGAACTTGCCGAGATAGTCGGGCGTCGCGCGATCGCCTGACACGATGCTCGCGCCGAGCTTCTGCAATTGCTGGCGCACTTGCGGATCGGCCATGGTCTTGAGCGCCGCATCGTGCATCTTCGCAACGATCGGCGCCGGCGTGTCCTTCGGAAACAGCAACGCGGTCCAGGTATAGGCCTGGATGTTCTTGAAGCCTTTTTCGTAAGCGGTCGGCAGGTTGGGCAACACCGGCGAGCGGTCCTGCGACAGCGTCGCGATTGCCTTCACCGTCCCTGCTTCGATCTGCGGCACGGCGGTGACGATGATCTCGCACAGGAAATCGATACGCCCGGCCTGCAGGTCCTGCATCGCGGGACCCGTACCCTTGTAGGGCACGTGCTGGATATTGGTGCCGAGTGCCTGATTGAGCAGGATGCAGCCGAGATGCGTGGCTGAGCCCGCGCCGGCCGAGCCGTAATTCATCTTGCTCTGGTTCGCCTTGGCGTAGGCGACGAATTCCTCGAACGAATTCACCGGCAGGTCCTTGCGGACGATCAGCACCAGTGGAATTTCGGCGATCAGGTTGACCGGTGTGAAGTCGGTGACCGCATTATAGAGGGGCTTCTTGTACAGGGACTGAGAATGAGCGTGCGTCGCGATGGTGCCGAGGATCGCGGTGTAACCATCCGGGGCGGCCTTGGCGACGCGGTTGCCGCCCATCATACCGCCGGCTCCGGGCACATTCTCGATCACCACCTGCTGGCCAAGCACCTGCCCCATTCGCTCGGACATGATGCGTCCGAATACGTCGATCGGCCCGCCCGCCGCGGCGGAGACCACCATCGTGACCGGGCGCTGCGGCCATTCCTGTGCGCCTGCAGTGCCAAATGTGATGCATGCCGCTGCGAGCAGCACGGCCGTCCTGTTGATCATGTGCGAAGGTCCGTCGTTGCGATCTGAATCGCGCGAACTCAATCACCCGCGGCGGCGGCCGACAAGGGGGCGAGTGGGAATGCCGGAGGCTACCAAATGAGGGGTAGGCAGAGCACCGCGATGGCGGCAAGCGCACAGACCATCCAGGGGCCAGCGCGATGCCAGAGCGGCAGGCGATAGGCGCCGGCGCGGCGGCGTTCGGCGATCAGTTCAGCTTCGTATTCGTCCGAGGACAGATACCGGCACGCCATGGCTGAGCCGGCCAGTTCGGCATCGAGTGCCAGCGCGTGCAGCGCGATGTGGGAGGACTCATGCGCCATGCCGCAAGACTATCGCGCGCATGGTAAACAATGCGTTGCCGCGCTCAGGCCATCGCGGCGACGGGCGCGCCGAAGCCATGCGGCGCATCATCGTGTGTCCTGACATCCTGAGCCGCCTCGCCCTGCCCCGCCGCCGGAACGAGCGACGGCGCCTTCGGCATCACATCCCGGGCTTCCTTGTCGGAACAGACGCGGTTTCGGCCCTTCGCCTTCGCGGCATACAGAGCGCGGTCCGCTCGGGCCAGCATGGTCGTAATCTGCGCCACATCGGCCAGCGATTCCGAGATGCCGATGCTCACGGTCGCGTTCATGGCATGACCGGAAATCTCGACGCCGCGGGTTTCGAACGCCGCACGCACGCGTTCTGCGACCAACTGCGCGGTTTCGATGCCGCCCGGCAGGATTGCCGCGAACTCCTCACCGCCCAAACGTCCGACGACGTCATGCTGGCGCATGTTCGTGCTCGCCGTTGCGGCGAACGCTTGCAGCGCTTCGTCGCCCACCTCATGCCCAAACCGATCGTTGATCGATTTGAAGTGGTCGAGATCGAACATCATGATCGTGACGGGCTGCCCGCTCTTGCGCTGGCTCTCGATCAGCTTCTCCGCCGCTTCCAGGAAACCGCGCCGATTGAACAGACCGGTCAGGTG
>NZ_DATMRV010000218.1:0-10275 GCF_035565795.1 Pseudorhodoplanes sp.
CATGTAGCGCGCGACCCAGCCGCCGTATCGCTTGATCGCTGCGCCACAGGCCTCCCGATAGGCAGCGATGAGTATCTGAAGGTCTTCAGGCTCCAGCCTTTCGGACAGTTGCGTCGACTCGACCATGTCGCAGAACAAAACTGTCATGTGCCGATGTTCGGCTTCGCGCTGAGACGGGTGGTTCGCTTCGCCTCTGAAATCTCGCGCCGTGACCGGCAATCGGCCCTCCGCGTCAAGGGCCTTCCGCAAGATCTTGCGGTGTCCCAAGGACAGGCCGAGTTGTTCGAGGTCGCCTTCCGTCAGTTCCGACAGAAGCGTGCAGTCGATGTGATGATCGGTGAAGACTTTCGCATACTGACCAAGACCGTGCTGTCTCAGCCATTCACCAACGTCGTTGATTGCATTCGGCAATTGCGAGGCCCCGCTCTACCGGCAGACAGCGACAAGCATTTTGTCACCGCAAAAGCGCTTGGACAGTCGCCCGTTGCGATGCCGCCACGTTGGAACACTATCACACGTAATATCGATTTTGCTGATGTAAATTCGTTCGTGTGAATACGATGCCTGTGTCCGCGACCAACCAGGTCTCAGCTAACGATTGCCTCTGCAACGATTCCAGAGCTGGACATTGATCGCCGATCGCTCAATGCAATAAATCACCCTCGATGCGGCGCTCGCGCTCCGCATCGTGGCGATTGCAGATCGTTAGTGCGGCGCGATTGCTTGCACCGCACGTCCATGTTCGCGAACTAGGCTGCAGCGCCTTCGTGCGCGAAGCTTTGTTTCAGGTGCAGGTGCTGTCCGGCCGCGCTTTCAAGCATCGCGACCAACTCCGACTCCGGCCGCAGCAATTCGCGATTGTAGCCTTCGGCCATGATCACTGCCGATTCGTATGTCTCCTGGACGACCTTGATCCGGTCATCCGCGGGGAGCGATGCGACGAACTCGATCGTTTCCTGCACATGCGCCGCCTCGCTGCCGAGGCCGCTATGGCTTCTGAGAAAGCGCGTGGCATCGACGCCTTCCGGACATATCGCCTTGATCATGGCGATGTCCGCTTCCTGCTTGAGCGCTGCGATGCGCTCCAGGCAGTATGAATAGCCGACGCATCCGATCGGATAGTCTTCGGCGCAAAGCTCGTCGAAGCGCTTGCACATCGGCTTGATGCCTTCGGGCATGAGGTTGCCCACAAGTGTCTCGGCGGGCAGGCCCAGTGCGCGCAAGTCCTTCAAGGCGAGCCGGTCGTGACCGGTCTCCTCGCGCGCGCGCTCCTCAAGATACGCCGTCACCTCGGGCCTGCCGAGCGCCTCGAAGCGGCGCGCAGCGCGCAACAGGTTTCGCGCGGTGTCGACGGAAGTGTGATAGGCGCCGATCAGCGCCAGCGCGTAGCCCGCGATTGTCGGCGCCGGCGTTGCAAGATTGTCCTTGATGCGGGAGAAACCCAGGCTGATCGCCCCATCGAGCAGTCCGACCGCGCTGCCGAGCGAGCTCGGGCCTGTCATCGGCGCGGCGAATGGCCCCGAAGGCTCTTTCGACTGGTCATGCGTGTAGAACCAAACCTCTCCCGACTCGCGCGCGACGATCGATACGTCGCCGTTGATGTCGACCCACTCCGTGATCGGCCGTGGCATTCCCAACCTCCTGCAATTCGGAGAGCTCGCGCGGGAACGTGTTTCTTGAGAGAGGTTTGTGACTTCGACGCGAACCGGCTCCTGTTGAGCTAAAGACGTTGTCGCAAAGTGCGGTGTGCGTGCTTCGCGCTAAATTCCGTTCGGCACGCAAGCCATCAGAAGTCGTGCCGTCTCGAGAAGAGATTGAGGCTCGCGCATGTCGACATGTTTGCGGTCAGGCAAAACGAAGACGACTTCGTCGTCATGATTCTTCGTAAATTTATCCGCCCGGTAGTCCGCCTCGCTGATGATCACGGGCTTCTGGAGGAAGATACCTCGCTCTGCGAGAAGCCTGCGAGCGTTTTCCGGTTTGAGAAGCTCCTCCTCGAAGGGTTCTTTGACCCACGCGTCGACAATCATTTGTGCGAGCGCATCGCTCTGATAGGAAAAGTCGGCAACCGGAGCTCTTTCGTCCTGGTTTCTGGCGTCCTTCTTCCGTTCGCCCTTCTCATCCACGACCCATCTATAAATTGTCATAACCAGCCCTCCGCTGATGAAGCAGGTCCGACGTCGAAGCCGGTGGCGGTTCAATACAAGCCATCGGCTCGTAGAAGCCCACATGTTAGTTGTGGAATTTTCCAGTGGCAAGCAAACAGCGAAGCCGTGCACATGCACCTATGAACTCGGCGGTCACTAAAGCGCGATGAAGAGCGCATCACAAAACGCGTGGCATCAATAGATACCACCATCTGTAACGTCGGCGCATCGATCCGATCGTGGGTCAGCGTCGACCTGAAAGTCTTTATGAAAACTGTCGTCGCTTTGACATGTCCGGCAACCGCTTGGCCCCAAGTCGCGCCGCAGCTTCCGCCAACAAGAGCGCTCGACTATGCTTGGCCATTACCGGATTGAGTCCGGACGCTGATTTTCAACATCGAGGGACGATATTTCATGCGATTCTGGATGGTTCTTGTTGTCGGTCTGGGCGCATTCTGCGACGCGACGTTCAGTCAGGCTTTGGCGTCGGTGCAGGTGCGTGTCAGTCTTGGCCGGCAAACGATGAACGTGAGTGTCAACGGAGCGTCTTACGCGACCTGGCCGATTTCGACAGGCAGGCAAGGTTACGGCACGCCGTCGGGCACCTTCCGTCCGCAATCGATGCAGAAGATGCATTATTCCCGGCGCTACAACATGACGCCGATGCCGCATTCGATCTTCTTCCATTACGGCTTTGCGATCCACGGCACGTCCGATGTCGGCCGGCTTGGCCGGCCTGCGTCCCATGGCTGCATCAGGCTCAGCCCGCAGAACGCGAGAACGCTGTACGCATTGGTCGGCCGTCACGGCATGAAGAACACCAGCATCACGATCAGCCACTACTGAGGCCTTCGGCTGCACCTGTGGTGTGTGGGAACCGCAAGTTCCCTTGCCGCGCCGCAGGTAGAAATCCCGATCTGGCCACTCTCTCGCCCTCATCGCCCATCATGGGTGAGCGCCGGGGGCCGCACGGACAGAAGCGGCGTCCGTCCCGTGCTGGTGCAACCCTGCTGATGGCATTCTCGACACGTCCGACCGGACAGATCGCGCGATTTTTCGTGCTGCTGCTCGCCTTTGGCGGGCTAGCGGCCGTGAGCGGCTGCGCGAGTGCGCCCGGCGGGGCGTCCGCTTTTGCGGCAGTCGGGACGCAACCCGCCGGCCAGACAGGGATCATGGCCGATCCGATCGTGACGGCGGTCACCACGCGTAATCCCGTCAAGGGCGCGCAGGCCAGACCCTGGTTCGGCACGCAGCGCGCCAATCAGCCAAGCAATGTGCGCATCCACCTCTCGTCGCCCGCCGAAGGAGCCTTTTCCACGGTCGGGCTTGGCGACTGGGGCATCAAGGCCGTCGAGATTGTGCCTGTCGGCGAGAGCTTCTCGGTGCGGGACCGTCGTCGCGACGTGCTGGTTTATATCCACGGGTTCAACCAGTCGTTCGAAACCGCGGTGCTCGATGCGGCGCGGCTGTCGGATGGGCTCCGGTTTCATGGCGAGACGATGCTGTTCTCTTGGCCATCGAAGAACAGCCTGATGAACTATATCTACGATCGTGAAAGCGCGCTCTGGTCTCGCGATGCCCTGGAGGGGATGTTCGACGAGCTGATCGGAGATCCCACAGTCGGCACCGTTCATGTCGTGGCGCACTCCATGGGAACGATGGTCGCCGTCGAGTCCCTGCGGCAGCTCTACGACCGGCGTGGTGCGGCGGCGACCAGCCGATTCGGGGCGATCGTTCTCGCGTCTCCCGACATCGACATGGACAGCTTCACATCCTCGGTGTCTCGTATCGGTACGCTGTCGCGCAAGATCACGGTGCTGACGGTCGCGAACGATCGCGCCCTTGGCGCGATGCGCGACATGGCCGGCGGCGTCACCCGCGTCGGGATCGCGGAGAAGCCGCGGCTGGAAGCCCTTGGCGTTCGCGTGATCGATGCCTCGGACTACGCCGGCGGCGGTCTGAACCACGACCTGTTCATGTCCAACGCGCAGGTGCGCGAAACCATTCGACGCTTCATCGCGGACGCAGGCTCCCCGGCTTACTCGAGCAGCAGCGCGATCCAATAGGCGGCCGCGTTGCTTGCCTTAAGTTACTGAAAACAATAGATGTCCCGTTCCCTATTGCGGTGGTCCGGGGAGCGCCATGTGGCGCTCCTGCACCCGGGCTGCGCCCATTTTTGTGACAGTGGAATCCCGTAGCCGGGTCTGGCACGAGCGGTCACGGGATGCATGATTTGGCAAGGAGACCGGGACCATGAGCAACGCGCCACAGGCACTCGAGAGCTATTTGTCCGGCGCGTGGCGTCGCGGCGACGGCACGGAAACCGAGCTGGTCGATCCAGTGCTGGGCAATGTGCTTGCGACCGCAAGTGCGCGCGGCCTCGATCTCAAGGCTGCGCTCGATTACGCGCGCAAGGCAGGCGGTCCGGCATTGCGGGCGCTCAGCTTCGTGGAGCGCGCGAAACTGATCGGCGCTGTCGCTGATGTGCTTGTCGCCAACCGCGCGAAATATGAGGCGATGGCCATCGCCAATTCCGGAAACACGAAGATCGATGCTGCGATCGATATCGACGGCGGTATCGGGACATTGAAATATTATGCCCGGCTCGGTGGCTCGCTCGGCGGTGCGACCTTCCTGCTCGACGAGAAGCCGGTGCGGCTTGCCAAGGCGGAGAATTTCCAGGCGATCCATCTGCTCGCGCCGCGGCATGGCGTTGCCGTGCATATCAATGCCTTCAATTTCCCGAGCTGGGGCTTGTGGGAGAAGGCCGCGGTCTCGCTGCTCGCGGGCGTGCCGGTGTTTGCCAAGCCTGCATCATCGACCGCGTTGCTCACGCACGAGATGGTGCGCGACGTCATTGCTGCCAAGGTGTTACCGGACGGCGCACTCAATCTCCTTTGCGGCAGCGCCGGCGATCTGCTCGATCAGGTCACGGGCGATGACGTGATCGCCTTCACCGGTTCGTCCGAGACGGCCGGCCGCATTCTGAAGCATCCGAATGTTCTCGCGCGCGGTGTTCATGTGAACATCGAGGCGGACAGCGTCAATGCCGCGCTGCTTGGTCCGGATGCTAGCCAGGCGGCGTTCGATGCCTTCATCAAGGAAGTTAGCCGCGAGATGACGGTGAAGGCTGGGCAGAAATGCACGGCGATCCGGCGCGTCTTTGCGCCGGCCGCACAGGCCGATGCGGTTGCCGAAGCGCTTCTCGTTCGTCTGAAGAAAACCACGCTCGGTGATCCGCGCAACGAGAGCACCCGCATGGGGCCCGTGGTCACGCGCGCGCAACAGGCGGCCGCCTTCGATGGCATCGGCAAGATCGCGCGCGAGGCGCAGGTTCTCACCGGCGGCGCGACCGCGCCTGCGATCGACGGGATCGACCCGGCGAAATCCGCTTTCGTCGCGCCGACGCTGATGCGCCTTGCCGACGGCAACAGCGCGAATGCAGTGCACGACACCGAGGTGTTCGGCCCGGCGGCGACGATTATCCCGTACAAGAACGAGACGGAAGCGTTTGCGCTGGTCGCGCGCGGCGGCGGCTCGCTGGTTGCTTCGGTCTATGGCGATGATCGTGCATTCTTTGCGCGCGCAGTCGCGGAGCTTGGCCCGTCGCATGGACGGCTCCTGATGGTCGAGCCCTCGATTGCCGATGCTCATACCGGCCACGGCATCGTGATGCCACAATGTCATCACGGCGGACCGGGCCGTGCCGGCAACGGCGAAGAACTCGGCGGACTGCACGGGCTGCGGCTGTATCACCAGCGGCTTGCAGTGCAGGGCTCGACGGATTTGCTGACGGACCTGCAGGCAAAGGCGTTCGCGCTGCACTGAAGGCAGCTGATTCCGGAGCAAACCGGAACGGCGTATCGGTCGAAACGGCCCAAGAAGAAACGGAGAACCGGACGAAAGGGAGCGTCCAGTGTCCGAACCATTCCTGGAGCGTCGGCCGTACAATGCCGCCGCGGATTTTGTTGATGCCAATGTCGAGCGGGGTCTGGCCAACAAGCCCGCCTTCATCGATCCGCAGCGTACGCTGACTTATGGCGAATTGCAGAAGCGGACGTGCCGCCTCGCGTCCGGCTTGCTGGCGCTCGGCTTGCGGCCGGAGGATCGCGTCGCGCTTCTGATGCCAGACAATGTGGACTATCCGGTCGCGTTCTGGGGCGCCATCCGCGCCGGCATCGTCGTTGTGCCGCTCAACACCTGGCTGAAGCCGGATCAGCATGCCTTCATGCTGAAGGACAGCCGTGTCGCGGCTGTGATCGCGGACGCGTCGTTTGCCTCCTCATTGCGAGATGCGATCCCGGCCGCACCGCAGCTGCGCCACGTGATTCTCTCAGGCAGCGGAGCCGAAGCGCAGCCGACGCTGGCCGGCCATACGCCGGTGCCGTTCGAGTCCGTATGCCGCATGGGTGGCGACGACGTCTTCATAGCGCCGACGCTGTCCGACGAAGTTGCTTTCTGGCTCTACACATCGGGATCGACCGGTGAGCCGAAGGGCGTGAAGCACGTTCATTCCTCTTTGCGAGCAACGGCAAGGCTGATGGGGCAGGGCGTCCTCGGCATTCGTCCGGACGATGTCGTGCTCTCGGCCGCGAAGCTGTTTTTCGCCTACGGCCTCGGGAACGCGATGTCGTTTCCGATGTCGGTCGGCGCGACCGCCATCCTGTGGCCCGAGCGCCCGACGCCGGACTCGATGTTCACGCTCATGCGCCGTCATCATCCGACGATTTTCTATGCGGTGCCCTCCCTCTATACCGCGCTGCTCGCGCATGATGCGATGACACGCGGTGCGGGATCGGAGCGGCTGCGCGTATGCGTGTCGGCCGGTGAAGCGCTTCCTGCGCATATCGGCGAACGCTGGCGTGACGTCGCCGGCGTCGACGTCCTCGATGGTATCGGTTCGACGGAGATGCTGCAGACGTTCCTGTCGAACCGGCCCGGCGACGTGCGCTATGGCTCAACTGGCAAGCCCGTGCCGGGCTACGATCTGAGGATCGTGGACGAGAATGGCGTGGACGTGCCGCCGGGCGAAATCGGTGAACTGATCGTGCGTGGTCCGTCTGCGGGGGAGGGCTACTGGAATCAGCGGCGCAAGAGCCGGCAGACCTTCGCGGGCGAATGGACGTTCACCGGCGACAAGTATTATCGCGACGATGACGGGTATTATTTCTACTGCGGTCGTACCGACGACATGTTCAAGGTGTCGGGCATGTGGGTGTCGCCATTCGATGTCGAAGCTGCGCTGGTCTCGCACGAGGCCGTGCTGGAAGCCGCGGTCATACCCAAGGAAGATTCCGACGGGCTGATCAAGCCGAAGGCGTTCGTCGTGCTGAAGAACGGCCACGCCAGCGACGAGACTCTTCTGGACAAGCTGAAAGAGCATGTGAAGTCGCGCGCCGGCACCTGGAAATATCCTCGCTGGATCGAACTTCGCAACGATCTGCCCCGGACCGCGACAGGCAAGGTGCAGCGCTTCAAGCTGCGAGAGGAAGAAGCGCAGCGTGAGGCTGATCTTTAGAGCGGCTTGCGCACCAGCGGCACTTGCGCATCGCCGAGGCAGATCATGTCGGCCTCGACGCCGAAAATGGTCGCGATCTTTTCCGGGCTGAGCGCGATCTCCGGTTTCTCGTCTGCAACAATCCGACCTTTTTCCAGCATCAGTATACGGTCCGCATAGCGTGCCGCGAGCGCGAGATCGTGGATCACGGCAAGCACGGCGCCGCCGGCCTGCGCAGCGTGTCGCAGGACATCCATCACCACAAACTGGTGGCGCGGATCGAGCGACATGATCGGTTCGTCTGCGAGCACGATCTTCGCTTCTGTTGCCAGCACGCGAGCGAGGGCGACGCGCGCGCGTTCGCCGCCGGACAGTGTCGTCACGATGCGATCTGCAAACTGGCGGGTGCCGGTGATGTCGAGCGCATGATCGACTGCGGCGCGATCACGGTCCGATACAGGGGAAAACGGGTCGGCGTGCGGATAACGCCCGAGCGCCACGATTTCGCCCGCCGGCAGCGGCCACGAGAACGAATGGCCCTGCGGCAGATAGGCAAGCCGGCGCGCCCGTTCGTGTGGCTTGAGCGCAGACATCGGCTGGCCTTCGAGTTCGATGGTGCCAAACGCGGGAAGAAGACCGGCAAGCGCCTTCAGGAAGGTGGTCTTGCCGGCGCCGTTCGGTCCTACCAGCGCCACCAGTTCTCCCGCGGATAGTGTGACGCGTGCATCTTCAACGACGGTGCGGCCGCCGAGCCGGACGGAGATGTCCTTTGCTGCGAGAAGGGCGGTCATGACGGCTCGCCCTCGAGATAATGTCGTTCGGTGAAGATCATCGCGAGGAAGAACGGCACACCGATCAGTGCGGTCACGACGCCGACCTTCAGCTCGATCGCGGAAGGCACGATGCGGACCACGATGTCCGCCGCAAGCAGAAGGGCGGCACCTGCAAGGGCCGCCGGAAGCATGATCCGCGTCGGATCGGCATTGACGTAACGCCGGACGAGATGCGGCGCCACCAGCCCGACGAAGCCGATCGCGCCTGCAACCGCGGTCGCGGCGCCGACGCCGAGTGCCGTACCGAGCACGACGGCGAAACGCGTGCGTTGCAGATCGACGCCGAGTGACATCGCGGCATCTTCGCCGAGCGTCAGTGCCCGGAACGCGCGCGCGTTGGCAAGGAGAATGATCCAGCCTGCCACCATGAACGGCGCGGCGATCATCAGGTGGTCGCGCGAGCGATCCTCCAGCGAACCGAGCAGCCAGAATGCGACTTCCAGTGCGATGAAAGGGTTCGGCGCAAGATTGAGGATGAGTGCGGTCATCGCGCCGGCGAAACTCGCCAGGGCCAGCCCGGCGAGCAGGATCACGGTAAGGCTCGTGCGCGGTCCCGCGATCAGAACCAGTGCGCCGACCGAAAGAAGTGCGCCGAGAATGCCCGCGACCGGAATGAACAGCGAGGTCGTCGGAAGAATGCCGAACGCGATCACAAGCGAGGCTGCCGCCGCGGCCGCCTGTGGCGCGCCGAACAAGGCTGGCTCGGCCAGCGGGTTACGGAACAGGCCCTGTAACGCTGCGCCGGAAAAGCCGAGCGTCGCACCGATCAGCGCCGCCAGCAATGTCCGCGGCAGCCGGATTTCCCGCACGATCACGGCGGCGACCCCCTCGCCATCCCATAGCGCTGCAATCGCCGCGCGCGCGGGCAGCCCGGCCGGCCCGGTGACAAGGGAGACGAACATCAATGCGAGCACCACCAGGAAAAGCGCCGCATTGAGCCGCCAGCCGGATTTCGATATCGCTGACATGAGTGATTGGCCTCGAATCCCATGGTCGCATGACGCGCGCCGCAAGACCAATGCCGCTTCTGACGCTGTGCATAGCCATCTGGGCCGGCGCGGCGCAGGGCGCCGATGCGCCGCGGCGCGTGGTGTCTTTCAATCTGTGCGCCGACCAGCTGGTCGTGGCGCTGGCCGACCCGGACCAGATCGCCGGGTTGTCGCCCTATGCGACCGACCCGTCCCTGTCGGTTGTGGCCGGGAAGGCAAAGGCGTTTCGCAAGGCCGATTGGCAGGCCGAATCCACGATGCTGCTGGACCCTGACCTCGTGCTCGTCGGTCCGAACGACCGCTCCGTGACGCGGCGGATGCTCACGTCGCAAGGCTTGCGCGTGGTGGAGACCGGATTCGTCAGCGATCTCGAATCCGCCCGCAGCCAGATCCGCGAGATCGCGGCTTTGCTTGGCCAGGCTGAACGCGGCGAGCAGCTGATTGCGGACTTGGAAACTGCCCGAGCGCGCCTCGCGGCCGCAGCCGGCCCCTCTGATCGTACTGCGCTGGTTGTCGAGCGCGGCGGCTATACGCAAGGGCCGGCGAGTCTTGCTGCGACATTGCTTGCCGAGGCCGGGCTGAAGCCGCCGCAAGGCGCTCCTGCCGGATATGGCGGGTTCATCGCGCTGGAAAAGTTTCTCGTCCTGCAACCGGACATCGTCTTCCTGAAAGATCCCCCGAGCGCGGCGACCGATCAGGGCGCGATGTTCCTCGTGCATCCAGCCTTGCGCGATCTCTATCCGCCATCGCGCCGGGTGGCGCTGCCGACGCGCTATACGATGTGCGGTGGCCCCGCGCTGATTGCGGCG
>NZ_DATMRV010000219.1:0-3265 GCF_035565795.1 Pseudorhodoplanes sp.
TTGTCGCTGGGGCGGCGCTTGGCGGCGCTTCCCATCCCGCCCATGCAGCCCCACGAATAATTGGCGGTGGGGTCGGCACCGTTCGACAGGCCGGGGATAAAGATGGTAATTACCGTCTCGTCTGGGACAATATATTCATAGGTACCGGGGGTTTGGGGAGGGTTCAGCAGCACGGGCGTGTACCCGGTACTGGCAAGCTGGAGTCCGATGTTGCTGCCGGGTGTGTTAATTGTAAGCATTATGGTATCGCCGGGGTAAAACCCCGTACCGCTCGTACTGCCCGTGAGGACATTGCCGGCGAAAGAGCCGTTCAACTCCGAACAGCCGTCCGCACTGGCATCACTGTTCGAACCGAGCAGAAAACCCGAGATGCAAAGGCCGAAAACGACACGACGAACAATGGCAGGCGTCCTGCCGCGCATTCCAATTCCCAGCACCAAGCCCCCGAACAACTTCTCTAAATAATTTCCGGATCAGCGCGCCGCCCCCCGCGATACACGCCGCCATTCGCAACGGTAATTCTGATTCGTGATGGAGCGAAAAGAATCCATCATCCCGCATCGAACTTATTACTGCGCTTCCTCGCTTGCATTCAATCAAAAGGGGTACGGTCTTCACCGCACCCACTTCTGTTTGAAGTGTCTGGCCGTGATCCGAACAGATCAGAACGGCATCGCGAGCCTTGCATTGGCGGTCCACACGCCATAGCCCGCGCCGATGCCGCCATATTCGCCGCCGAACGACAGCGTGCCATTGCCCTGCTTCGTCATGCTCACGCCGCCGGTGACACGCCCCGACCAGCCATCGATCAGACCGGCATTCGGCACATCGACCGGCAGCGCATCGTCCGAGGAGAAGCGCCAGTCGCCATAGACGCCGAGATACGGCGAAACCGAGAACGCGCTGTATTGCGAGGGCGCGATCACGCGGCCGCCGAGGGACACGCGGCCGGTCGAGAAGCTGCGCTCTGCCTGCAAGGTGCCGAGACTGTCGGTCCAGGCATCCTGCCGCTCCCACAAGGCATAGACCTTGGCGGACGGCTCAACGATATATGCCGCATAACGATAGAAGCCGGTCAGTCCCGTCGAAACCAGCCAGCGCGAGCCATCGAATTGGCCCGACGCAGTGCCGGCGGATGCATCATAGGAGATGCTCGACCAGCCGAGCATCGCATCCCAGCGCAGCGTCGGCGCGATCTTCCAGGCCGCATAGCCGCCGATGGTGCCGCCATCGCCCTTCAGCTTGCCGGACAGCGCCGCGAAATCGTAGCGGAAGTCCTCATAGCCACCGAACACGCCGACCAGCAGGTTCGGTGTCAGCTTGTAGCCGACGCCGCCGGTGACATTGATCTGCTTGCCGTCGACGACATGCGACTTGTCCCAGCCCGAACCGCGCACATCGAGCCATCCGCTCCAGCGCTGCTCAAACACCGGCGACAGCGGCGGCGCCTTGGTGACGCTGCGGCCGGCGGCATAGGCCAGCGCCGACATGGCCTCGTCATGGCGGCCGGCAAACGGCGCGCGCAAGGATGCATTGGCCCGCGGATCGGCGGCGAAGTTCAGTGTCACACCGTTCGCACCAACCGACACCGGATTGCCGCGATTGCCGAACGCATCGCCGATCGCGCCATTCACCGCGCCGCTGATGGCCGCGCCGGAGGCCTGCCCGGCCATGGTCGAGCCCTGAACCTGTACACCGCGTAATTTCTGGCTGTCGTTCGAAGCTGTGCCGCCGGCGGCAACACAGGTCGCGGTGACGGTCAGACCGGATCCGATCCTTGCAATGATGAATTGCCTGAGCTGACCAACTCCGGATGGCACCGTATAGATTTTGGTCACGGTGCCGTCGCCGACAGGCTCGTAAGTGTCCACCAGGACTGAGGGACTGGCGGATTCGTTAAACAGCTCCCAGTACGCGGCATTTGCGTCGTTTTCAGTGATTGCGACGGTGAATGTGATCCGGTCGCCCGCCGTAAATCCCGATACGGTAATCTCGTGCTCACTGATCGACGTATTGAATACGCCGCTGTTCACGTCCGCGCATCCGCCGGTGGCCGGCACGGCGACTGCTGCATCATTGAAGATCAGAATGGCGGCAGCGCCTGCAAGACCCGCCAATGCGACACGATGGAAATCGAAAGGACGACGATTACGGCGCGCAAATTTCATCACAGTCGTCGTCCCAGGTCATGACCAAATGACATGAGACCGACTCACGCCTTTAATTCTCACCGTATCAAACGCGAAAATCCGCGGACAAGAAATGAGGACGCAATCTCGAGGACTGGATGCCGCTGCGATGAATCAGTGCTGTCCGTCAGCGACGCTGAAGTTGTATCCAACTCCGGATGCAATCATACGCGACAGTCTGCATCATCTGACCGGCGCACCGGTTCAACAGACATGCGTGACGCAAGGCGGCTCACATCACGCCCGTGCTTGCCTCTTCTCGGCCTTCGCCGACTTCTTCGCGGCGCGCTGTACCGCGACCACTTCGAGATTGCGGATATCGGCAATCCGGCGGTCCGCAACGTCTTCCGGGAAATCCAGATTTTCCAGCAGACGGCCCGCGAGCTGCAGGCTCGCCTCCACCGCTTCGGGGATCGCGTCGGTTGCACCAAGGTTGGTCAGACGCGTAGCGTGTTCGGAGTCCTTGGCGCGCGCCAGAACGCAGGCCTTGGGGCGCAGCCTGATGATCTCCTTCACCATGCGTTCGGTGGCTTCGGCGCTGCCCAGCGTCACGATGAACGCACGCGCCTTCTTGACCCCGGCATGATGGAGGATCTCGTGTCGGCTGGCATCGCCGAAAAACACCGGACGGTTCTTTTCGCGAAACTCCGTCACGAGCGAGCCGTTGGTATCGAACGCGATCCACGGCACGTTCTCGCTGTCGAGAACGCGCGCAACCGTCTGACCGACACGACCGAAGCCGCCGATCACGACATGGTCGCGCAGTTCCACCATCTCCGCTTCGGGCGAGTGCCGCGACTCTTGATCGGAGGTCTCGAGGCGCTCGCCGGTATGGCGCGCGAGCTTGGCAAGCAGCGGCGTCACCATCATGCTCAGGCCCGCGACCGCGATGGCGGAGGTGCCGATTTCGACCTCCAGGAGCCCCTTCGCGCTCGCAAGTCCGATCACGATAAACGCGAATTCGCCGCCCTGCGCCAGCAGCAATGCGACCTCGGCCGCGAGGTGGCGTTCGACCCGGAAGATCCGCGCAGCCGTATAAAGCACCACGGCCTTGATGACGATCAGTCCGATCAGCG
>NZ_DATMRV010000220.1:0-4903 GCF_035565795.1 Pseudorhodoplanes sp.
TCGTGGCGTACCATGCCGATATTGAGATGCGCGATCGCGAGGCCGGGTTGCAGGGTTACCGCCCGCTGCCAGATTGCGGCGGCATCTTCGGCGCGATCCATCGCCCGCAGCACACGGCCGAGATTGTTCATGATCGCGGCGTTGGCCGGCTGGAGGTCGAGAGCACGGCGCAGGCTCTTCTCGGCGCTGTCGAGTTGGCCCGACCGGGCGTAGGCGTTGCCGATCTCGAAATGCGCCTCGGCATATTGCGGCTTCAACGCAATCGCCTTCGACAAGGGTTCGATCGCGTCCGTCATGCGACCGGCGGCGACGAGCGCCGAGCCGAGGTTGTAATGGTAATCCGGGTTACGCGGCTCGATCGCGATCGCCTGCCGCATGAGAGAGACCGCCTCGTCCGTTCGGCCGGACTGATGCATGAGGGCACCGAGGAGATGCAGCGCGGCCGCGTTGCGCGGCTCGACCGCAAGCACGTCCCGGTAGAGGCGCTCGGCTTCGGACCGGTATCCCGTCTGATGGGCGCGGAAGGCCTGCGCGAGGGTCGCAGCCATCGGGGTCATGGCCGGGCCGCCCCGCTTCTGCGCTGCGCGCCGTTCCTTACGATTCATTGACAACGTCCTTCTGAAGGCTCGGGCCGAAATGGCGGTATGCCCCAGCCGCATGGCGGGCGGAAACTACGCGACCGCGGCGGCTATTTGAAGCGTTCTGGTCCTGCCCAGCGGCGCTGCGGGCGTGGTTGCGGAAGACGCACCGAGTCGCGATATGATGTCGGTTGAGGAAACAGGGTGATTTCAGACATTCATGGCCACCGAACCAGCCGCCGCCAAGTCCACGAAGCCGCCGAAGGAAGGCGCCGAAGCGTCGGACCTCGGCGCCCTCCCGGAATGGAATCTCGCCGATCTTTATCGCTCGATCGACGCACCCGAATTCAAGCGCGATCTCGACCGCGCGGAAGCTGAATGCGTCGCCTTCGAGAAGGCCTACAAGGGCCGGCTCGCGGAACTCGCCACCGGCCCACACGCGGGTCAGTCCCTCGCGGAGCCCGTGCGGCGCTACGAGGCGATCGAGGATCTGCTTGGACGGCTCGGCTCTTTTGCCGGTCTGACGTATTACGGTAACACCACCGATCCCACCATCGCGAAATTCTATGGCGATGTGCAGGAGCGCATCACGGCAATCTACCTGCACCTGCTGTTCTTCACACTCGAGCTCAACCGCATTGATGACGCGCAAATCGAACAGGCCATGACGGATCCGGCGCTCGGCCATTACCGGCCGTGGATTGAGGATTTGCGCAAGGAGAAGCCATATCAACTCGAAGACCGCATCGAGCAGCTCTTCCAGGAAAAATCGGTCTCCGGTTCTTCGGCGTGGAACCGCTTGTTTGACGAGACGATCGCCGGTCTCCGATTCAAGGTCAATGGGCAGGAGCTCGCGATCGAGCCAACGCTGACCTTGCTGCAGGATACCGACGAGAAGAAGCGCAAGGCCGCGGCGGAAGCCCTCGCAACGACCTTCGCGGCGAATATCCGCATTTTTTCGCGCATCACCAATACGCTCGCCAAGGACAAGGATATCTCGGATCGCTGGCGCGGTTTCGCCGACGTGGCTGATGCGCGGCACTTGTCGAACCGCGTCGAGCGCGAAGTCGTCGACGCGCTGGTGTCGTCGGTGCAGGCTGCCTATCCGAAACTGTCTCACCGCTATTACGCGCTGAAGGCGAAGTGGTTCGGCAAGGATCGGCTGCCGCATTGGGATCGCAACGCGCCCCTGCCGGAAGTGAAGATGCGCACGATCGCCTGGCCCGAGGCGCGTGCAACCGTTCTCGAAGCCTATGGCGCTTTCTCGCCGATGATGGCGAAGATCGCGGAGCGTTTCTTCGACGATCGCTGGATCGATGCGCCGGTGCGGCCGGGCAAGGCGCCAGGCGCCTTCGCGCATCCGACGGTGCCGTCCGCGCATCCGTATGTGTTGCTGAACTATCAGGGCAAACCCCGCGATGTGATGACGCTCGCGCATGAACTCGGGCACGGCGTCCACCAGGTGCTGGCGGCGCCGAACGGTCCCCTGATGGCGCCGACGCCGCTGACGCTCGCGGAGACGGCCAGCGTGTTCGGCGAGATGCTGACTTTCAAGAAGCTGCTCGCTGCGACCGACGATCCGGTCCAGCGCAAGGCCATGCTCGCTTCCAAATGCGAGGACATGATCAATACGGTGGTGCGACAGATCGCATTCTACACGTTCGAGCGGCGCATCCACACCGAGCGCAAGAACGGCGAGCTCACTGCGGATCGCATTGGCGAAATCTGGATGCAGGTGCAGACCGAGAGTCTTGGTCCTGCCATCGAGCTGATGCCCGGCTACGAAGTGTTCTGGAGTTATATCCCGCACTTCATCCATTCGCCCTTCTACGTCTATGCGTACGCGTTCGGCGACTGCCTGGTGAACTCGCTCTACGCAGTCTACGAGAAGGCGGAGGCGGGCTTTGCAGAACGCTATCTCGACATGCTGAGAGCCGGCGGCACGAAGCATCATTCTGAATTGCTCAAGCCGTTCGGACTCGATGCGCGCGATCCGCATTTCTGGCAGGGCGGTCTCGGCGTGATCGAGCGCCTGATCGGCGAACTGGAAGCGTTGGACCGGGCGGCCTAACGCGGATCGGCTCCAGGGAGGGCGGTGTGCGGCGGGTCTGGCTCGAGGCTGCACTCAACGGTCCCTGGACACGTTCGCGCCAGCCGCGCATTCCTGTCACGGTCGACGAGATTGTGGCCGACGGCGTGGCCTGTGCAAAGGCAGGCGCTTCAATCATCCATCTGCATGCCTATGACGAAAGCTCCGGTCGTCAGAAGGACGACTGGCAGATTTATGCGCGGATCATCGAAGGCATTCGCGCGCATTGTGATGCGATCGTTTATCCGACCATCCCGATCGCGGGTTCGGGATTCGCCGGCGATCTGACCAGCGCTGCCGCCCGCTATGCGCATCTTGTCGAACTTGCGAAGCGCGGGCTTGTCGAATGGGCGGTGGTCGATCCGGGCTCCGTGAACTTTGCGATGTTCGATGACATTGCGCGCGATGAGACCGGCTTCGTCTATCAGAATCCCGGCGATCATATTCTGGAAGGCTTGCGCATTTGCGCCGAACATCATGTGCGGCCGAGTTATGCGATCTACGAGCCGGGCTTCACCAGACTCGGCGCTGCGATGGCGGCACGCTTTCCCACGCTGCCAGCGCCGGTCTACCGCTTCATGTTCTCCGATCAGTTCGCGTTCGGCTTCCCGCCGGCGCTCCATCATCTTGATGCACACGTGGCATTGTTGAATGAAGCCGCTCCGAACTCGCCGTGGATGGTCGCCGGCCTCGGTGTCGATATCCGCGGGCTGATTGCGGGCGCGGTGGCGCGCGGCGGACATGTGCGGGTCGGGCTTGAGGACGCGCCGCTGGGAGCCGAGGTTTCCAATGTCGCGCTTGTGGAGGAGGCGGCGAATTTGATCGCGGAGGCTGGTGGTGCAATGTCGCCTCCTCACGAGCTGAGGCAACAGCCCAAATTCTAGCATTATACTGACGTAGAGATGCTTTCTCCCGAGAAGCGTGACATCCCTTCGTCATCAGAATTCATGCGCGTCCCACGGAGTTTATTCCAATGCTCAAAGGAAAAGTCGCGGTCGTCACCGGGTCGACCTCCGGTATCGGACTTGGCATCGCTCGTTCGCTCGCGGGTGCCGGCGCGGACATCGTCATGAACGGTTTCGGCGATGCCGCGGAAATCGAAAAACTGCGCTCGGGGATCGAAAGCGAATTCAAGGTGCGCGCAGCCTTTATCGCAGCCGATATGTCGAAGCCGGCCGAAATCGAGGCGCTGGCCAAGGACGCGACTGCGAAAATGGGTCGTATCGACATTGTCGTGAACAATGCCGGGATCCAGCATGTCGCTCCAATCCAGAACTTCCCGCCCGAGAAGTGGGACGCGGTGATCGCGATCAATCTGTCATCCGCCTTCCATCTCGTTCGTGTAACTTTGCCTCAGATGCTCGAGCGAAACTGGGGCCGCATCATCAACATCGCGAGCGCGCACGGACTCGTGGCCAGCGTGGACAAGGTGGCCTATGTCGCGGCGAAGCACGGCCTCGTAGGCCTCACCAAGGTCGTGGCGCTGGAAACAGCGCGGACCGGCGTAACCTGCAACGCGATCTGTCCCGGCTGGGTGCTGACACCGCTGGTGCAAAAGCAGATCGATGACCGCGCCAAGCTTGAGGGAATTCCTATGAACAAGGCAAAGCTCGAGCTCCTCGGGGAGAAACAGCCGTCTCTGGAATTCGTCACGCCGGAGCAACTGGGCGGGCTCGCAGTCTTTCTGTGTTCGCCGGCGGCCGATCAGATCCGCGGGCAGTCGATCGCGGCGGACGGCGGCTGGACCGCGCAATAGGCGACAGCCGTTTTGTTCCGCAGCCGCTCCGGCACTGGCGCGCGCGGCTACGAATGCCTAGCTTTGTCGGGATGTCGGATTCCGAAGCCAATCGTTTTTCTGCACGTGCCCGCCGCTATGCCCGCGTCGGAACCGATGTCGGCGGCGTCGCCGCGCGGATCGCGGGCGCGCGCCTCTTCGGCCTCGATCTCGACCGCGGCAAGAATGCAATGCAACTCGCCGCAGCACTCGGCGGGCTGAAGGGCCCGATCATGAAGGTGGCGCAGTTGCTGTCCACTATCCCTGATGCGCTTCCTGCAGAATATGCCGCGGAACTCGCGAAGCTACAGAACGAAGCGCCGCCGATGGGCTGGGCCTTCGTCAAGCGACGGATGATCGCCGAGCTAGGCGTCGACTGGCAGGCGAAATTCGCAAGCTTCGAGCACAAGCCCGCCGCCGCTGCATCGCTAGGCCAGGTCCACAAGGCGCTTGCGCATGACG
>NZ_DATMRV010000221.1:0-15318 GCF_035565795.1 Pseudorhodoplanes sp.
GCAGCGCATCGCCCGCACCTGCAGCGAGCATCCGCTCCTCCGTGTCGTCGTACATGCCTTCGACCAGATCCTTGAAGCGATCGTACATCAGGTTGCGCTTCACCTTGCGCGTCGGCGTCACCGGCTCGCCGTCCTGTTCGGGATCGAGTTCTTTCGGCAGGATGCGGAACGCCTTGATCTGCTCGACGCGCGCGAACTCGACATTCGCCTTATCGATCTCCGACTTGATCAGACCCTGCACCGCCGTACTCTGAACCAGCGATGTGAAGCCGGTATAGCTCACGTTGTTGGCGCGGGCCCAATCGGCAACCGAATCGAAGTCGATCTCGATCAGCGCCGTGAGATATTTGCGGCCGTGGCCGAACACGATCGCTTCACCGATATAGGGGCTCGCGCGCAACGTGCTTTCGATACCCGACGGCGAGATTGTCTTGCCGCCGGCGGTGACCAGGAAGTCGCGTGCGCGATCGATCAGCCGCAGATGGCCATTCTGCCATTCGCCGACATCGCCCGTGTGCAGCCATTGATCGCTGTCGACGATCTGCCGTGTCGCGTCCGGCTGATTCCAGTAGCCTTCGAACTGGTCCGGGCCTTTCACGAGAATCTGGCCGTCGTCATCCAGCCGAACCTGCCAGCCGGTGACGACCTTCCCGACATTGCCGGGCCTCGCGAAGACCTGCGACTGTCCGCTGATGAAGGCGCCGCCGGTTTCGGTCTGGCCATAGGCTTCCACGAGGTTGACGCCCCAGATCTGCCAGAGCGCTGCGGTTTCCTGCGGCAGGGGTGCTGCGCCTGAAATCGCAAGTTCGAGCTTGTCGAGGCCGAGCTTGTTCAGGACGCGGCCGAACGCGATCGTGCGCGCGAGTGCTGTCATCGCATTGCTTGCTGCGCCCGCATTCCCCGCCCAGCGCCGGCGTGCGGCCGAGCGACCGAGCTTCATGGCCGCATCATAGACCGCGCGCTTCGCTGCCGACGTCGTGCTCAACCCGACCAGTACCTGCGAGGCGAATTTCTGCATGTAGCGCGGCACCGTGAACAGCGCAGTGGGGGCGACCTCGAACATCGACTGCATCAGGTCGTCGACACTCTCGCCGTAATGAGGGACGAGACGCGAAATCAGCGGCAGGGTGATCGCGACGTCGCGGCCGAAGATGTGGCAAAGCGGCAGGAACACGACGGTGCGGTGATCCTTGTCGCGCAGCGTCGGATAGTGATCGACGATGGTGTAGGTGCCGGCGAGATGCTTGCCGTGCGAGATCAGCGCGCCTTTCGGATTGCCGGTGGTGCCCGAGGTGTAGACGATGAAGGCGGGATCTTCCGGCTTCAGGGCCGCCGTCATTGGCTCGAGCGCGGCGATGTTCGTATCGTCATCGCCCGCCACGCGGCTTTCGATCTCCGACAGCGAGATCAGCTTCGGGTGGCTGTAGTCGAACATCGCGGAATCGTCGATCACGACAATCCATGTCAGGTCCGGCAGCCGGTCGGCGATCTGCAGGATCTTGTCGACATATTCCTGATCCTCGGCGATGAAAATTTTCGCGCCGCCGTCTTTCATCAGGAACTCGACTTCGGAGACTGAGGCGGTCGGGTAGACGCCATAGACGATGGCGCCCGAGGCTTGCGCCGCCATGTCGCAGATCACCCACTGCTCGCAGGCATCGCCCATGATGGCGACGCGATCGCCCCGCTCGAGGCCGAGTGTCTGCAGCGCGCGCGCGCAACGGCCGACGGCTGCCGCATAATCGCGCCATGTCCTCTCGCGATAAAGGCCGAGTGTCTTGGCGCGATACGCGACACCGCGCGGCTTGTTCCGCGCGTGCTCGGCGATCAGGCCGGGTGCGGTCTTGCTGCGCAGGATCGCAAATTGCGGAGATTGCGGTGCGCCTTGCGTCATGGTGACTAGGCCATGACCCATGATGAGCGCACGGTGCCGCCGAATGGCGTCAACATCGCAGCCTTCCTCCCGAGTGGACCTGGCCGGTGAGCCGGCTCTTGTTCCGGTGTTTATTTCAACGCCGGGAATTCTATAGGTCAATCAAAAAATCACCGCCGGGCACGTCTGCCGACCGGTTTCTGATTATTGGCGATGCCGTTGAGAATCAGCCCGATCAGATTGGCCGAAATTTTTTCCAGCGAGACTCCTTCCTTCTGGTACCAGCTCGGGACGCCATTCGCGGCGCCCAGGATCGCGAGCATGGACAGGCGCGGATCGAGGTCGCTGCGAAAATCGCCGGAGGCGATGCCCTCGCGCAGCGTGCTCTCGAAAATCGCTTCGATTCCGCGCGACACCTGCGCGACGCGCTGCCGGCTCGGATTCGGCAGGAAATGCCGTTGCGTCAGGAACACCTTGATGTAGTCGCTGCGTTCCAGGATCGGCGAAATATGCGATCGGATCAATGCTGACAGCCTTTCCGTGGGCGTTCCGGGGCCGGCAGCGATGGCTTGCGCGGTCTTCAGGAAGCCTTCGGCGCTGCGCGCGCAGACCACCTCCAGCGCGACCTCTTTCGAGGGAAAGTAGTAATACAGGCTAGCCTGTCGGATTCCGAGAACATCGGCGATATCCTGCGTGGTGGCGCCGTGAAATCCGCGCTCGGCGAACACCTTCGCCGCCGCCTGCATGATCTCGTCGAGACGCCGATGGGTGGAGCGCTTCCTTGCGCTTGATCCAGGCGATGGCGCCGACCGGTTCTTGACGGTGCGCTTGGCGCGCCGCGGCGGAGCAGGACTTGCCTTGCCGCGAGATGCCGATTTAGATTGCATCTATAGACCTATAGAAAAACGCGTCCTGATTGGGAGCATGCGCCAATGACCAGCCTGCCGCAAGGCCGCCCTCCGTTTCGTGCCGACCATGTCGGCAGCCTGTTGCGACCGCCGGTGTTGCGCCAGGCGTTCCGCGATCACATGGGCAAGCGGATCGACGACGCGGCCTTTGCCGGTATTCAGGATGAGTGCATCCGCAGCGTCGTGAAGATGCAGGAAGATGTCGGGCTCAGGGTCGTGACCGATGGCGAATTCCGCCGCGGCTCCTATTGGGGGCGGTTCGTCGAGCGGATCGACGGTTTCTCGATCAAGTCGGCGGTGTTCAAGTTCCGCGACGACCAGGGCCATCAGGTCGATTTCACCGCGCCCTATGCCGACGGCAAGCTGAAGCGCAACAAGCCGCTCGCGCTCGACGAATTCGAATTCCTGAAGGGGATCACGTCGGCCACGCCGAAGATCACGCTGCCGGCGCCTTCGACGATGCACTTCTATCGCGCCACGGATTACGCGGCGAAATCGGCCTATGCCGACGTGAAGACCTTCTTCGACGATCTCAACCGCATCTTCCGTGAGGAGATCGCCGATCTGGCGAAGGCCGGATGCAAATACATCCAGCTCGACGAAGTCGCGATCGCGCTTTTATGCGATCCGAATATCCGCCAGCAGGTCGAAGCCGAAGGCATGAAGCCGGACGAACTGGTCGATCTCTATATCGACAGCATCAACGAGTCGGTGAAGGGTGCGCCGGCCGATGTGGTGTTCGGCATTCACATGTGCCGCGGCAATTTCAAGGGCCATTATCTCGGCGCGGGCGGATATGAATCGGTCGCGGAGCGCTTCTTCTCTGGCGCCAACGTCAATCACTTCCTGCTGGAATACGACACGCAGCGCGCCGGCGATTTCCGTCCGCTGCGTTTCGTGAAGGGCAAGGGCGTGGTGCTTGGGCTCATTTCCAGCAAGACGCCGATGCTGGAGTCGCTGGACGATCTCAAGCGCCGGACCGAGGAGGCGACGCAGTTCATCGACCTCGATCGGCTGGCGATCTCGCCCCAGTGCGGCTTTGCCTCCACCGTTGCGGGCAATCCGGTCACCGAAGCGGACGAGCGCAGGAAGCTGGAGCTTGAGGTTGCAGCAACGAAGGCGATCTGGGGCTAGCCGCACCGGTCACGTTCGTTGCGGATTGCTGTCCTGTTCGGCCGAACATGACAGCAATTTAATGCGCCGCAGCCGCTATTTGCATTCTCCGTCCGATTTCCGCCGCTTGCGGAACGTCTGGTCGTTGCCGACGTTGTGTTGACCGCGCCATGCCGGGCGGCGGCACGAGCCTTGCGACCACGGAGGCGGCGACCAGATGCGGCGACAGACCGTGCTTTTTCTTGCACTGATCGCGTTCATTGCGGCCGGGTATTACGGCTACCGCGCGTTCGGATATCGCCTTGGATTGAGCAATCCGCCTGCGCAGTCGGGGTCCGGGTCCGCACAGGGAACCCGGACGGCGCCCGCCGTTCCGGTCGTCACGGTTGCGGCAGAGCAGGGCAGCTTTCCCGTTCGCCGCCGCAGCATCGGTCTCCTCGAGTCGCCCGCCGTTGTCGTGGTTCGCTCGCGGATCGACAGCCAGATGCTGGAGAAGCACGTCAATGATGGACAGTTTGTCCGCAAGGGCGATCTGCTGTTCACTCTGGACGACCGCGAATTGCTGGCGGCCATCGCGCGCAACGAGGCGCAGCTTGCGAAGGACGAAGCGGCGCGCGACCGCGCCAATGCCGATCTGAAGCGCACCGAGGAACTGCTGTCGCGCAATGTCGCCACACAGCAATCGCGGGACGAGAAAAGCGCCGATGCAAAAGCCGCCGAAGCGCAGATCGCTGCCGACAAGGCGCAACTCGATCTCGATCGCGTCCGGCTCGGCTATACGAAAATCACCGCACCGATCACCGGCCGCATCGGCACGGTGCGGGTCACGCCGGGCAACCTCGTGTCATCATCCGATGCGCAGGGCCTCGTGACCATTACGCAGATCCGGCCGATCCGTGTCTCGTTCACCTTGCCGGAACGCGATCTTGCCGCATTGCGTGCGGCCGCGCGGCGAAAGGAGCCCCCGGTGGTCCGTGTATATGCGCCGGGCGGCACGGCGCCGCTCGCGACGGGGCAGCTCGACTTCGTCGATTCCTCGGTCGATGCCGCGACCGGCACCATCATGGCGAAGGCGACTTTCGAGAATCAGGACGTCAGCCTGTGGCCGGGCATGTATGTCGACGTCGAGGTCGATCTCGATACGCGCCCGGATACGATCAGTATTCCGACCGTGGCGCTCCAGACCAGCCAGAAGGGGCCGTTCGTCTTTGTCGTCAAACCGGATGGCACGGCGCAATTGCGGGTGGTCGAAACCGGCGGCATCGTCAATGACCGCACCGCCATCAGCGAAGGGCTCAAGGCCGGCGAACGCGTGGTGGTAGAGGGGCAGCTTCGCCTCGCCGATGGCGCACGCGTGCGCGATGTCTCGCAGCAAACCGGAAAGCCGTCGCCTGCACCTCAAACCGCGGCGCCCGCCGCGCAACAGGACGCGGCGCGATGAATATCTCCGAATTTTGCATCCGCCATCCGGTCACCACGACGCTGATGTCGATCGCGGTGATTGCGACCGGCCTGTTCGCCTATGTCTATCTTCCGGTCGCCGCCCTGCCGCGTACGGATTTCCCGACCATCAACGTGTCCGCGACACTGTCCGGCGCCTCGCCGGACACGATGGCCAATTCCGTCGCGACGCCGCTGATCAAGCAGTTCACCACTATCAGCGGCATCGACACGATCAGCGCGACCTCGACGCAAGGGTCGACCTCGATCGTGATCCAGTTCAATCTTGATCGCGACATCGACGCGGCTGCGGCCGACGTGCAGTCGGCCATCGCGCGCACCCAGCGGCGCCTGCCGCCGGAGATGACCGAGCTGCCCAGTTACCGCAAGGTCAACCCGGCGGATGCACCGGTCCTGCTGCTCGCGATCCGCAGCGATACCACGCCGCTGCCGGAGCTCGATGCATTCGCGCAGCAGGTGATTTCGCCGGCCTTGTCCACCGTCGACGGCGTCGCGCAGGTGCTGGTTTACGGCAGCCAGAAATTTGCCGTCCGCATCCAGGTCGATCCGAATGCGCTGGCTGCGCGCGGCATCGGCGTCAACGAGGTGCAGACGGCAGTCGCTGCGGCCAATGCCAACACGCCGGTCGGCACGCTGCGCAACGCGCAGCAGCAACTCACCATCCAGGCTGAAACCGAACTCGAAAACGCGCGGCAATTTCGCCAGATCATCGTCACGACCCGCGGCGGCCGCCCGGTCCGCCTCGGCCATGTCGCGGTCGTGTCGGATTCGATCGAGAACAATCAGCAGGCGAGCTGGTTCAACGGCACGCCCGCGATCATTCTCGCCGTGCAGCGCCAGCCCGAGGCCAATACTGTCGATGTCGTCGACAAGGTGAAGGCGATGCTGCCGGGCTTCATCGACGATCTGCCGCGCGCCTCGTCGATCGAGGTGCTGAACGATCGCTCGATCTCGATCCGCGAGGCGGTCGCCGATGTGCAGTTCACGCTGGTGCTGGTGATCGCGCTGGTCATCATGGTGATCTTTCTGTTCCTGCGACGGCTGACGGCGACCCTGATCCCGGCTCTGGCGGTGCCGATCTCCCTCATCGGCACGCTCGGGGCGATGTATCTGTTCGGGTTCAGCATCAACAACATTTCGCTGCTCGGACTGACACTGGCCGTCGGTCTCGTCGTGGACGACGCGATCGTGATGTTCGAGAATATCTATCGTCACATGGAAGAGAACGGGCTGTCTGCCTTCGATGCGGCGATCAAGGGCTCGCGCGAGATCGGATTCACGATCGTTTCGATCACCGTATCGCTGGTCGCGGTCTTCATCCCCGTGTTGATGATGGGCGGCGTGGTCGGCCGCATCTTCCACGAATTTGCGATCGTGGTGACAGTGGCTCTCGCTATCTCGGCCTTCGTGTCGCTGACACTCACGCCGATGCTGTGCGCAAAACTTCTGCAGCCGCCGCACCGCGACAAGGATGGCAATATTCCGCCCGAGACGGGCTGGCGCGCGGGACTCGAACGGGGTCTCGTTGCGATGACCAACGCCTATGATCGCGGCGTGCAGTGGAGCCTGCGGCACCAGCCGTTCATGCTCGGCGTTTTCTTTGCGACCCTGCTCGGCACCGTCTATTTCCTCTACGCGACCCCGAAGGGATTTTTCCCTCAGGAAGATATCGGGCAATTGTCGGTGTCCACCGAGGCGCGACCGGATATTTCGTTCGAAGCCATGGTGTCCCTGCAGCAGCAGGTCGAGGACGCGTTTCGGCGCTCGCCTTATGTGCAGAATGTCGCCTCGATCATCGGCGGGGGCGGCTCATCGTCGAGCCTCAATAATGGCCGGCTGTTCGTTGAGTTGAAGCCGCGATCCGAGCGGCCCGCCATGCCCGAACTGCTGCGTACCTTCCGGCGAGAGATGTATTTCCCTGGCATCAATGTCGTGATGTCGCCGGTCCAGAACCTGCGCATCGGCGGGCGCACCTCCCGCAGCGACTACCAGTTCGTCATGCAGAGCGTGCGCAAGGACGAGATGCGCGACTGGGCGCGCAAGATGACGACTGCGATGGCCGCCGATCCGCATTTCACGGACGTCAACAACGACCTGCAGGACGGCGCGATCCAGGTCACGCTGCGTGTCGACAAGGACAAGGCGGCTTCACTCGGCATCAATGCCGACCAGATCCGCTCGACGCTCTATTCGGGGTTCGGCTCCCGACAGGTCTCGACCATCTATGGCAGCGGCGACACCTTCAGCGTGCTGATGGAGTTCGACCCGCGCATCAAATGGAATTCCGACGATCTCGGCAACATCCGCATCCGCACGCCGTCCGGCCAGCTGGTACCGTTGAGCTCGATTGCGGCGATTGAGCGAACCGCGGGCGATCTTGCCGTGAACCAGCTCGGCCAGCTTCCGGCTGTTACCATTTCGTTCAACTTGCCACCGGGCGTCGCTCTCGGCAACGCGGTCGATCAGATCGAGGTGCTCAAGCAGCGGCTCGGCGTGCCGAGTTCGATCAGCACGACATTCTCGGGTACGGCGCAGACCTTCCAGCAATCGCTCGCGAACCAGGGCATCCTGCTCGTGGCGGCGGTGCTGACGATCTACATGGTTCTCGGGATGCTCTACGAGAGCTACATCCATCCACTGACCATTCTCACCGGATTGCCCTCTGCGGTGGTTGGCGCGCTGGGCGCGCTCGTTCTGTTCGGATTGGATCTCAGCGTGATCGCGATGATCGGCCTGCTGATGCTGATCGGCATCGTGAAGAAGAATGCGATCATGATGATTGACGTCGCGCTCGACTTGCAGCGCGTGCAGCACATGCCGCCGCAGGACGCGATCTATCGCGCCGCGATCCTGCGGTTTCGGCCGATCATGATGACGACATTCGCTGCGATCCTCGGCGCGCTGCCGATCGCGATCGGTCACGGTCCGAGTTCGGAGCTGCGTCAGCCGCTCGGTATCGCCGTGGTCGGCGGCCTGGTGGTCTCGCAGTTCCTGACGCTGTTCATTACGCCGGTGCTGTATCTCTACATGGACCGGCTGGGTAACGCTGGAAACCGCTTGCGCGCTCGCGTCATGGGAGCGTCGGCGGAAAAGCCGCGAGCGGCGTGACCAAACGATTTCGAGGTCTTCTTGTGGTTCCGGGCTCACGTGCGGAGCGCGTGAGCCCGGAATCCGGAGTCAGAACCGTGGGAGTGGATTTCCGGGTTCGCGCCCTGCGGCCGCGCCCCGGAATGTCGGACTATTACGCCGCCTTCTGCGCGGCCGCAGCCTTGGCGAGCTTGAAGTCGTATTTCACTTCGTAGAACGGCTCGTTCATGATCTCGCCGTTCGGCGCCTTGCTGCCGGCCGGCTTCTTCACGAACTCGACGATCAGCGGCTCCTTCACACCGAACACCACGTCGGTGTCGATATACTCGCAGCCCTTCTGGAACAGATGCGTGGTCAGGCTCCTGTAGCCCGGCGCCGCGATGTGGAAGTGGATGTGCGCCGGACGCATGTGGCTGATCTTGGTCTTGTTCATCAGCTCGCCGATGGGGCCGTCCATCGGGATGGTGTAGCCGATCGGTGCCACCGTGCGGACAGTATAGGTGCCGTCCGGATTGGAGTGGAAGATGCCGCGCATATAACCCTCGGCGCCGGGGATCTGCGCTTCGTACAGGCCTTCACCGTCGGTCTGCCACATGTCGAGGATCGCGCCCGCGATCGGCTTGCCGTCGAGATCGGTGATCCGGCCGACGCAGAAAGTCGGGATGCCGGGCGCGCCAGCGGCCATGTTGCCGCCGTCCTCGATTTCGGGGGAGTTGGCGATATGGAACGGCCCTTCGACCGTGGAGGGGGTGGCGGCGCCGGGCGCGCGGTTGTTGATCGAGTCCACCAGCATCGAGACGCCGAGCACGTCTGAGGCGAGGATGAATTCCTGGCGCTTGGCATCGCAGATCTGGCCGACCCGGGTGAGCCAGTCGATCGCGGCGAACCATTCCTGCTGGGTCGGCTCCACATCGCGGATGAAGCCGTGCAGGTGCTTGACCAGCGAGGTCATGATCTGGCGCAGCCGCGGATCCGGGATATTGCTCCAGCGCTCGACCGCAAGATCGGTGAGGTTCTCCTCGGTAACGTAGGTCATATGCGTTCTCCCGAAATCGTAGGGCCGCCATCCGGCGCGCCGGTGGTGATCTTTATCGTGGACAAACTCTAAGCGCCGGGCGGAGCGTACCGTCAAGCCGGAATTGGCCAAATGCCGCGGGGGTACGGCGGTGACTTTTCCCGGAAATCGACGCTATAATAGCCTCCCGAGTGCTGGAAAGGACTGTGGACATGGCCTGGACCACCCCGACCCTCGTCGAAATCTGCATCGGCCTCGAGATCAACGGCTATTTGCCGCCGGAGTTCTGAGGACTTCCCTGATCTGGATCAAAAGGCGGACCAGATGGCCCGCCTGACGGCGCTGGTGCTCGGAGCGGGCGCAGGCGGCGGCTTTCCGCAATGGAACTGCAATTGTCCGGTCTGCGCGCTGGCCTGGGCCGGCGATCCGCGCGTCGTCCCGCGTGGGCAGGCCGGGATCGCGGTATCCGCCGACGGTGAAAACTGGCTGCTCTGCAACGCTTCGCCCGATCTGCGCTCGCAGATCCTGGCCACGAAGGCGCTGCATCCGAAATCCGGCTCGCGACATTCTCCGATCAAGGCGGTGCTGCTGACGGGCGCCGAGATCGACCAGACCGCCGGCCTGCTGACCCTGCGCGAGCGGCAGGATGTCGCGGTCTATGGCACGCCGGCGACGCTGGCGGCACTCGCCGACAATCCGATGTTCGGCGCGCTGCATCCCGACAGCGTCCGGCGCCGCGCGCTTTCAGTGGGTGAAACCGTCTCGGCGTTGCCCGGGTTGTCGATGGAAATCTTCACCGTGCCGGGCAAGATGCCGCTCTATCTTGAAGGCGAGAACCCGGAGATCGGGGAGAGCGCGGTGAATGTCGGCGTCGAATTGACCGCAAGGGATGCGCGCCTCCTCTACATTCCGGGCGCGGCGGGCGTGACGGACGCAATGCGCGAGCGCATGCGGGGCGCCGACGTCATTCTGTTCGACGGTACGCTGTTCACGGATGACGAGATGATCGCGCTGCGCGTCGGCGAAAAGACCGGGATGCGGATGGGGCATATGCCGATCGATGGGCCGGACGGTTCGCTTGCGGCGCTGTCGGACCTGACGGCGCGGCGCATTTTCATCCACATCAACAACACTAATCCTGTTCTGATCGCGGGCTCCTCGGCGCGACAACGCGTGGAGAAGGCGGGCTTCGAAATCGCCCATGACGGGATGGAGATCGTGCTGTGAAGCTCATGCAGCCGGACGATCTGGAAGCGGCGCTGCGCGATATCGGCGCGCGGCGCTATCATCGCCTGCATCCATTTCATCACATGCTGCATTCAGGGCAATGCACGAAGGCGCAGGTGCAGGCCTGGGCGCTGAACCGGTATTATTACCAGGCGATGATCCCGATCAAGGATGCATCGTTGATCGCGCGCTGCGACGATCCTGCGATCCGGCGCGAATGGCGCTCGCGCCTTGTCGATCATGATGGCGAACGCGACGGCGACGGCGGCATCGCGCACTGGCTGAAACTCACCGACGGGCTCGGCCTCGATCGGGACTATGTAACCTCGCTGCGGGGTTTGCTTCCCGGCACACGTTTCGCGGTCGACGCCTATGTCCGCTTCGTGCGGGAGAAGACGCTGCTGGAAGCGATTGCGTCGTCTCTGACCGAACTGTTTTCGCCGGTGATCATTTCGGAGCGGATGGACGGCATGCTGGCGCATTACGATTTCATCACGCGCGAGACGCTCGCTTATTTCGAAAAGCGGCCGCCGCAGGCCGCGAAGGATTCCGATTTCGCGCTGGATTACGTGAAGCGCCACGCGAGGACGCCTGATGCACAGGCCGCCGTGCTTGCGGCGCTGGAATTCAAATGCAGCGTGCTGTGGGCGATGCTGGATGCGCTGCATCACGCCTACGTCGCGCCGGGGCATATCCCGCCCGGCGCGTTCGTACCGGAGGGGGCGCAATGACGGGTGCCGCGCCACAGGCCGCAATTCCGTCCGACGCAAAGCCTCGGCTGCCGCGCGGTGTGCGGCTGACGCACAACGAGGCGCAGGGCGGCTGGGTGCTGCTGGCGCCCGAGCGCATCTTCAAGGCCGACGCGGTCGCGGTCGAAATCCTCAAGCGCTGCACAGGAGAGGCGACCTTCGCTGCGATCGTCGACGATCTCGCAGCGAACTTCAAAGCGCCGCGCGAGCGCATCGAGACGGACGTCGGCAACCTTCTCCGCTCACTTGCCGACAAGCGGCTGCTGGAGCTGTAGCGATGGCGAGCGTGGATGCAGCAATTCACGCACCGCTCGGTCTGCTCGCCGAACTCACGCATCGTTGTCCGCTCGGCTGTCCCTATTGTTCGAACCCGCTCGCGCTCGATGCGCCGAAGGATGAACTCGACACCGCCAGCTGGGCGCGGGTGTTTCGCGAGGCCGCCGGGCTCGGCATTCTGCAGGTGCATCTGTCGGGCGGCGAGCCAGCCTCGCGCCGCGATCTCGCAGACATCGTCGGTTCGGCGCATGAAGCCGGCCTCTACAGCAACCTCATTACGTCCGGGGTCGGATTGACCGGCACGCGCCTGCGCGAACTCGCGGACAACGGGCTCGACCACGTGCAGGTATCGATCCAGGACGCGGAGCCGCAATCGGCCGATCGCATCGCCGGCTACGACGGCGCCTTCGCCCGCAAGCGCGAGATGGCTGCGGAGGTGGTGCGGCTCGGACTGCCGCTGACGGTGAACATCGTGGTGCATCGCGCGAATATCGACCGGATCGAGGAGATGGTGGCGCTTGCCCTGTCGCTCGGCGCGCACCGGGTCGAGATCGCGCATGTGCAGTATTACGGCTGGGCGCTGAAGAACCGCGGCGCGCTGATGCCGTCGCGCGAACAGGCAGAGCGGGCGATGGAAACAACGGACGCGCTGCGCAAGCAGCATCATGGCCGCATCGTGATCGATTCCGCGTTGCCCGATTATTATGCCCGCTATCCCAAGCCCTGCATGGGCGGCTGGGGCCGCCGTTCGCTCAATGTCACGCCGTCGGGCAAGGTCTTGCCATGCCACGCCGCTGAAGCGATCCCGGGGCTCACATTCTGGTCCGTAACCGAGTATTCGCTGGCGGACATCTGGCGGCATTCGCCGGCCTTCAATGCCTTCCGCGGCACCGACTGGATGGCCGAGCCGTGTCGATCCTGCCCGAAGCAGCGTGAGGACTTCGGCGGCTGCCGCTGCCAGGCCTTTCAGTTGACGGGCGACGCGCGTGCGGCCGACCCGGTCTGTCACCTTTCGCCATTGCATGATGAGGTCGAACGCATCGCAGCAATTCAAACTGATGCATTCGAGTACCGTCGTTTTCGGACGCCGGTTGTCGCACCCTGATTGCCAGCGGGGTGGGAATTGGAAGAGACTGGCAGCAAGGCCGCGCATGACGGCCATTTTAGAGGGAGGTTTGGATGAAGGGCTTGTCTCGTACTGCGCTTCTGGCCGGCAGCATCGCCGGCGCCTTCGTACTCTCGATTGCGCCTGCATTGTCGCAGGCTCCTCCCGGCTTGAGCGCGCTCGACAAATCCGATCCGGCCGCGAGCAAGCAGGATGCCAATCTCAAGCCGCATGCAACGCCGCCGATCGTCACACCGGTCGACAAGCTGCCGCTCGACAAGCTGAAACTGCCAGCCGGCTTCAAGGCGGAGGTTTACAGCAGCGGCCATCCCGGCGGACGCACGATGGTGCAGGGACCGAAGGGCACCATCTTTATGGGCACGCGCCTGCTCGGCCGCGTTTATGCGATCACCGAAAAGGACGGAAAGCGCGAAGTGCGCACCCTGCTGCAGGGACTGACACAGCCGAACGGTCTCGCGATCAAGGACGGCGCGCTCTACGTCCTCGCGATCAACAAGGTGCTGCGCTTCGACGATATCGAGAACAAGCTCGACAATCCGGGCGAGGGCGTTGATCTCACCGACAAGTTCAATCTGCCGCCGGAAATCCATCACAACTGGAAATACGCGGCGTTCGGGCCGGACGGTAAGCTCTACATTCAGGTCGGCGCGAATTGTAACATCTGCGAAATCAATCCCGGCATTCATGGCCAGATCCGCCGTTACAATCCTGATGGCAGCGGCATGGAGATCGTGGCGCGCGGCGTACGCAACACGGTCGGCTTCGACTGGCATCCGGTGACCAAGGAATTGTGGTTCACCGACAATGGCCGCGACTGGGCGGGCGACGCCGGACCGGAGGACGAACTGAATCGCGTGGCAAAGGGGCAGGAGGGCGCGAATTACGGCTTCCCCTATTGCCATGCCAACGGCATTCCCGACCCGGACATCAAGAAGCCGAATGCCTGCGCGGGCGTTGTGATGCCGGCGGCGCTCACCGGCCCGCATTCGGCTGGCCTCGGCATTCTGTTCTACACCGGCGAGATGTTCCCGAAGACCTACCAGAATGTCGGCTTCATCGCGCGGCGCGGCTCATGGAACAAGGCGCAGAAGTTCGGTTACGACGTCGTGCTCGCGCGAACGACGCCGGACGGCAAGGCGAAGATCGAGCCGTTCATGACCGGTTTGCTGGATGAAAAGAAGAACGAATTTTTCGGCCGGCCAGTCTATCTGTTGCAGATGAAGGATGGCTCGATGCTCGTCTCCGACGAGCAGAACGGCGCGACCTATCGCATCTCCTATGATGCGAAGACGGCGGCACAGGCGGCTCCTGCGAAGAAGAAGTAGTAGGGACGGAATGCAGCCTTGTTTGAAAATCGGACGGTCGCTGATGCTGGCGGCCGTCCTTTCTTCTTCGGGCGGCGCGTTCGCGCAGACCCTGACCCTGCCCGAACGCATCGAGCAATGCGGTACCTGCCATGGCGAGGACGGCAACTCGAAGCTCGAGAACATCCCTTCGCTCGCCGGGCAGCCGGCCTTCTTCACGCTCAACGCGCTCATCCTGATGCGCGAGGGCGTGCGCAAGGTCGAGGCCATGGCGCCGTTCGTGAAGGACCTGAAGGACGCCGATATCCAGGCGCTGGCCGAGCATTACGAGAAGCTGACGCCGAAGCCGAGCGGGGAGACGATCGATCCCGCACTGGCCGAGCGCGGCGCGAAAATCTCGGCGCAGCGCCGCTGCGAGTCCTGTCACCTGCCGTCGCTCGCAGGCCAGCAGCAGATGCCGCGACTTGCCAAGCAGCGGATCGATTACATGATCTATGCTATGAAGCAGTATCTCACCGACCAGCGTACCGGCGCCGACACCGCGATGACGGCTTCGATTTTCGGACTGCGCGACGATGACCTCGCCGCGCTCGCGCATTACGCGGCAGGGAAATAGCCCAAGCTATGACCCGTTCAGAAGCGGCCGCAGCGCCTCACGCTGCTCATTGATGAAATTGAAGAACGCCGCAATCCGTGGCGTGTGAGGCAGGTCAGGATGCGTCGGCAGCCGCCAGCTTCGCTGCAACTCCGGCACGGGCGGAATTATGCAATATTGCCGCGAGATGGCGCAATCTTGCGGCTCCTTTCTGCGATCCGCCGCCAATACATTGCGGGGCGTGTTTGGCGCGACCACTGTCGGTCGCCAACCGTAAGGAGGCTCAAATGCTTCGATGTCTCGCGATGTCCGTGTTGCTGCTGGGTTCAGCCGCCCACGCTGCCGATCCTGCGATGACCGATAACGACAAATACAAGGTCAGATTCGAAAACGACCGCGTCCGCGTGCTCGAATACACCGACAAGCCGGGCGAAAAGACGCATCAGCACGATCATCCGGCCTTTGTGCTCTATGCGGTCAGCCCGTTCAAGCGACGGCTGACACTGCCGGACGGCAAGGTGCTGACGCGTGAGTTCAAGGCCGGCGACGTGATGTGGTCGGAAGCGCAGGCGCATGTTGGAGAG
>NZ_DATMRV010000222.1:0-4096 GCF_035565795.1 Pseudorhodoplanes sp.
CCTAATCTCTTCAGAAATTCGGCTTGGTATCCGAACACGAAAAGCTGATCATTCTGGGTGTGCCGAAGATCGTGAACGCAAATCCCGCCGCCGGTGCTTTCGCATAGATCGGCTATCTTCCGGCAAGTGTCCGGCCACCGATGTGGATCGAGAGCGCAGTCATAGATCGCGCCGATCGTGTCGGAAAACGCTCGGGCGGAATCTCCATCCAAACCGATCACGTGAAGCCCTCTCAAGCGGACGAACCTTACCTCAAGGTCGTCATACGATACTCCAGCATCGCAATGTAGGCGATCCTTCAGCCCTTGATTTCAAGCACAATTGTTATCGTAAGAAAGATTGAGACACAGATTCAATGCTTTGACGTCCGCAATCACTTTACCCGGGCGGCCTGTTTCGGATGCGCGTCAGCCTGAGACGCTGACAGGGAGCTATTGGTGGGCCCGGCAGGACTCGAACCTGCAACCAGACCGTTATGAGCGGCCGGCTCTAACCATTGAGCTACGGGCCCGGGCCGGCGGGTGGCGCGCGGGACCGCACTCATAGCAATGCCGGGCGGCAAGGCAAATGCCGCCCGGCATTTTGATCACACCGAAAGGGGAAACCGGCGCCCCCACGGCGCCGGCTTGCCGAACTGTCAGCGAATCTCCTGGTCGCGCGAGGTCGTGACACGCGGAGCACGGCGCGATCCGACATATTGACCGCGAGACCTCCGGGCCTCGGACGAGAATTCCGGGAGCGGCGCCCCGATCGCAGGCGCCTGAACGGTCGCGTAGGCCGGCGCCATACGACGGCCATTGGCAAGCGCGACCGCGCTGGAGCCCTGACGCCGCGCCACATCATGATAGCCGCGCGCATAGAGAGCGACCGCGCGGTCATGATTGCCGCCCGCAGCCCGGTAAGCGCCGGCCAGATACTTCACCGCATAGGTCATGTTGGTGTTGGGATCGAGCAGGCCGGCGGCGCTGCCGGTGTAGCCCATGGCACGCGCGGTCCCGAGCCGGATCTGCATCATGCCGTAATTGCCCTTCGACACGGCACGCGGGTTGTAGCGACTCTCGCGCATGATGACGCGATGCACGAGCGACGGCGGCAAGCCGTGCGCGGCAGCGTGGCTGTGAACGAGAGCGGAATAAGCTTCATTGGCGTTGGCCCCCGACATCGGGACGAGGCCAGCGGCAATGAGGCTCAGCGGGAAGAGAGAAGCACGAATGGTGTTTGCACCAGTCATCTCAGCTCCGGACTTTGTGGAAGATATGTTGCGTTTACACGGCGCAATGCGGCCACGATGCGGCACGTTCCGCATCACATGTCACGCTTTGTAACCGCATGTTGCAGGAGTGAGCGCGGGCCGCGCGTAAGTCGCCATAAGCCATGCGCCGAATGCAAGCCTCGGCGAGGCAGTCAAGGAAAAAGTAATGTCTGCGGCAGAAATCGGGCGAAAACGAAGATCAGGCGGTCAGACGCTGCGGCACGCGTGAGGCATCGTTGTTCAGCTCGACGAGCTGTGCGAGAAGCGCCAGCAGCACACGCCGATCCTTCGCGTTGAGAGGCGCGAGGATGCGTTCCTGGGTGCGGCGTACGCCCTCTTCCGCACGCCGCGTCACCGAACGTCCCTGCGCCGTCAACTTCAGCAGCTTGATCCGCTTGTCGTCCGGCGACGGATAGCGCTCGACAAGACCGCGCGTTTCCAGCCGCTCCAGCACATTGCCGAGCGTCGAGCGATCAAACGCGATCTGCGCCGACAGTCGCGTCGCATCGATCCCCTCATTCTCCATGATGGCGACCATCGCCGCATACTGGACCGGCGTGAGATCGAACGCCGCGCATTCCTCGATGAAGATCGCGACCGCAATCTGCTGCGCGCGCCGGATCAGGTGTCCGGGCTGTGTCTGCAATTCCTTGAGCTGCATGACGCTGGCCCGCCGTCACCTTCAGGTCGCGCGATCGCCGGAGCCCGGCTGCGCTTTGGCGCCAGTCAGACCGTTGCCGCCATAGATCCAGCGGACTGACTGGTTGAACTCGTCCGGAGTCTTGTCCTTCAGCCACGCATTGCGCACCAGCCGCTCGACACCGTCGGCATGGAAGACGCGTCCAAGCTCCCGCGCCGACAGCACGACGCGATAGGCCCGCGGGATACGGATGGTCTCATAAGCCTTGAATGCCGCCACGACATCGCCGCCGGACTTCTCGAACGCATCGGACAGGCACACCGAGTCTTCCATCGCCATGCAGGCGCCCTGCGCGAAATACTGATAGGTCGGATGTGCCGCATCGCCGAGCAATGCGACATTGCCGTCGATCCAGCTCGCGATCGGATCGCGGTCCCCCAGCACCCAGCGCCGCCAGTCCTTCGGAATTTCCAGAACCTTGCGGATGCGCGGCACGATGTGCCCGAATTTCTCGACCACCTCTTCGCGCTTGCCCGGCTCGTTACTGCCGACATTCTCAAGATCGGTAACGAAGGTCGCGACCAGGTTGATGGTCTTCCAGCCCTGCAGCGGATAATGCACGAAATGGGTCTTGGGACCGACCCAGATGGTGGCCGCATTCCAGCGCAGGTCTTCCGGCATCTGTTCGACCGGGAGGACCGCGCGATAGGCAACATGGCCGGACAATCGCAACGGATCGCCGCCCGTCATCTGCTTGCGGATTGCGGAGTTGATGCCGTCGGCGCCAATCAGGGCGTCGGCCTCATAAACCGTACCGGCCGCTGTTTTCACGCGAACGCCGTTCGGCGTGTTCTCGTAGGAGACCACACGCTCCTTGTTGACCAGAGTCACATTCGGCGATTCACGGCAGGCATCGAGAAATGCGCTGTGAAGATCGGCACGGTGGATCACCGCATACGGATTGCCCATGAACTTGCGGAAATCTTCACCGACCGGCGCGCGCAGGATCTGCTCGCCCGAGAGGCCATCCATCATGATCAGTGCGTCGATGTAGACCGCACGTTCTCGGCAGGTCTTGCCGACGCCGAGATAGTCCATGGCATGGAAGCCGTTCGGCCCGATCTGAATGCCGGCGCCGATTTCGCCGAAGGTGTCAGCCTGTTCGAGAACGGTGACCTTCGCACCGCTGCGCGCAAGCCCCATGGCTGCCGACAGGCCGCCGATGCCGCCGCCCGCCACGATGATCGATGGATTGGATTTGGTCGCCATGTCTTGTCCTCCCGAATTGGATCCGGCCCCTTCGCCGAGGTGACTTCCTTGGGCTCTCTTTTTTGAACAGCATACTGTTTTTCAGTATACTGTCAATCTAGCGGCTCCGGGGCTTCTGCTTCTGAACCTGCTGCCTGTGAGTCTCTGCCGCCTCCGCAGCAGCCGTCACCTGCTCCAGCCGTTCGGCCAGCATGCGCTGCAACAGCGCCATGTTCCGCGCCTGATCGCGCGCGGCCTTTTCCGGATTGCGCGGGACCGGGACGACGCGCTCGGACGCACACTGAACATCACGCCCACGGCAGCCGCGCCCGCGCTTGCAGATGCGCCGCCGACAGGTGCGCCACGCCTCGCTCACATCCATGATCTTGCGGAGAATGCGCCTGGAGATCGGGTTCTCGTCGGAAGCCGAGTTTTCGTCCGCGAATTTCAATCCAGCATTACGACCGCGGCTGCGGCGCAGGCGTTCAGGTCTCGATGCTCGTTTCATGTCCGCTCCAGGCATGGGTTCTCGTTTCCGCGCCTTTGGCGCGGAGCGTGACGTTCAGCACTGTCCCCCGATTGAACCGCCCGCTGAGGGCGTGGAGCGCCGCAAGGCGCCTTTGATAAATCACGCCGTTTCCGGCGTGCGCGGCCTGAACGCAGGCCGCCCGCCTCACGACGCTCCACCGCGACGACTTTTCGCTCCGGAGCCGTTCTTCCGGGACTGGCCGGATGAGCCTCGCCCACCCTTATCCCGCAGGCTTTCGCCCGCGTTCGACCAGACCAACGTCCAGCAGGCCTACCTGCAGCCCCTCATCATTAGGAGCGGACGGCCGACCCAGAGCGTCCCGGAGGCAGGATTACGAGCCCCACCCGCAGGCGCCGCCCTCATCCCGCGTCTCGTGGCGTCCCTGGACACGCCCCTCTTTGGGATGAGGTGAATAGGAATATAGTCT
>NZ_DATMRV010000223.1:0-17800 GCF_035565795.1 Pseudorhodoplanes sp.
ATCGCGGATGGCGAGCCCAACGCCGTGCTGCGGGATCCGAAAGTGGTCGAAGCCTATCTCGGTTCCAAATTTGCCGCCGCTCATGCCGGGGGCGCCGCATGAGCGACGCTCCGAAGCTTCTCGTCTCGCATCTGCAGGCCGGCTACGGCGACGTTCAGGTGCTGTGGGATATTTCGCTCGATGTCAAAGCGGGTGAGCTGGTCTGCCTGATCGGTTCTAACGGCGCCGGCAAGACCACGTTTCTGCGTTGTGTGTCCGGAATCGTCAAAGCCACGTCGGGCACCATCGCGATCGACGGCCGCGACATGACGAATGCGCAGCCAGCAGATCTCGTCCGAGCCGGCGTTGCGCATGTGCCCGAGGGACGCCGCCTGTTCTCTGCGATGAGCGTGCGCGACAACCTCCTGATGGGGGCCTATCTGCGTGACGACAAGGAGGCGGTCGCCGCCGACCTCGAGCGCGTCTACACCATGTTTCCGATCCTCGCGGACCGGCGGCGGCAGGATGCCGGCACGCTGTCCGGCGGCGAACAGCAGATGTGCGCCATCGGCCGCGGTTTGATGGCTGCACCCAGCCTTCTGTTGATCGACGAATTATCGCTCGGCCTCGCGCCGCGCGCGGTCGAGCTGCTGATCGAACGTCTGCGCGACATCAATCGCAGCGGCGTCGCGATCCTTCTCGTCGAGCAGGACGTGATGAACGCGCTCGAACTTGCCGACCGCGGATACGTCATCAATCGCGGCCAGGTCAGCATGTCGGGCGCATCGTCTGCGCTGCTCGCCGATCCCGCCATCCGCGAAGCCTATATGGGCCTGTGATTTCCAGGGCCCTGATTCCAAAGCATCCTGAGTGAGAGCCGGAGACTGACGACATGAGCACCATCGATTTCGCACCAGGCGGTTATCGATTCATCAAGGGCCCTTTCCAGTATTCGGCTGGTGTCGCAGCGCTGCCGGGCTTCCGGCTGGTGCGCGTAATGTTCCGCAATCCGGTGCCGCTCGACGAGGGCTTTTCGCGCATCGAATCCATCGTCAAGGCCGCGGGACGGCCGCTGACGTCGTTCGCCGCGTGTGAATTGCGCTCACCGGCGCCTTTCACCGATGCCGGCTTCAAGGCCTTCAACGAAGTCTATGTCGGCACGCTGTCGCGCTGGGGCCTCTTTGACGGCGCCACCAATCCGGTCGCGCGCAGCAATGTCTGTCCGGAGATTCACAAGCCGACTTCACCGTCATTCCACGCCTTCACCTATACCGAGCCCGGCGATGCACCGAACAAATCCGTCGTGGTCGCCGGCAGCGGCGAGGCCGAGGAAGGCCATGCCACCTATCGTGAAAAGCTGATCCGGCCCGGCGACGTCAGCCCCGACGGCCTGCGTGAGAAAGCACGCTGGGTGCTGGGCGAGATGGAGCGCCGGCTCGGCCTCCTCGGTGCGTCCTGGGTGGATACGACCGCGGCGCAGGTCTACACGGTGCATGACCTGCATCCGTTCCTCGCCGACGAGATCGTCAGGCGCGGCGCCGCGCGTTGCGGGCTCACCTGGCATTTTTGTCGGCCGCCGGTGGTCGATCTCGAATATGAGATGGACTGCCGCGCCGTGAGCGATGAGCGCGTGATCTAGAACGCGCGCTTGATCTTGGTCGAGCTAGAGCGCTTTCATGGATGTCAGAGACGATCGCTCCTCGCCGCCTCAATCACATCCAGAACGTGTTCCGGAGTGATTGGCTGCTGGGTGACCACAGCTCCAAGCGGTGACAACGCATCATTCACCGCTCCCCATACGGCGGCCGCTGCGGCGACGGTTCCGGCCTCGCCTACGCCACGCGCACCGAGTTCCGTCTTGCCGATTGGCGTTTCGATATGCGCAACATGGATGTCAGGCATTTCGCCCGCCATCGGCACCAGATAATCCGCCAGCGTTCCGTTCCCGAGCTGCGCGTCTTCGTTGTAGATGCACTCCTCGTATAGCGCCGCGCCGATGCCCTGCACGACGCCCCCGCGGATCTGCTCGTCCACCAGCAGCGGATTGATCACGGTGCCGCAATCGTCGACCACCCAGAAGCCGAGCAGCTTGATCGTGCCAAGTCCGGGATCGACTTCGACGTGGGCGGCCTGCACGCCGTTTGATGCGAAATACGGCAGGTCGCGCGAGGTGTAACGCTCGGTGATGTCGAGGGACGGAAGCTCGTCCAGCGGGATGGTGTGCGACCTGAAATGAGCCGCTGCAGCGACATCCGCGAGCGAGAGCTGCGCGAGACCCGCGGCATTGACAATCATCCCGGCCTCGATGCGCAGCCTGTCAGGCTGCGTTTGCAGGATTGATCCGGAGATCGCGAGGATGCTCGTACGGAGTTGACGCGCAGCACGCAGCGCGGATTCTCCGCCAAGCGCCGTTCCACGAGACGCCCACGCCCCGCCGCCAAACGGCGCTGCCGTCGTGTCCCCGGATACGATGTCTACGGCGTCAATGCCGACGCCTAGGGTCGTGCCGACGATCTGCCGCAACGCAGTCAGTGTCCCCTGGCCCTGATCCGTCACGCTTGTCGCGCACCGGATCTCGCCATTCGGCTCAAGCGAGAGCCGGCAGGTCTCGTGCGCCGAGACCCGAACATCCAGGGGACCATAAAGCTGCGGGCCGACGCCGGTCTGCTCGATGAAGGCCGCGAGACCGATGCCGCGATAGATGCTCCTGCCGCGAAGCGCGTCCCGCTCGCCGCGCAGCGCATCGTAATTCATCAGCGACAGCAGCCTGTCATGGCAGCGATCGAGCGACATTTCGCTGAGCGCGGTCCCTGCAATGCTACGCGACAGCTGCTCGCCGGACCGCGCATAGTTGCGACGCCGCATCGCCGCGGGATCGAGCCCGAGAGCGCGCGCGGCGAGATCGATGAGCTGCTCGGTCACTGTGCATGCAATCGGCTGGCCAACCGCGCGGAGAACGCCGCTGGGAGTCTTGTTCTGGAAATAGCTGCGCAGGTTGCCGCTGAACGCGCCGAGTCGATAAGGCGCCGCCGACATGTGGACCGACTGCAGCCCTTCTCCGAGGCTGCCGCGCGGATAGGAGGAGTACGCTCCCATGCCGTGCAACACCGAGATGTCCATCGCCTGCATCGTGCCATGAACGTCGACCGCCAGCCTGGCTTTGACCTTCATCTCGCGCGCGTGAACGTCGCTGACGAAAGATTCCAGCCGGTCGGCAACAAACTTCACCGGACGCCCGAGCAGAATTGCGATCGCGGCGACCGCCATCTCGTCGGGATAGGCCGAAAGCTTCATGCCGAACGCGCCGCCGATGTCAGGCACGATGACCTGCACGTTGGCGAACGGGAGATCGAACTGCGCAGCGAAGATGTCACGCATCTGGTTCGGCACCTGATGCGAGTGATGGACTGTGAGCTTGCGCAAACGCGCGTCGAAATCGGCAAGAATGGAGCGTGGCTCCAGCGTGACACCGGTCTGGCGGCCGAAGGTGAAGTCGTGCTCGACCACGAGGTCAGCCGCGGCGAAAGCCGCGGCCGGATCGCCCGCGGAGAAATCGTGCGCGAACCCGAGATTGCCCGGAAGCGCGCTGTTGACCTTGTCGGCCTTAGGGCGCGCCGAGGCCTCCGGCGAACCGACGGCCGGCAACTCGCCCCACTCGATCACGATGCGTTCGACCGCGTCTTCGGCCTGGGCGCGGCTGGCCGCAACCACGGCAGCCACCGGTTCTCCCTGCCACGTCACCTCATTGCGGGCGAGCGGGAATTGCGGGGGCGAAACATGGTTCGGCAACGCCGCGAGCCTCGTCTGCCAGGGCTTGCAGACGCGTTCGAGGTCGGTCGCAGTCACCACGGCGATAACGCCCGGCGACGATGCCGCGGCGGCAACGTCTATCGCTTCGATCGTCGCATGGGCATGCGGGCTCCGGAGAAAGGCTACATGCCCGGCATTTGCGGAAATGTCATCGGTGTACCGCCCGCGTCCCTCCACGAGACGGCGTGCTTCGGGGCGCGCAACACGTGCACCGACGAGTCCCTCGACCTTTGTCACGACGCCGTCTCCGCTCGGCGGAGCATCACCGCCTCGATGGCATCGACGATTGCCTGATAGCCGGTGCAGCGACAATAATTTCCGGAAAGCCCATCACGGATCGCCTCCCGTGAAAGCTTTGGGCCACGCAGCATCTCGGCAGCGGTGGCCAGCATGCCCGGCGTGCAATAGCCGCATTGGAGCGCATTGCGCCGGACAAACTCCTCCTGCAGGTCGGCAATAGCGCCGCTTGCGGTCAGGCCTTCAACGGTGTCGACCCGACACCCGTCGGCCTGCACCGCGAGCATCAAACAGCTCCGCACCGAGCGCCCGTCGACCATGACGTTGCAAGCGCCGCAGACGCCATGCTCACATCCGATATGCGTCCCGGTCTTGCCCAGCGTGTGCCGGATGAAATCGCCGAGATGCGTGCGCGCGTCGACCTGCGCTGCGACAGGGGCGCCATTGAGGACGAGCGCGACGGCGTGCATCTCGTCAAGCGTATCAGACATTGGCGGCCGCCCGGAATTCGGCAAAGGCACGACGCAGCAATTCCGCAGCCTGACGCCGCTTGGTCTCGGGTCGCCCCTGATGATTGTCGATCGGGTCAAGCTCGGCGGCGATGGCATGAGCCATGTCAGCCAGCGCAGCGTCTGGCGTATGCGGCGCGATGCTCATATCAGAGGTAACCGATGACAGGAGCGGCGTCGGCTCGGAGCCAAACACCACGGCTTCGATGTTCCCGATGCGGCCGCTGCGCGCCTGCCCCTTCACCGCGATGCCAACGATGGCGAAATCACCGTGCCGGCGGCTCAGTTCCTGAAAGTGAAAGCATTCGTCCCCGGCGGCGCCGGGAAACGTGACGCCAGTGATCATTTCCTCGTCGCCGCGGTCAGTTGTGTAAAGATCCTGGAAGAAGTCGCGGGCAGCCACGTCACGTGCGCCGACGCGGCTGTTCAAATGGATCGTCGCATTGAGGAGTACGGCGACCGCCGGCATTTCGGCAGCCGGATCGGCGAGAGCAAGGCTGCCGCAGGTGGTACCACGGTTGCGCACAGCCATATGCGCGACATGGACCATCGCCGACGCCACCAGTGGCACGTGGCTCGCAATCAGACCGGACTCCGCGACCTCACGGTGACGCACCAAGGCGCCGACGCGAATCCCGTCGCCACGTTTCGCAATGCCTTGCAATTGCACGAGACGGTTGATGTCGACCAGCACGCCGGGCGAGGACAGCCGCATGTTGAGCGTCGGCATCAGGCTCTGCCCCCCCGCGAGCACCTGCGCCTCGCCCGCATGCTCTGCGAGAAGCGCGAGCGCCTCCTCGAGAGCATCGGGACGGCGGTACAGAAACCTCGGGGCCTTCATCGCGGGCCTGTCTAATCCGGCACGAAGCTCGTGACAATCTGCGGGAACAGGAAGATTAACACCATCATCGCGATCGTCAGCCAGACGTACGGGATCGCAGCGCGATAGATCATGCCGATGCCGATGTGCGGCGGCGCGACACCCTTGAGCACGAAGAGCAGCAACCCGAATGGCGGCGTAAGCAGTCCAATCTGCATGCACAGCAGATAAAGAATGCCAAACCAGACCAGATCCACCCCCATCGCCTTCAGCAGCGGCATATAGAAGGGCAAGGTGATCATCATGATGCTGGTCTGATCGATGAAGAAACCCAGGAAGATCAGCACGGCCAGCATGCCGATCATGACCACGTTCGGGGTAAGCTGCGCCTCCTCGATCAAAGCGACGAGCCCGGCTGTCGCACCCGAAAAGCTGAGCAACTGAGCGAAGGTCGTCGCCCCGACGATGATGAACAGGAGCGAGCCCGAGATTGAGACCGTCCCGAGGAACGACTTCCAGAGATTTTTGAGCGTCAGCGCGCGGTAGCAGCCGGCGAGTATGATGGTGCCGAGCGCGCCCAGCGCCGAAGACTCGGTCGGCGTAGCCCAGCCTTCGGTCATGCTGATGACGACGACGGCAAAGATCAGGATCAGTGGCGCGACGGTGACGACGAAATTGAGCCACGGCCGATCGAGCTTGACACCTTCGTCATCGGAGACCGGCGCCAGTTCCGGATTGATCCAGCAGCGCAGCACCACATAGCCGATGAAGAGCGCGGCGAGGATCAGTCCCGGCACGATACCGCCGACCAGAAGCCCGGTGATGGAAATGCCGCCGAGGCTGCCCAGCAACACGGCAAGGCCGGACGGGGGGATCAGAATGTCGACGCCGCCGATTGCGAGCGTCGGTCCCATGGCGGTTCTCGGTTCGTAACCGCGGGCCAGCATCTGCGGCAGCAGCAACGAGCCCAGCATTGCGGTCGTGGCGATGGTCGAGCCGGAGATCGCCGAAAAGATCGTGCCGGCAACAAGTGTCACCACCGCGAGCCGTCCGGGCACACGCTTGATCACGGCGTCGACGGCGTCCACGGACTTCATGGCGAGGCCGGTATGGAACAGCACCTCGCCCATCAGGACGAACAGCGGGATCGGCACGAGCGAGAATTGCGCGACCGAGACCTGTTCGTTGCGCACCATCTGCTCGAGGCCAGGAAGGCCGCCGAAGATAAGATAGGAGCCGCCGATGTTGATGAGGAAGAAGACGAACGCGACCGGAAGAGCCGCCAGGAGCAACAGCACCTTGGCGGAGAACATGATCGCGAGAATGGAAACCCAACTCACGGCATCTCCTCGGGCCGGATTCCCGGGACGCCCTCAGCGGACAACGGCGCGGCAGCGTCCGGCTTACGGATCAGCGCGATCAGCAATTCGAGTGCCTGAACGAACAAGACCAGGAAAGACAACGGAATGATCCAGTCCAGCCACCACTGCGGGAAGATGAGATCCTTGAAGACCAAGGTTCCCTCCCGATAGCTCCGCACCAGCAGGATTGTTGCGATCACTGTGGTGATTGCAGAGATCGCCATAACCACCGTGAGAACACCGCGTTCGACCGTGCGCGCCGTGGCGGGATCGAGCCGCGCAATGACGAGGTCGACGCGGATGTGCTCATTGGTGCGAAGTAGATAGGGCGCCACGAAGAACGTCGCCGCGAACAGCGCGTACTCGGTGAGCTCGATCAGGCCGATGATCGAAGCGAACCCAAGCATGCGCAGGATCACTTCCGCGCTGATCGAGACGACCATCGCCGCGATAAGAAGAACGGCCAGACCGCACAGGATGTGCACGAGCCAGCCGTTCAACCGAAACAGAACGCTCATATCAACACGCCGTATGGTGTGTCAGGCGCGACCCTCATTTCTTGGTCAGGAGCGGCTGCAGCTTGCCGATCGAGTCCGGGCTGAGCTTCTTCAGATCTTCCCAGTAGAGATCAACCGCGATCTTTTTCCATTCCGGACCGAAATCGATCGTCTTGACCCCGCGCTTGTCCATGTTCTCCAGCGCGGCCTTGGTGGTCTTCGCCGTGTAGTCGAGAACGTCCTTCTCGAACCAGACCGCGGCATCATCGAGCACCTTGCGCTGGGCCGGCGTCAGTTTGTCGTAAGCAGTCTTGTTCATCAGGATATTGACTACGACATTGTAGAAGCCGGGGTCGATCCGCGCCTTGGTCAGCTTGTCCCAGCCGAAATCGTCGATACCCCAGAGCGGATAGCCGTAGCCCTGAACGACACCACGCTCCAGCGCGGTAAACACTTCCGTCGGAGCGATGTTCACGCTCGCGATATTGTATTTCTTGAAAATCGCGGCGTAGTTCGGCTGACCGCGGAACCGCATCCCATTGAGGTCGTCGGGCTTCGAGACAGGCAAATCCTTCGTCAGATAGAGATGGAACGGCACGCCCATCCCATATGTGGTGAGATAGACCGCGTTCATGCGGTCGTTGGCGATCTTGTTGAGCATGGCATAGGCGCCGGATGCGCGCTGCTCGGCGACCGTCATGTCCGAGAGGATCTGCGCGTCGCCCTCGATCATGTTGCTCTTGTAATAGGCCGGCGGGATCGAAGCGATGTCGAGGACACCGGACTTCACCGCGTCAGCCTGGTTGTTCGCGGGCACCGCTTCCGGACCGCCGACGATGCGAATCTGGAGGACACCCTTGCCGGTTTCGTTGACGCGGTCGACGAACCGCTTGAACGGGATGCCGTAGGTGGTTGTCGGCGGCACAAACACCGCGGCCTTAAGCGTGGTTTCCTGTGCACCGACAAGCGACGGAGTTGCGAGGAGCAGAGAGGCTCCGGCAAGACCTGCAGATACGAAGCGAAAAAGTGCGCGACAATCGCTCATCGCAGGCATGGAGACCCTCCTTTGATTTAAATCAGCTCCATAACCGAAGGATGTTCGGTTATGCTGATATCGTCAAGCCGGGTCAGGCATCCCTCACTGATTTCATTTCTAGCAAACCACCTTGATTTGCGCCGAAAAAAACAGCAGTGCCTGGACTGAGCCGCAGCTGCCAATGGTGCAGGCCGATATAAAAGCGCTGTAAATGAACGAGAAACGCTGCCTCGCCGCTGCTGGAGGCAGCTTATCAACTGCGCCCATGAAAGGGCTGACATGCTGCACCGCAGCGTTACCCGTCCTTTGACAAGCACGCCCGTGTCAAAACCGAATGACGTTCGATTTGGGCTGGCGCGATCACGACGCTTGTTTTAACGTTGGTTCTAACAAGACCAAAGCGCTGAGACACAGGAGACCGCGAATGGCCAAGCTTCGTCACGTCGCCATCCAGGTGCCGGACCTGGAAAAGGCTGCCGCCTTCTATGAAAACGTGTTCGATCTGAAGCGTGTTTCGAAGGTCGATAGCCCGATCGGCAATGCCATCTCATTGTCGGATGGCGTCATGAACCTGACCCTCCTGCATTTCCCCGAAGGCACCAAGGGCGGCAAAGGCGGTCCGGACTGGGCCGGCCTCCATCACATTGGCTTCGTCGTGGACGACGAAACGAAGACCGGCGAGAAGATCAAGGAATATGGCGGCGAGTTCTTCATGCAACTGCCAAGCTATCCGGGTGTCGATGCCGAGAAGAAGTACAAGGATGTTAACGGCATCGTCTTCGATGTTGCCGAGCACGACTGGCGGCAGGCCTAAAGTCCGATGCGAATCGTTGCGGTGCACGAGCGGACGATTCCGCTTGCGGCCGCAAGCCGCAACGCCAGCATCAGCTTCGATACGATGACGGCGACCGCGGTGGCCGTCGTTACCGACGCGACGATAAATGGCAAGCCGCTCATCGGCCTCGCCTTTGACTCGGTCGGCCGCTACGGCCATGGCGGCCTGCTGCGCGAGCGCTTCATTCCACGCCTGCTCGCGGCCGAGCCCAGCGACTATTCCGACGACGACCATGGCGGAATAGATCCGGACAAGGTCTGGGCCATCGTGATGCGAAACGAAAAGCCGGGGGGCCACGGTGAACGCCCGGGCGCGATCGGCCTCATCGATGCCGCGGTGTTCGATCTTGCCGCAAAGCAAAAGGGTCTGCCGTTGTGGGCCTATCTGGCCGAGCGCTACGGGCACACCGCAGAAAGCCGGGTCGATATTTACGTGAGTGGCGGCCATTATCGTGCAACTGACGATATCGGCCAGTTGCGCGAGGACATCCGCCGCGCGACCGCGCGCGGCCATCGCCGCTTCAAGATCAAGATCGGTGGCATCCCCATTGCCGATGACGTCCGGCGGATCGAGTCGGTTCTGGGCATTCTCGAACCGGGAATGTCCCTTGCGGTTGACGGCAACGGCACATTCTCGCGCGAGACCGCTTTCGCCTATGCTGAAGCGCTTTCGAACCTCCCGCTTGCCTGGATCGAAGAGCCGGTGCACCCGCTCGACTACGACCTGCATCGCGAATTGGCGGAGCGTTTCGCGTCCCCGATCGCAACCGGCGAAAATCTCTTCTCGGCCGACGATGCGCGCAATCTGCTGCGTCATGGCGGACTGCGGCCGGACCGCGACATCCTTCAGTTCGATATATCGCTGAGCTACGGGATCGTCGAATACCGGCGGATCCTCGACACCATGGCCCAGCATGGCTGGCGCCGTGCGCAATGCGCGCCGCATGCCGGCCACCTGCTTGCGCTGAATGTGGTGGCAGGCCTTGGATTGGGTTGCGCGGAAATCGCGATCGACGAGGCCGGGCTTTTCGGCAAGCTGACATCGGCCATTCCCGTGGCAGAGGGGCGCGCGACCTTGCCCGACCATCCGGGAACGGGCCTCGAAGCCTCGCCGGTATTCGCCGAGATTTTCTCCAGCGTACTGCAATAACGCGAGTGGTGGGCTGAGCAGAAAGAGTGGCGCCGGTGGCAAAAGCGAATTATATTCGTGTTTGATCCTGGCCGGGTCGGAGCCACGTGGAGAGCAGACAGGGACCGATGGCATGAACCAGATCATGGGCGAACCGCAGGGCGTCGACTTTCCGATCTCGGCGGAGGAGATACGCGGGCTCGTCCAGCCCAATCATGTGCACCGGCGCGCCTACTCCGATCCGGCAATCTTTGCGCTCGAACAGGAGCGCATCTTTGGCCGGCTCTGGATCTATGTCGCGCATGAGAGCCAGCTGAAGAATCCCGGCGATTTCATCCGCACCCGCCTTTCCAAATTCGAAGTGCTGGTAACGCGCCATCACGATGGCAACATATACGTCCTTCATAACCGATGTCCGCATCGCGGCGCGCGCCTTTGCATGGTCGATCAGGGCTCCAACCGCGCCTTCAGTTGCCCCTATCACGCGTGGGTTTTTCGCCCCGATGGCTCGCTCGCCTCGGTGCCGCACCCGAAAAGCTATCCGGCCGATTTCGACATCGCCGATCGGCGGAACCACATGCAGCGGATTGCGAATGTGCAGAGCTATCGCGGCTTCGTCTTCGCGAATCTCTCCGACAATCCGCCGCCGCTGATCGAGCATCTCGGACCGATGACGGACGTGATCGACAATCTCATCGATCGCGCGCCCGACGGCGAGGTCGAAATGTCAGAGTCCAGTTTCGCGCTCGAATATCGCGGAAACTGGAAGCTGCATATGGAAAATGCCGCCGACATTTTCCATCCGACCTTCGTGCATTCGTCGTCGGTCATGCCCGCGCGCCGCGCGCCGGCCAATGCGTCGATTCTCGACCAGGACCAGACCCGCGAGATGCTGATGGCCAACGGCTTCGGCTTCAAGGAGTGGGAAGGCATCCAGCTGAAAGGTCTGGATAGCGGCCACACCTACATGACGGCCTTTTACGACAGCGGCGTGCTGTCGCGGCAAAGCGAGGATCCGGTCTCGATCGAATACCGGCGTCGGCTCGCCGAGAAAATCGGCGAGGAACGAGCCGCGCAGGTGATCGGCATGAACCGGTTCAACAACATCATCTATCCGAACCTGATCATCAACGCTCAGTATCAGCAGATGCGCATCGCCATCCCGCTGTCGGTCGACCGCACGCTTGTCCGCATCCAGTGCTTCCGGCTGAAAGGTGCGCCGGACGGCATCTTCCACCGCGCGGTACGCTTCATCAGTAATCTCGGCTCGCCGGCCTCAATGATTTTCTCCGATGACGTCGAGATGCTGGAGCGCTGTCAGAGCGGGCTCAAGACGGACACCGGTCCCTGGATCGACTTCTCGCGCGGCCTGGACAGCGACGACAAGGGGGCGGACGGCAGTGTCTCCGGTGCCGCGAGCGAAATGCCGATGCGCGTGCAGTTCAACGCGTGGGTAAGACACATGACCACCGAGGCCGCCTGATGCTGCCCTACCAAACCCTGCGCGAAATCGAATTGTTCGTCTTCAAGGAAGCGCGCCTGCTCGACGAAGGCGAATTCGAAGCCTGGCTGGACCTCTACGCGCCGCAAGGCATCTACTGGATGCCAAGCAAGCCCGGGCAGACCGATCCGTTGAATGTCGCGTCAATCATCTACGAAGATCATGCCATCCTTGCGATCCGGGTGCAGCGCCTGCTCGAGGCCCGCGCCCTGGTGCTCACGCCGATGCCCCGGACCGTGCATATGGTCAGCAATATCGAGGTGCTGAACGGTGAGGCGGATTCGCAGGAATTCGAGGTGGGTTCCGCATTTCTTTGCACCGAGATCCAGGGTGAGCGGCATCGCATTTACACCGGCCGTCAAGTCCACCATATTGCCCGCGATGGCGACTCGTTCCGCATTCGCCGCAAGCGCGTTGCGTTGATGAATTGCGATGGCGTGCATGCGCCCATGACAATTCCGATCTAGTGACAATTCCGATCTGATAACGATCCCGACCTAGAGCGACTTTCGACGGATAGAGCCTTGGTTCAGGTCAAGAAGGAAACCGTCCGAAACGCCATTCTCGATGCGGCGCGCGACCTGTTCTCCGAGGGCGGCTATCATCGCACGACGCTGCTCGACATCGCTCAGCGCGCCGGCACAGGCGTCAGTAGCCTCTATTCCTATTTTCCGTCGAAACTGCATCTCCTGTATGCCGTGGTGGAGCCATGGCAGAAGGAGTGCATATGGCGTCTCGAGGCCAACGTACGGAAAGTCGATGAGCCACGCGAAAAGCTGCGCGCGATCCTGCTCGGCATATGGCGCGACATTCCGATGGAGAATATCGGCCTCGCCAACAGCCTGATGGAGGCGCTGGCCTCCGCCGACCCGGGCGAAAAGAAGCCCTCTCCGCTTCTGGGATGGGCCGAGCAACGGCTGCGGATGATGCTGGAGAGCGCGGTCCCGGCGCGGGCCGGTCGCGCGGTCGATTACGACCTGCTGTCACACCTGTTTCTGATGGCCTATGACGGCTTCGTCATCAATCGCAGGCTCGACGACCTGCGCGACATCGAAAAGCTGGTCGAGAGTGTCTGCGAGATGTTGCTGCCCTCGACCCAGCCGGAGCGGACGCTGGATAACAGTCCTCTTTCACACACAGGCTCAAAAGTCGTGCGCTCAAGACGCAGACGAGCGGATCAGCCGGACGAGAAGGCGTAATTCGCCAACATCAAGTCGTGCGTCTTCGATCAGAAGACCCGCCGCACCGGTCAAACAAATCCGCGCTTGAAATGTTTTGCCATTAGCGGGGGCACGTTCGCTTCTCATTTTTGCCCGCGCTGGTGACAACTCGTCGCCTTACTGGCGCGTCGAACAGTGCGCATCGAACCAGTCTCTGGACTCTGCGTGCAGCGATAACAGCGTAAAATACAGGGTAAAACGCCGAAAATTCCGATGGAGACGCCCAGAAAGGCGAGAAGCTCCGATTTGACGGGCATTTCTGAGCTTTTTCCCTGTGAAAAAGAACAGGGATGGATTTTACGGATCAGGCTACTTTCGCGAGAATATCAGGGAAGACTTCCCTGTATTTGATTCGCGATTTCTGTCGGTCCGCGTCGCTTCGGGACCTCGTCCGTGGAGGTCACCGTGGGCACGCTTGCCATCAAATATAAAGACCCTCGGAAGCTCAAGCCGCGGGCGAAAAATCCTCGGACGCACACTCCTCGCCAAATCAAGCAGATCGCCGCCAGCATCCAGGAATTCGGATTCATCAATCCGGTGTTAGTTGATGGGTCTGACGGGATCGTTGCCGGCCACGCCCGGGTCGAGGCGGCAACTTCCGTGGGTATGACAGATGTCCCCACGGTACGGGTCGATCACCTCTCCCCTGCCCAAATCCGCGCATACGTGATCGCAGACAACCGGCTCGCCGAAAAAGCCGGCTGGTGGGTTTGGCCGCGGTTCCGCGCTCGAACTGGCTGCGCACGGGGCAAATGTGGTCCTCGCTGCCCGCCGGACGGGCCTGTTGGATGATCTTGCGAGCGAGATCACCCAGGAGGGCGGAAACGCGCTCGCTCACGGCGTAGACGTGAGCAAGCCCGAAGATATTCAGAAACTGAAAGAAGCTGCGATCGTCAGATTCGGAACGGTCGATGTCTGGATCAACAACGTGGGTGTCGGCGCGCTCGGCTTCTTCTGGGACATTCCGCTCGAAGATCATGCGCGCCTGATCGATGTGAATCTGAAGGGCCTTATTTACGGGGCGCATGCTGCCCTCGATATATTCTGCAGGCAGGGCTACGGCACTCTGGTGAATGTCGGCTCGATCGACAGTGAAATGCCGCTAGCGTATCAGGCAGTCTACGCCTCCTCGAAAGCTGCCGTCCTGAGTTTGAGCCGGTCGCTCAATGAAGAGTTGCGCCTTGCGGGCCAGGAAAACATCAAATGCGCCACGATCATGCCGTGGGCGGTCGATACGCCCTGGTGGACGCATGCCGCCAACTACACAGGCCATCAACCCCGTATGGCGGCGATGGACGATCCGAAGATCGTCGTCGACGCCATCGTACGAGCCTGCACCGATCCCAAGGAAGAAATGCCGGTCGGTCCCAAAGCTCACGCTTCGAACATTTCTCATCACATCTTCCCCGACCTGACCGAGCGGCTCTCGGCGAATATCGCCGACCGCGAAGTGAAGAAGGCGTGGGACGCGCCGCCAACGACCGGCAGCCTGTACGAGCCGATGGCCGAAGGCGCAACGGTCGGCGGCGGTATCAGGGAACGAATGAAGCTGGAAGATTCAAGCGCACCGGCCTCGGCAAAAACGTAGGCTCCGAAATTGCGAGCCTAGATACTAGGGTCCAGACTCATTAGAGCCACCATACGAGAGCCGCTGCAAGGCAGACGGAGGCGAGGTAGTTTCGAGCTAGCCTGTCGTAACGCGTAGCAATACGCCTGAAGTCCTTTAGCCTGTTGAAGGCGTTCTCGATCCTGTTCCGGGGCGCCGGCTTCGCCGTCGTGTGGCCGCAATTCCTGGCACTCGCCGAGATCGGCGCGGCTCTCTTTGTTTTGCCCTTGTTAGGATCCGAAAGACGATCCGCGACGGCGGGTAACTTCTCCGTTTCAATCCCTCGCGCTCGCTACGGGTTAAACGTGCATCTTCGCCCTTACTGCTCGTTGCGCGCACAGGCGATGCACAGCGCCGCCTCCGGCCGCGCCTTGAGCCGCTCGGGAGCGATCACCGCTCCGCACCGGACACACTGGCCGTATGTTCCGTCCTCAATTCGCGTCAAGGCGCGCGTAACCGATACGATCTCGCGCGCGACGAGGGCGGCCTGGCCCCGGAGCGAGTCGTCGTCTTCCATTTCGACGGCTTGTTCGGACGCGTCCCGATCCAGCGGCTGGGCCAAATCCTCGACAATACGGCTCTGCCGTGTCTTGAGTTCCGCAAGCTGCGACTCAAGACTCTTTCTTGCGGCGGCAGTATCGGCCATGGAACAGTCTCCCTTGATCGTCGAGGCAGCGCGTAACCTAAACTGCTTTTATTTCCGGCAACGCGCGCAACGCAATTTTGCTCAACTCCCGCAGCCACAGCGCCGAGCTTGCGACCGCGGCACAGAATAGCCAGTCCGTCAGGCCAAGATCAACGGTTGAGAATGCCTCCTGCAGGAACGGAGTGTAGATTACACACACATGCAGCATGATCGATAGCGCGATTGCGGCCCAGACCCAGCCGTTGCTGAACATCTCAACGAACGCGCTGCGATCATCCGAGCGCGCATTGAAGACGTTGAAGAGCTGATACATCACGAGCGTCGTAAACGCCATGGTCCGGCCATAGTCGACGGTGCCGGCGCCTTCGATCATCCCGCCAGGCAGGCACGCGTCAAGAACGAGCAAGGTGCCGATCGCCATGATCGCCCCGACGAAAATGATCCCGCCCCACATGCGTCGCGTAAGCACGCCTTCACCTCGAGGGCGCGGCGGTTGGCGCATCACGTTAGCGTCAGCGGGATCGACGCCGATGGCAAGCGCCGGTGCGCCATCCGTGACAAGATTGATCCAGAGAATCTGCGTCGCAAGCAGAGGAAGCACGAGACCGCCATGCTCCGCGTCCGATAGGCCGAGCGTTCCCGCGAGCAGAACGCCAAAGAACATCGTCATGACCTCGCCGATATTCGACGACAGCAGATAGCGCAGAAAGCTCCTGATATTGAGAAAAATCGCGCGACCTTCCTCGACTGCGGCGACGATAGTGGCGAAGTTATCGTCCACGAGCACCATATCGGCCGCCTCTTTCGAGACATCCGTTCCGGTGATGCCCATAGCGACGCCAATATCGGCAGCTTTCAGTGCTGGAGCATCGTTGACGCCATCGCCTGTCATCGCGACCGTTTCACCCGAGCGCTGCAAGGCTTCAACGATGCGAAGCTTATGTTCGGGATTGACGCGCGCATAGACCGATACGTTCAAGACGGCGCGATCGAGGTCATCTTTCGACATGGCCTGAATGTCTGCGCCGCTGAGGAATTGGTGTCCCGATCCAATGCCGAGTTCGGCTGCGATGATCGCCGCGGTTTTTGGATGGTCGCCGGTAATCATGATGGAGCGGATGCCGGCGATTTTGGCGCGAGCCACCGCATCCCGCGCTTCCTGGCGGGGCGGATCGATCAGGCCGATCAGGCCGAGGAAGACGAGGTCGTTTTCGAGTTGCTCGCCAAACCTCCGATCGTCTGGCGGAAGCGAGCGGAAGGCTACGCCCAGCGTCCGCAGCGCCTCAGCGGCCAGCGCGTCGTTGCTGGCCATGATTTCCCCCCGGCGTGCATCGGTCAGCGGAACGGCGTCCCGGCCGACAAGCTCGTGCGAGCAATGCGCGAGCAGAACATCGGGCGCGCCCTTGGTCAGGACGATGAAACGCTCCGGCCGCTCTGCGTCTTTATGCACCGTGCTCATCAGCTTGCGTTCGGAGGAGAACGGAATTTCCCCAATGCGAGGGAAGCGCGACTCAAGCGCCTGCGGCGATAGCCCGGCCTTCCGCGCGGCGACGATCAGAGCGCCCTCGGTCGGATCACCCTGCACTACCCATGAACCACCCCGCTCCTGCAACACCGCGTTGCTGGCCCGGTCGGCAGCGGTCAGCGCGCGCGTGAGCTCGAACTGCAATGCGTCTTCGTCGGATGCCCGGTCCACAAAATGGACTTGGCCGCTCGGCGTGTAGCCTGTGCCGGACAGGTTCACGCAGCAGCTTGCTGTCACCACGCGCCGTACCGTCATTTCATTGCGGGTCAGCGTGCCGGTCTTGTCGGAGGCGATGACCGTCGCCGAACCGAGCGTCTCCACGGCCGAGAGACGCCGTATGATCGCGTTCTTCTTCGCCATACGCTGCACACCGATGGAGAGCACCGCAGTGACGATCGCCGGCAGACCTTCCGGAACCGCTGCGACCGCGAGCGCAATGCCGAAGATGAGAACATTGAAGAATTGCGAAACGCTGCGGACCTCGCTGACCAGAACGATCGTACAAATCATCACCACGGCAATGGCGACAACTGTGAGCGCGAGCACCTTGCCGACGCGATCGAGCTCTTTCTGCAGTGGTGTGACGTCGTCTGCCGCCTTTTCAAGAAGATGGGCGATGCGCCCCATCTCGGTCAGCATGCCGGTCGCTGTAACGACGGCCCGGCCATGGCCGTAGACGGCGATCGTCCCGCTGAAAATCATGTTGCGCCGGTCGCCGATCTCCGCGTCGCCCGCGATCGGCGCGACGTCCTTGGAAACCGGCAGGCTCTCTCCGGTAAGTGCGGCTTCCGCTGTCTGCAGCGCGGCGCATTGAACAAGCCTTGCGTCGGCGGGAATGGTGTCGCCTTCCTCCACCAAAATGATGTCGCCGGGCACCACCTCCGTCGCGAGAATGCTTTGCCTCGTAGCATCGCGGACGACAGTTGCACGGGCAGCCGACATGTCGCGCAAGGCGGCGGCCGCCCGTTCCGCGCGCGCTTCCTGGATATAGCCCATGAATGCATTGAGAATGACGATCGCCAGAATCGCGATCGCCTCGTAGGGCAGCGCCGCGGAACTCTCGTAAAGCCAAAGGCCGGCGGAAATCGTG
>NZ_DATMRV010000224.1:0-33595 GCF_035565795.1 Pseudorhodoplanes sp.
TGCGATGCTTCTTCGACACGAAGCTTCATGCCGCGTTCAACAGCCGGTCGCGCCATCAACGTCTCGAGCCATCGTTTGACGTGCGGGAATTCGTTGATGTCCAGCCCCTGCCGCTCCCAGCGCGACGCCCATCCGACACACGCGATATCGGCGATCGAATACTTGCCCGCCAGGAACGGCCGATCCTTCAACCGGATGTTCATGACACCGAACAAGCGGTGGACCTCGTTGGTGTAGCGATCGATCGCATAGGGCAGCTTCTCAGGTGCGTATATCCGGAAATGGTGCGCCTGCCCTGCCATCGGGCCGAGCCCCCCCATCTGCCAGAACAGCCATTGATCGACCTCCGTCCGGGCGCGCTCATCAGTCGGATAGAACTTGCCGGTCTTGCGTCCGAGATATTGCAGGATCGCGCCCGACTCGAAGACCGAGATCGGCCGCCCGCCAGGACCGTCGGGATCGACGATGGCCGGCATGCGGTTGTTAGGGGAGATCGCGAGGAATTCCGGCTTGAACTGGTCACCGGTCGAGATGTTCACCGGCTTCATTATGTAGGGAAGCCGGCACTCCTCCAGCATGATCGAAATCTTCCAGCCATTGGGTGTCGGCCAGTAATAGAGCTCGATCGGGCGCTGGCGCTTTGCCGACGCCACCTTCCGCTTTGCGGGCGGCGCCTTGCGCCTTGCGGCCACTCCGGCTTTCGGGGCCCGCCCCTTCGGCGGCGATTTCGGCTTCTTCGCTGTTCGTGTCTTCGACTTGGCCGGCTTGCGCGCCATCGCTGTCTCCTACATTCGCACGATCCAGGCAACGTCACCTAAGCCCGGGACATGCCCGCTGCAACCGGCTGGTCCATATGGACCGCCCTCACCGCAACGCATAGTCTCCCGTTTTGCACCTATCGCGGTGCAAGGTGGGAGTGAAGCATGAGCAAGGTCATAGTTGCGACGTTGATTGCGGCAGCATTGGCATTCGCGGGACTTCAGGGCGGCGGCGCAGTCGCGCAGACGACGCCCCCCGCAAAGGAAGCAACGGGTCAGAGCGACGCGAAGTCGAAGTCGACCGAGGATCGCAAGGCCAAGGCGGAAGAGCGCAAGGCCAAACGGGCCGAGGCCAAGAAGGAGCGCGCCGAGAAGAAAGCCAAGGCGTCAGCCGCTCGCGCCGCGGTCAGAGATCGCCAGAAGCAATGCGGCGCGGAATGGCGAGAGGCAAAGAAGGCCGGCAAGATCGAGAAGAACATGACCTGGCCGAAATTCTGGAGCGCGTGCAATACGCGCCTGAAGCCGAAAGCCGCCTGAATAGCCGGGTATGAACCGGCTAAGTCGCGTCAGGCTGCAGAAGTCTGGACGGCAAAGCCATGTCCGGAAAGACCGAGGGCGTCGGAGAGACCTGATATTGTCTCGCCGACGCCCTCCGTCGTTACATTGAAGCCGGCGATGCCTCGCCCGAAGTTGAATTCGCGCAGAACAGCGTCGCCGGCCATGTAACGTGGCACGAAAACGGATCGCGCTTACTTCCGCTTCTTAGCGCGCTTCGTCTTCTTAGCAGCCTTCTTGGCCACTGCCTTCTTACGTTTCGCCATTGTGCCCTCCAAGTTAGAGATGGCGCTATCGATTAAGTGCCGTCGCGAATCGACGTGCACGTGAACTCGATTACACCAGAACGCACGAAACAGCGACTCCACTTAACGAAACGTGTACTCCCGCGGGTCGCCGCGAGCGTCGATCGATGCATGACGGCGGCGCGCGCGCGTTCAGCACATCACCGGCGAGACGACGCTGACGATCGTCGCCGCGCCGAGATCGCGATGATTGATTTGCACCGATAAAATATGGGCAATTCGTGTGTCGTGAGTGTTCGAATGCGTTCGTTCTTCATCGACAGCACGAGTGCAGCGCCCGCAATTTCAGTGGTTGCGATGTCAAGCCGATTGTCCCGTTTACAATCACAAATTTTTTTTTGGGACGGCTCGGAAATGGGGCGCGCAGGCGGCGGATTCGATCGCGAATCGAACGAATCGGTCATCTCGATTCGGCGTTGACGCATTCACCCGTCGCGTCACGCGCTCCATTCCGAAGCTTGCGCACGACTTTGAACGGCGTCGGCGTATCGTTCGCACTGCAACGATTGTCGTCTCGCGCGCATTCGCGCACGCTCAATCACTCATCGAGCATACTGCATTGCCCCAAAACGGGACGGGTTGATGGGCGGATTGTTGCGAGCGCATCTCAACGACGCCCGATGCAACACGACGCGGATTCTGTTCGCGTCAAATTTCGCTGACGGGGTCGGTCAAAGGCCGAGCTGCGCTCGCAAAAGTCAGTTCACGGCCATTGAGGCGACAGCGTCGAGATGAAAACGCGTCCCGTCAGCGAAGATGAGAACGTCTCAGCGCGCCGAGGACGACGCTGCGTTGATCGAAAGGCCGAGTCCCTTCCGCAATTCCGTCTTCGCGGCCTCCAGTTCCGTTCGGAACTGTTCGCTTTGCAACAATGCTGCAGCGATGGCGGTTGCGGCCATGCGGCCACCTTCGAGATCGGTCGGGAAGTGAACACCGGTGACCACGCGGTTGGTCCCGTACTCGTAGCCGCGCTCATAGAGAGCGGTCGCTTTCTCCGGCAGCATGTTGGCGAGAATGATCGCGCTCAGATAGCCGAAGATCGCGTGACCGCTCGGATAGGACCCCGGCGCCTTCGGCAACTCACCGACCGGCTGGACGTCCTTGCTCACGACGTAAGGACGCGGGCGGTCCCACACATCCTTGCTGGAGAGAACGAGGATGCGGGAGTCGTTGAACATCCGCTTGAAGAAGGCGTCCACCTGCGGATAGCGCGCGGCGGAGAAGTCCGGACCGACGACATCAGCGAAGCGGTAGATCGAGAGCGGATTGTCAGCCACGGCCCGCTCGACCTGGGCCGGCGTGCGCGTCTTCTGAACCTCCAGCACGGTCGCAAGATCGCGCTTCTGGGTTTCCGAATTCGGGTCGGGGGCCGGAGCCAGCAGCTTGCCGAGATCAAGCTGCCCCGGTTTTACGAAGATGAAGTTGCCGTATTTGCTGTCGGCGGCGTGGGCTCCAAGCGTTGTCGCGACGACAAGTGAAAGCGCAAGCAGACAGCGGCGGGTAAGCATGGTGACCTCGTCAATTTCAAAACGCACATAGCGATGAGAACGAAAGCCTATCGCTACCGCGCGCAGTCTCAAAGACCGAGTTTGGCTTTCAGGATTTCGTTCACAGCTTGCGGATTGGCCTTGCCGCCGGACGACTTCATCACCTGACCGACAAACCAGCCGATCGCTTTCGGGTTGGTCTTCGCATCCGCAACCTTGTCGGGATTCGCAGCCACGATCTCATCGACCACTTTCTCGATCGCACCCGTATCGGTGACCTGCTTCATCCCCCGCGCCTCGACGATGCCGCGCGGATCACCGCCCTCGGCCCACACGATCTCGAACAGATCCTTGGCGATCTTGCCTGAAATCGTCTTTTCCGAGATCAGGTCGAGGATCGTCCCGAGTTGCGCGGCGGAAACCGGCGACGCGCCGATGTCCCTGCCCTCCTTGTTCAGGCGGCCGGCGAGTTCGTTGATCACCCAGTTCGCGGCGGATTTCGCATCGCGGCCCTTTGCGACCGCCTCGAAATAGTCCGCCGTCTCCTTCTCGGCGATCAGGACGCCGGCGTCATAGGGCGGCAGACCGTACGACGCAATGAACCGATCCTTCTTCTCGTCCGGAAGCTCCGGAAGATTCGCCCGCAGCGCATCGACATAGGCGTCGTCGAATTCGAGCGGCAGCAGGTCCGGATCGGGGAAGTAACGATAGTCATGCGCCTCTTCCTTGGAGCGCATCGAACGGGTTTCGCCCTTGTTCGGGTCGAACAGGCGCGTTTCCTGGTCGATCGTGCCGCCGTCCTCGATGATCTCGATCTGGCGCCGCGCCTCGTATTCGATAGCCTGGCCGATGAAACGGATCGAGTTGACGTTCTTGATCTCACAGCGCGTGCCGTAGGGCTCACCGGGCCGCCGCACCGATACGTTGACGTCGGCGCGGAGGTTGCCCTTCTCCATGTCGCCATCGCATGTGCCGAGGTAACGGAGGATGGAGCGCAGCTTGCTGACATAGGCCTTCGCCTGCTCCGACGAGCGGATGTCCGGCTTCGAGACGATCTCCATCAGCGCGACGCCGGAGCGATTGAGATCGACCAGCGAAAGCGTCGGATGCTGGTCGTGGATGCTTTTTCCAGCGTCCTGCTCGAGATGGACGCGCTCGATGCCGACATTGATGCTGCTGCCGTCTGGCAAATCGACGCCGACCACCCCCTCGCCCACGATCGGCGACTTGTACTGGCTGATCTGGTAGCCTTGCGGCAGGTCCGGATAGAAATAGTTCTTCCGGTCGAACACCGACCTGTTGTTGATCACGGCCTTCAACCCGAGACCGGTGCGGATTGCCTGCCGCACGCACTCCTCGTTGATCACCGGCAACATTCCCGGCATTGCGGCATCGACCAGCGACACATGCGAGTTCGGCTCGCCGCCGAACGCCGTCGACGCGCCGGAGAACAGTTTCGATTCCGAGGTGACCTGAGCATGGACCTCCATGCCGATCACGACTTCCCAGTCCCCGGTCACGCCGCGGATGAGGTTCGGATTCTTCGCAGGAGCAGCCATCACCACCACGCCTCGACCGGGTAAGTCCCGGCCGCCTGCTCGATCACCGCGCCGAGCGAGAACAACGTCGCCTCGTCGAACGGCCGTCCGATCAGTTGCAATCCGAGCGGCAGTCCTTCGGACGACAGGCCGGCCGGGACAGAGATGCCCGGCAACCCCGCCATGTTGACCGTGACCGTGAAGACGTCGTTGAGATACATCTCGATCGGATCCGCGCCGCCCTTTTCGCCGACGCCAAAGGCAGCGGATGGCGTTGCCGGCGTCAGGATCGCATCGACACCTGCAGCGAACACATCCTCGAAATCCTTCTTGATCAGCGTCCGCACCTTCTGCGCGCGAAGATAATAGGCATCGTAATAGCCGGCCGAGAGCACATAGGTGCCGATCATCACACGGCGGCGCACCTCCGCGCCGAAGCCCGCAGCGCGCGTCGCTTCATACATGCCGACGATGTCGCGCCCCTGTTCGCGCAGGCCGTAGCGGACGCCGTCATAGCGCGCGAGGTTGGACGAGGCTTCCGCCGGCGCCACGATGTAATAGGCCGGCAGCGCGTATTTCGTATGCGGTAGCGAGATCTCGACCATCTCGGCGCCGGCATTCTTCAGCCAGGCTGCGCCCTGCTCCCACAGCTTCTCGATCTCGGACGGCATGCCGTCGATCCGATACTCCTTCGGGATGCCGATGCGCATGCCCTTCACCGACTTGCCGACCGCCGCCTCATAGTCCGGCACCGGCAGATCGGCGCTGGTGGTGTCCTTCGGGTCATGGCCCGCCATCGAGCGCAAGAGGATCGCGTTGTCACGGACGGTCCGCGTGAACGGCCCCGCCTGATCGAGCGATGACGCGAAGGCGACGATGCCCCAGCGCGAGCAGCGGCCATAGGTCGGCTTGATGCCGACGATACCGGTGAACGCCGCCGGCTGGCGGATCGAACCACCAGTGTCGGTGCCGGTGGCGGCAAGGCACAGGCGCGCCGCCACGGCCGCCGCCGAACCACCGGACGATCCGCCCGGTACGAGCGGGGTGTTCGAACCCTTTCGACGCCAGGGCGAGATGACCGCGCCGAGTGCCGAGGTCTCGTTGGACGAGCCCATGGCGAATTCGTCGTTGTTGGTCTTGCCGAGCATCACCGCGCCGTCGCGCCAGAGTTGGGAGGTGACCGTCGACTCATAGGTCGGAACGAAATTGCCGAGGATCTTCGAGCACGCCGTCGTCCGTACGTCCTTCGTACAGAACAGATCCTTCACGCCGATCGGAATGCCCTCCAGCGGCCCGGCATCGCCGGACGCGATGCGCGCGTCGGACTCTCTGGCCCGCTGCCGCGCATGATCCGGCGTTTCCAACACATAGGCGTTGAGCGCGCGCGCCTTCTCGACCGCGGCAATATGCGCCTCGGTCAGTTCGGATGCGCTGAAGCTTTTTGTTTTCAGTCCGTCACGCGCCGCGGCGATCGTGAGGTTGGTGAGATCGCTCATGCGTCGGGACTATCGCAGGCAAAGGCCGCAGCCGTTGTCTCTGGCGCCTTCTGACGGACGACCTTGGTGCCATCCGGCTCCTCGACCACCTCGATCTCGCCGGGCAGCGGCAATCCGAGGGTGCGCAGGTCCTCTTCGCTGTGTCCCTCCGGCATCTCGCCCTTGGCGATCTGCTGGAGCAACTGCCAGCGGTAATACATGTCGGCTTCTTCGCAGGCGAGACACATGACTCGACAACCTTCACTCGACGACCTTGGGGACGACGAAATACGGCCCCTCGGTCAGCGGCGCATTCCGCAGAATGTCGTCCGCGATCCCGCCATCGGTCACCTGATCGACGCGCTTCTTCATCACCATGGGGGTCACCGACGTCATCGGCTCGACGCCATCGACGTTGACTTCCGCGAGTTGCTCCACGAAGGCGAGGATCGCGTTGATCTCACCGCGCAGGTGTTCCACCTCCCCGTCGGCAACCGCGATTCGGGATAGATGGGCAATCCGGCGAACGGTCGCCGCGTCGACCGACATTAGATGACTCCGTTGGGATTTTCTGGAACCGAGCTATAGCAGAGGCCCGTTTGCGCAAGCAACGGAGGCGCCCGGCCCGTTGGGACAGGGCGCGATTGCAGCTAGTCTACCGATCCGCAATTTTAACGCCAGGAAGCCCGAATGTACCCCCGTCTCGTCGCGACCCTCGCCGCGGCCCTGTGTCTGATCGCGGCGCCGGCGGGCGCGGAAATGGACCAGAAGAAACTCGCCGCCGCGCAGAAGGCGGCCGCTGACTTCGTCAAGCTTGCGGGCAATTCGACCAAGACCGGAAAGCCGCCGCGCGAATCCGACCCTGCCGCCAAGGCGCTGCTGGATGTCGTGCTCGATACCAGCGCGATGACCTCGCCGGAATTCTCCGACATCCCGCGGATCACCCAGTGGCTCGCCAATGCCGACAAGGTCGGGCTGGTCTACATGATGGCCGGAACCGGAACGAGCAATCTGGCGAACGCGCGCAACCCGAAAATTGGCGACCGCATCGGGAAGAACATCGCCGAGTTCCAGAACGAGTATGGCCGCTTCGTGGATTTTCAACTCGCCCTGTCCGGTTTCACGCTCGACGCCATACGCGCAAAAATGGCATCGGCCTCCGACAAGGAGCGCAAGGACCCGAAATTCCAGGGCGGCTTCATGCAAGTCTCGAGCGGTATCGTGCAGACTGTCGCAGGTACGATCAGCACCTTTACCGCGGAAGGCATCACTGACGAGTGGCGCCGCGCGCGGATGGCGCAGCTGAATGCGCTCGCGCCGAAGATCGCGGAGAGTCTGCCGAAACCGATGCGCGACAAGCTCGGCGAAATGACTCGCGAGATCGGAGGACAGCTCTCCGATCCGCAGATCAGGGACAGTGTCGCCTCACTCGCGGACAGCATCGTCAAGTAAGCGCCGTCTCCGAACCGTGAGTCGGCCGCGACTACGCCAGCTTGCGCGCGAGATCGATGAAGTCGCTCGCTGCTATGTCGACCGGTACGGTGGGCCGCGGCTCGCCTGTCCCGGGGCCGTATTCATCGGGCCGCGCAACATGCGCGGTCCGCAAGCCGCGCGCCGCGGCGGCGGCGAGATCGGAACTGTGCGCGGCGACCATCATGCATTGCTCGGGCGCGAGATCGAGCGCTGCGCAGGACGCATCGTAAACCTGCGGCTTCGGCTTGTAGTCACCGGCAATCTCAGCGCCGAGGATGGCGTCCCAGCGAAAGTCGTTGTGCCGCGCCAGCCGCACCATCAACCCGATATTTCCGTTGGAGACAGGCGCCAGCAGGAAGCGCTTGCGCAGCAGCGAAAGCCCCTCCGGCACATCGGGCCAGGCCGGGAGACGATGCCAGGCCGTATTCAGCGCGCGGCATGTGTCCTCATCCAGGTCCGACAATCCGAAGCGCGGCCGGATCCGATCGAGATTGCGCCTGTGCAGAACATCGAGCTTGCTGAAAGCAAGCCGCCCCGCCCGCACCTCTTCCATCGATGGCTGATATTCGGCGCGCCATGCATCGGCGAAGGCGATCCAGTCGAGCGAATACCCCCGAGGCGCCAGAAGCTCTTCGCTTTCGCGCGCAATTCCGCGGCGCCAGTCGACGACCGTCCCGAACATGTCGAAAAACAGCGCCTGCATACCCGTCATTCTCAAGTCACCGTTGAATTTCGTGCCTCAGGCAACATTTTCGTAGCGGGGCCGGGCGGAACTTTTACGCACAATTTTTACGCAAAAGCGATTGCAGGCACAAATTTTTTCGATGATACTCTGCGGGAACCGGAAATTTCGATCATGCCAGGACTACCCGACTTGTGGAGGGTGCAATGGTAATGTCGTCCGATGATCCCGGCTCTCAGGAGGCTTTTCGTCTTCTCGAAAAGAAGACTGAAGCCGGTGTCTGGAGCCTCGACTTCACGACCCGCAAGATGGCGTGGTCAAGCGGATTTTACGAACTTCTTGGCCTTGCCTCCGGGTCGGTTGAACCATCCTACGAAGCGATCATCGAGCTGATGCATCCCGACGATCGACGACCTTCGGGTGAGTTCGACCGAATCGTGAGGGAAGGATTACCGCTTGACCGGGAATTCCGGATCATACGGCCGAACGGCAAGCTCCGCTGGCTCTCCAACCGGAGTGAGGTGAATCTCGACAAGACCGGCAAGCCTGTCCGCGCGTACGGGGTGCTGCTTGACGTCACCCCGCAACGCGAAATGGCGCTCGCGAGGGAAGCGTCGGATTCGCGCTTCCGTGCGCTCGTCACCGCCACCGGCGCGTTCATCTGGACGGCCGATGCGGAGGGGCGGATTCTCGACATTCGCAACTGGCGTGAATTGCGTGGACAGAATCCGACCGACATCCTGGGCTCGCGCTGGATCGACCTCGTACATCCCGATGATCGCGCCCACACGATGCAGGCCTGGACGGACGCGCTCGTCACAAAGCGCGAATACTCGGTGGAGCACAGGATCGAGCAGCCCGACGGCGAATACCGATGGATGATGTCCCGCGCGGCGCCCATCCTTTTTGAATCGGGAACGGTGCGCGAATGGGTCGGCATCTCCACCGATATTCAGGACCGAAAGGTGTGGCCGACAACCATCGACACCGAAAAGGCAGTGCTGACCGGCGCGCAGCTGCGGTCGGCCCGCGGCGTGCTCAACTGGTCCGTGCGCGAACTCTCTCTGGCGGCGGCGGTGTCGAGTTCGACCATCCGGAGACTTGAGGAAATGGACGGGCCGCCTCCGGGGCGAGAAGATTCGCTCGCCCCGTTGCAGGCGGCACTTGAAGCGGCTGGTGTCGAGTTCCTGTTCCCGCCGACCGGGAAGCCGGGCGTCCGCCCCCGCTAACGATCCTCGCCAAGCCGTTACCTATGCAAATCTGTGACGCCATGGCGTCCGGTATCGGGCTGTTAGGCCCCGCATAGGCTCGGATTTCATTAAAATTTAACGAAATATGACTGGCATTATGCATATCCCGCATAGCTGCGCCGCAACATAAAATCTGTTGCGTCGCACCATGGCGCACTATCTTGTTGTCAGAATCAGTACCGGTTCTTCTGATCTTTCAAAGGGATGCCAGCCATGTTCCTCTCCCACTTCGTCCGCTTTCTGCGCCAGTGGCGCGCTTATGGGAACAGCCTTCAGGAGCTGTCCCGCCTCGGTGATCGCGAGCTCGCGGACATCGGAATCTCCCGTTCGGATATCCCGCGTATCGCCTGGGAAAGCGCCGAGCGCACGGCCTGATTGAATTCCTCAATTGAGGCAATCGAGAACGCCCGCATCCAGCGGGCGTTTTCGTTGTGTCGCTATGTGATTGCCCGCGCGCTCGCCATCGCATAGGCAGGCACGATGTCGCGTATCGATCCAGTTCACGTCGTCGGCGGAGGCCTCGCCGGTTCCGAAGCCGCCTGGCAGCTCGCGCAGGCCGGTGTCCCCGTCCTATTGCACGAGATGCGCCCGATCCGGCAGACCGCGGCACATCACACCGACAGCCTCGCCGAGCTCGTTTGTTCGAACTCCTTCCGCTCCGACGACCGCGAGACCAGCGCGATCGGTGTGCTGCACGAGGAGATGCGCCGACTCGGCTCGCTGATCATGCGTGCGGGCGATGCCAATCAGGTTCCGGCGGGCGGCGCGCTTGCGGTTGACCGCAACGGCTTTTCCGCAGCCGTGACACACGCGCTCGAGACGCATCCATTGATCCGGATCGAGCGTGGCGAAGTCGACGGGCTGCCCGATGAGCACTGGGACAGCGTGATCGTTGCGACCGGTCCCCTGACCTCGCCCGCTCTCGCGGACGCGATCCGCAACCTGACGGGCGAGACGTCGCTTGCCTTCTTCGATGCAATCGCGCCGATCGTGCATCGCGAGACCATCGACATGTCGGTCGCATGGCTCCAGTCGCGCTATGACAAGGCCGGTCCCGGCGGCTCGGGCGCCGACTACATCAACTGCCCGCTCGACCGCGCTCAATACGACGCCTTCATCGATGCGCTGCTGGCGGCGGAGAAAGTCTCGTTCCACGAATGGGAAGCCTCGACACCGTATTTCGACGGCTGCCTTCCGATCGAAGTCATGGCCGAGCGCGGCCGCGAGACATTGCGCCATGGACCGATGAAGCCGTTCGGTCTGACGAATCCGAACGCACCCGATCGCAAGCCCTATGCGGTGGTGCAGTTGCGCCAGGACAACAAGCTGGGCACGCTGTTCAACATGGTCGGCTTCCAGACCAAGCTGAAGCACGGCGAGCAGACGCGGCTGTTCCGCACCATTCCCGGTCTGGAGCAAGCCGAATTCGCGCGGCTCGGCGGACTGCACCGCAATACCTACCTGAACTCGCCGATCCTGCTCGATCCACATCTGCGGTTGCGAGCGATGCCGCGCCTGCGCTTCGCCGGCCAGATCACCGGCTGCGAAGGTTACGTGGAATCCGCAGCGATCGGCCTGCTTGCCGGCCGCTTTGCCGCGGCCGAGCGCCTCGGGACGGCAATCGTCGCGCCGCCACCGACAACCGCCCACGGCGCGCTGCTCGCGCATATCACCGGCGGCCATCTCGAGACCATCGATGCCGGACCGCGCAGCTTCCAGCCAATGAACATCAATTTCGGACTGTTCCCGCCTCTCGCGCAGACACCGAGCCGCTCCGAGACTGGAGAGCGGCTGCGCGGCCCGGCCAAGACCATCGCCAAGAAGCGTGCCCTCACCGCCCGCGCATTGTCCGACCTCGCCTTGTGGTCCGACGGGACAGTGACGGCCGCGGCATGACCTGCGCACCGCCCGCATGCTAGAAGCTGCCCGCGATCAGCAGCCCGACCGATGAACGATCAAGATTCCATTCCGCAAGAACTCGCCGGCCGCTTCCGAAGCCGGCTCGTGCTCAAACAGGACGTCTTCTCCACCGTCGAACGGGGCAGCTTCACGACGCCCGGTGGCGAGGTCGAAGCCGTGCTGCGGCGGATCGATCTCGTCCCGTGGTGGAGCTACGGCATCGCGCGCCACTTTCTGAAGCGGGAGGCACGCGGGCTCGCGATCGCAGGCTCACTTGGTATCGCTCCACCGCTCCTTTACCTCGGCAAACAGGCCCTGGTCCGCGGCTGGATCGACGGACTGCCGGTACACATCGCCCGACCTGAAGGCGATCTGAATTTCTTCCGCTCCGCCCGGCGCGCGCTTCGCGCCATCCATCGCGAAGGGCTGACGCACAATGACCTCGCCAAGGAGCAGAACTGGCTTCGAACGCCGACCGGTTACGCATCCCTGACCGACTTCCAGCTCGCGACGCACTTCTCACGACGCGGCCGGCTGTTCCGCATCGCGGCCTACGAAGACCTGCGGCACATGCTCAAGCACAAGCGCCGCTATGTACCGGACGCCCTCACCGCGACCGAGAAGCGCATCCTCGCGCGCAAGGCGTGGCCGACGCGGATCTGGATGGCGACCGGCAAGAAGGTCTATTACTGGATCACGCGCGGCATGCTGAATTTCACCGATCGCGAAGGCTCCGGCCCGCGCTTCGTCAATGACGCGCCGCAACTGACGGCGCGGCTCAAACAGTATGACGGCGTGAGCGATGCCGTGATCGTCGCCTTCCCTGACCGGCGCACTGGCACCGGCCTTTACGCTTTCGTCGAGGGCGACAGTCTCGCCGAGACCGACCTCGTCCGACACCTCGCGAATGATCCGAAACGCATCACCGCGCCGGAACGGCTTCAGGTGGTCGAGCGGCTGCCGCGTACCGGGAGCGGCGAGATCCGGACCGACATCCTGCAACTCGTGGCTATGAACCAGATCGATCTGATCGATCCGTTGCTCGCCAACGAGACCGAGAAGGAAGTCGTCGCGCGCATCGTCGCCGGACGCCAGAACCTGCGGGACCGCTACGCGTTCTGACCTAGACCCAGCGCGCGAGGTTTCCGGACGCACGCCACAGGATCCACTGCTTGCGCCATTGCGGCAAGCTGGCGCGGTCATCCACGGCAAGCGCGAGCGGCAGGAAAGCCGGCAGCACTGCGTCAGGCAGATTCGGAATGAGCGCGCGCGCCGCCGCCCGATGACGGTCGATCAGGACCCGCGCATCAAAAGCGCCCCTGTCCGGGGCGATCTGGCTTGCCGCCACGACCACGCCGGCATGATGCGCCGCAAGCCGCGTCGCCTCGTGAAGCGGCCCGCCGAGAACCCGCGCGGCCATCCCGATCACCGCCCCCGCCGTCTCCGAAGCCAGCAATTCGAATTCCGCTTCGGTGGTTTCTTCGTTCGCATACAGCCACCGCCGCCTCGCGTCGACGAGATCGAGCGCGATGCTTCCGGGTATCCCGTTGCGGCGCAGGAGCTCCACCATCGCGTCAGCAACGGGATGTCCGCTGGAGACCCCGTCGTCCGACGACAATGCGTCGTGCCACCATTGCAGCCTGATCTCGCCGGCGACCGGATCGCGGACACGATGCGCGACCGCTGCCGTCTCCAGATCGAATGCGTAGAGCGTGTGGAGATCGGGGCGCGACGCCGCGGGCGCAAACAGGGTCGCCAGAAACCGGTCCTTGTCGGCGTCACGGACCAGTGTTTCGCAATAATCGGCCTGCTGGGTCATGACGGGATTGCCAGCGCTCAGTCCACCGCAATCAGCGCGGCGGCGACCTTGCGACCTTCCTCGAGCAGGATGTTGTAGGTGTTGGCGGCCTGCCCGGTCCGGCTGGTCTCTGCCGAAATGCCGTGGCGCGCGAAGAGTTGCATGAGCTCGATCGGCAGCGGCCAGCGCGACCGCCCGGTCCCGATCAGCAACAGCCCGATCGCGTCCGCCTCGGCGAGGACTGGCGCCAATGTGTGCGCGTCAATGCCAGATGGCTCTGTCACCGGCCAGGCCCAGATCCCGCTCGGCAGCAACAGAAGCGAGCCGCGATGCGACATGCCGGCAAAGCGGAAGCCGCCGCGTCCGTAGGAGTCGATCGGCGCAGGCCGCGGAAAATGCGGAGGCTGATCCGGCCGGTCCAAGCTCAGCGCTTGGCTGTGGCGGGCTTGGCCGCGGCGGGTTTCGCCGCGCCGGCCTTGTCGGATGCAACTTCAGCCACGAATTCCTTCGGCGCAGGCTCGTCGGCCTCCTGCCGTCCATAGCCGACACCGAGATAGATCAGGATCGGCGCGGCGATGAAAATCGAGGTGTAGGTGCCGACCAGCACGACACCGAACAGCATCGTCGCGGTGAAGGCATGGATGGCGTGGCCGCCGAAGAAGAACAGCGCAAGCAACGCAAGCGTGACCGTGACGTGCGTGATCACGGAGCGCGACAGGGTCGAGTTGACCGAGATGTTCAGAAGGTCCGCGATCGACATGCGCTTATAGCGCCGCAGCATCTCGCGGATACGATCGTAGATCACGACCGTGTCGTTCAGCGAATAGCCGAGAATGGTCATCAGCGCGGCGATGCCGTTGAGATCGAAATCGATCTGCATCAATGACAGGAAGCCGATGGTGAGCACAAGGTCGTGCACGTTCGCGATCATGGCGCCCAGCGCGAACTGCCATTCGAACCGGAACCAGAGGTAGATAAAGATACCGATAATCGCGACCAGCAACCCGAAGATGCCGTAGGCCAGCAACTCGGTCGAAACGCGCGGGCCGACCACCTCGATGCGTCGCACGTCGATCTCATCGCCCAGTGCCGCACGCACCTTTTGCGCCGCCTGCTGTTGCGCCAGTTCGCCTCCCGGCTGCTGCGGGATGCGGATCAGCACGTCCGTCGGAGCCCCGAATTGCTGGAGCTGCGCTTCGCCGAGATTGAGCGAGCCCACGGCGCTGCGCATCTTCGCAAGATCGGCCGGACCGGACTTGGTCTGCACCTCCATCAACGTGCCGCCGACAAAGTCGACGCCCAGATTGAGGCCGTGGGTGAAGAACAGCAGCATCGCGACGATCGACAGAACGGCCGATATCGGGAAGCTGATGCGCCGGAAGCGCATGAAGTCGAATTTGGTGTCGTCCGGGACGATACGAAGAAGAGGAATGCGCACGGGCGTTCTCGAACCTCAGATCGGGACCGTACGCGGGCGCCACCAGCGCACCCACAGGGCCACCATCAATCGTGTCAGGGTGAAAGCGGTGAAAACGGTCGTCACGATGCCGATGCCGAGTGTCACAGCGAATCCGCGCACCGGGCCCGTGCCGATATAGAACAGGACGACGGCCGCGATGAAGGTCGTAATGTTGGAGTCGAGGATGGTCGCAAGCGCGCGCGTGAAGCCCGCGTCAAGCGCATTGAGCGCGGATCGGCCCGCCCTCACCTCTTCGCGGATACGCTCGTAGATCAGCACGTTCGAGTCGACCGCGATGCCGACGGTCAGCACGATGCCGCAGATGCCCGGCAATGTCAGCGTGGCATTGAGCAAAGACAGGATGCCGAAGATCATCGCGACGTTGATCGCCACGGCGATGTTGGCGAACAGGCCGAACAGGCCGTACGTCGCGAACATGAAGATGATGACCGCGAGCGAGCCGATCCAGGCCGCTCGCATGCCGTTGTCGATCGAGTCCTGGCCAAGGCCGGGGCCGACCGTGCGCTCTTCGATGATGGTCAGCGGCGCCGGAAGCGCGCCCGCGCGCAGGAGAATCGCGAGATCGTTCGCGGCCTGCACGGTGAAATTTCCGGAAATCTGTCCCGAGCCGCCGATGATCGGCTCGCGGATCACCGGCGCCGAAATCACCTCGTTGTCGAGCACGATGGCGAAGGGCCGTCCGACATTGGACTGCGTCGCTTCGGCAAAGCGCCGTGCGCCATTGTTGTTGAAGCGGAAATTGACGACCGGCTCGCTGGTGCGCTGGTCGAAGCCGGGCTGCGCATCGACGAGGTCTTCGCCCGAGACGACGACGCGCTTCTCGATCACATAGGGCTGACCGTTTTCGGACTTGCTGCCGCGCAGCAGTTCGGATTCAGGCGGAACCTTGCCCGCCTCCGCCTGATCCGGTGTCGTGGTCATGTCGACCATCCGGAAAGTCAGCTTGGCAGTCTTGCCGAGCAGATCCTTCAGGCGCTGCGGATCCTGAAGGCCCGGCACCTGGACCAGAACGCGATCGACGCCCTGGCGCTGGATCGAGGGCTCGACGGTGCCGAGCTCGTTGACGCGGCGCTCGATGATCTGGATCGACTGGTCGACCGACTGGCGGATGCGCTCGACAAGAGCGGGCTCGGTCACGGTCAGGCGGAACAATCCGCCGCCGGCATCGACCACATCGATGCTGCGCTGGCCGGTCGCCTGCAGCAGTCCACCAAGCGGCTGAGACAATTCCTGGAATTTCTGGAGAGCGAGCTTCTGATCGACGCCGTCGCGGACACGGAACTCGACGGTGTTGCCACGCACGGTCACCGCGGACGGGCTGCCGAGCCTGTTCTCCCGGACCACGCGCCGCACGTCGTCGCGCAGCGCCTCGACCTTTTCCTTGCGCACCGCGGCCGAGTCGACCTCAAGCAGGATGTGCGAGCCGCCCTGCAGATCGAGGCCGAGCACGATATGGCGCTGCGCCCATTTCGGCCACTTTTCGACCTGTTCCTTCGGGAAGAAGTTCGGAATCGCGAAGGAGCACACGATCAGCGTCGTCGCGATGATCGCCAGCATCTTCCAGCGGGAAATGTAAAGCATCGGCCTAGTCCGTGATCGCGTCCGTTATCGAGAGGATAGTCAGGCGCGCCCCTCTACGCCGGCAATGCCGCTACGCTTCGTCCTTAACCGGCTCGCCCTTGGCGCGCACATCGCTGACCATCTGGCGCACCTGCCGGACCTTGACGCCGTCCGCAAGCTCGATCTCGAGCTGGTCGTCGTCGATGACCTTGGTCACCTTGCCGATCAGACCGCCGGACGTCACGACGGTATCGCCGCGGCGAACGTTTTTCACCATCTCCTGATGCTGCTTCACGCGCTTCTGCTGCGGACGAAGGATCAGGAAATACATGATCACGAAAATCAGGACGAAAGGCAGCAGCGAAACCAGCATCGAATTGGCATCACCACCAGCAGCCTGCGCATAGGCGGGCGTAATCAGCATCGAACGGCCTCTTTGAGCGTGTCGTTCGGCGCGAACACCGCGCCCAAAACGGCGCGGACTATAGCGGCCGCCCGTCCAATTGCAACGTCATGGCCGCTTTAAGCCAAGATGCCGCAAGTCGGAAGCAAATCATTGGCCTTGCAGGCCTTTTTCGGTGCAGCTATGGGGTTCGGCAGGCCATTGCAAGAGGACGCGCCACCGCATGCGCAAAGCTAGGAAGCCCGCCACGAGCGCCCGGACGCGGACAGTCGCCAAGACCAAGCCCAGGATCAAGCCAAAGTCAGCGAATCCCTCGCCGGAGACCATCGAGCGCATCGCGGCGGCACTGGAGCGCCTGTCACCGCCCCCGCGGCCAAAGCCCGATTTCGGCGCCGCCGATGCCTTCATCTGGCACGCCGACGGCGGGGTGCTCGTGCCGGTGAAGCGGGTGAACCGCGTCGATCTCGGCCTTCTCAAAGGCATCGACCGGATGCGTGACACCCTGATCGAGAACACCGAACGGTTCGCGAACGGGTTGCCGGCGAACAACGCCCTGCTCTGGGGCGCGCGCGGCATGGGCAAGTCGTCCCTCGTCAAGGCCGCACATGCCAGCGTCAACGCGACCGCCCGCGAGCCGGGCCAGCTCAAGCTGATCGAGATCCACCGCGAGGATATCGAGAGCCTGCCGCTCCTCATGGCGATGCTGCGCGAGACGCCCTACCGCTTCATCGTGTTCTGCGACGACCTGTCCTTCGACGGCGACGACACGACCTACAAGTCGCTGAAGGCGGTCCTCGAAGGCGGCATCGAGGGCCGGCCGGAGAACGTGATTCTCTACGCCACCTCAAACCGCCGTCACCTGATGTCGCGCGACATGATGGAGAACGAACGCTCGACGGCGATCAATCCGGGCGAAGCGGTCGAGGAGAAGGTGTCGCTATCCGACCGCTTCGGGCTGTGGCTCGGCTTCCACAAATGCAGCCAGGACGAGTTCCTCGCGATGGTCGACGGCTATGTGAAGCATTTCCGCATTCCGACGGACCCGGACGAGTTGCGGCGCGAGGCGTTGGAATGGTCAACGACACGCGGCTCGCGATCCGGCCGCGTGGCGTGGCAATTCATCCAGGATTATGCGGGACGCAAGGGCGTCAGGCTCGCCTGAGGCCGGTGCGCTTGCCGCGGCACGCGCACCCGGATGTTGAACCCTAGCTCGCGCCGGTCAGGAACTGCATCGGGTCGACGGGCGTCGCGCCCTTGCGGATCTCGAAGTGCAGCTGCGGCGAGGACACGTTGCCGGTCTGGCCGGACTTCGCGATGACCTGGCCGCGCTTCACGCTGTCGCCGCGCTTCACCAGCAATTCGCTGGCATGTGCATAGGCGGTAACGTGTCCGCTGGCATGACGCACCAGCACGAGATTGCCGTAGCCCTTCAGCTCGTTGCCCGAATACGCCACGACACCATCCTCCGACGCCTTGACCGGCGTGCCTTCCGGCACCGCGATATTGATGCCGTCGTTCTGCTGGCCGGTGGGCTTCGGACCAAATCCCGCAATGATGCGGCCACGCACCGGCCAGCGGAATCCTCCGCCGCCTGCGGACGCGGTCTGCTCTTCCTTGTCTTCCTTCGCCTGCTCGATCGGGCTCGGCGTCGGCGTGATCACGCGCGCGGTCGGCATCTGCTGTGAATGCGCTTCGGCGACCCGCTGCGACGGGGCCATCGCGGCGACCGGTTGTGCGGCCGGAGCCGGTGCCGCGACCGGTGCCGGTGCCGGACGCTGCGCCTGCGCGGTCCGCGAGACGCCGGGGATGGTGAGTTGCTCGCCCATGCGCAGCTTGTGATGCGGCTGAAGCCGGTTGGCCTGCGCAATCGCCAGCGGGCTGACATTGTAGCGCCGGCCGATGCTGAACATGGTCTCGCCCGGCGCAACGGTGTGAACCTGACCTTGCGCGGCAAGCGGGCGCGCCGGCGCCGGCTGGCGCACGCTGCCCGTGGTGAGCGGCGTCGATGCCAGTTGCGGTGCGGCGGGCGCAGCAGGAACCGCGCGGCCACCCGCATTGCCGTATTTCGGGATGACCAGACGCTGACCCGGATAGATCGGCGTGCCGGTCGTCATGCCGTTGGCTTCCGCGATCGCGATCGCGGGCACGCCATAGCGGCGCGACACCGTCTGGATCGTTTCGCCCTGCTTGACCGTGATCGGCGTGCCGCCGTTCCAGTCCCAGCTCTTCTGCGGCGACGGCTGCGAGACCACTGGACGCTGCGGGACCGACCCGGTCACCTCGGGCTGCGACGGATACGGGTTCACACCACGGCCGCCACCGGACTGCGGCTGATAGGACGACTGCTGATATTGTGGCGCCGGCTGCTGGTAATGCGGAGCCGGCTGCTGATAGCCCGGCTGTGCCGGAGGCAGCGGCTGGCTCTGCACCTGACCGTAGCCTTGACCACCGCCCTGACCATAACCGCCTTGGCCCTGGCCGTAGCCTTGCTGCGCCGGCTGGTTCTGGGCGACCGGACCGAGCGGTTGCCCCGAGAACGGATTGGAGAACGGCTGTTCGATACGGTTGGCGTCGCTTGAGCAGGCAGCGGTCGCAAGAGCGAGCGCAGCGCACACAGCCAGACGCGACACAGCAGGCGAGCGGGCAGGCTCAGCAGAACGCATCTTACAAACTCACTCACGCTACTAGACAGTGAGCCGAGTTAAACACCCGCGGGGTAAATAAGGCTTTAAGCGAACGCTTCGCGTAAACCTTAATGGACTTCGCCAACTTGCACGATGCAACAGCGTTTACGATTGCTTGCACGCGTGTCGCCGACGAGACTTACAACTCTTTCGCAATCCCGGGCATCAACGGCACGAACCGCACCGCAATCAGATCCTCGCGCTCGACACCGTCGGGGGTCTTGCGCAGCCGCACGATCTGTTGCGTCCCATCGCGCGGTCCGACCGGCAATACCATGATGCCATCATCGGTCAGTTGCCCGAGCAGATTCTCAGGGATGGTTTCGGCCGCCGCGGTGACGATGATGCGGTCGAACGGCGGATGGTTCGGCGCGCCTTCGAAACCGTCACCGACGATCACATCGATATTGGTGTAGCCAATGCGATCGAAGGTGCGGCGCGCCTTTTCCGCGAGCGTTCGATAGCGCTCGATCGAGACGACATGGGCGGCGATCCGTGACAGCACCGCGGCCTGATAGCCGGAGCCGGTGCCGATCTCGAGCACGCGGTGATGCGTCTGCAACTCCAGCAACTCGGTCATATAGGCGACGACATAAGGCTGGCTGATCGTCTGCCCGCACGCGATCGGCAACGCGTGATCGTGATAGGCCTGCTGCCGGGTATCGTCGTTGACGAACATCTCGCGCGGCACTTCGTCCATCGCGCGCAACACCGCCGCGTCGGTAATCCCGCGACGCCGCAGCGTCAGTAGGAACTCCATACGGTCGATGTTCTTGTTCTTCGACGGCCACATTGCTTGCCCGCCTTTCTCGTCATCCGGCGGCGCTCCGAGGAAGCGGACCCCGAATGACCGCGCTAGTCAAACTGCTCCGCAAGCCGCGTCATGAAATCGTGATCGGTCTGCTCAAGCCGCAGCGGCGTGACCGAAATGCGGTTCTGTGCCAGCGCGGACAAATCGGTACCGTCCACCGGCGTCGGCTTGCCCTTCCGCGAAAACGCGATCCAGAAATAAGGGTTCGAGCGACCGTCGAAACGCGGCTCGATGCGCAGCAATTCCTGATCGCGCCTGCCCTGCGTGGTGACCGACAGCCCCTGCACGCCGTCGGCATGGCAATCGGGGAAGTTCACGTTGACCAGCGAGCCTTTCGGGATGCCGGTCGCCAGGACCTGCCGCACGACATCGGGGCCGAACTTGCGACCCGTGTCCCAGGGCGGGTTATCGCGGTTACCGGGCCCGTAAGCCTGTGACAGCGCGATCGAGGGAATATTGAGGACCGTGCCCTCCATCGCGCCCGCGACCGTGCCGGAATAACCCACATCCTCAGCGACGTTCTGGCCGCGATTGACGCCGGACAGCACGAGGTCCGGACGATGGTCGGCGATGATGTGGCGCACCGCCATGATCACACAGTCGGTCGGCGTGCCCTTCACCGCGAAATGGCGCGGGCCGATCTCGCGCAGCCTCAGCGGATCGTTCAGCGACAGCGAATGCGACACGCCGGAATTGTCGGTCTCAGGCGCGACCACCCACACGTCATCGGAGATCGAGCGAGCGATATCCTCGCAAACCTTCAGTCCCTCGGCATGAATGCCGTCGTCGTTGGTGACGAGGATTCTCATTGCTATTGCCCCGCCCCTACTTCTTCTCGATGACTTTCATGCCGCCCATATAGGGCTGCAGCGCGTCCGGCACCAATATCGAGCCGTCGGCCTGCTGGTAGGTCTCCATCACCGCGATCAGGGCACGTCCCACCGCAACGCCCGAGCCGTTCAGCGTCGTGACGAAGCCCTTCACCTTGCCGTCCTTGCCCTTGTAGCGCGCATTCATGCGACGCGCCTGGAAGTCCCCGCAGACCGAACAGGACGATATTTCGCGGAACATGTTCTGGCCCGGCAACCACACCTCGATGTCGTAGGTCTTCTGCGAGGCGAATCCCATGTCGCCGGTGCAGAGCGTGACCACCCGATAATGCAGGCCGAGCCGCCGCAGCACTTCTTCGGCCGAGGCCGTCATGCGCTCATGCTCGTCCATCGCCTGTTCGGGCGTGGTGACGGAGACGAGCTCGACCTTGGTGAACTGATGCTGGCGGATCATGCCCCGCGTGTCCTTGCCGGCAGCGCCTGCCTCCGCGCGGAAGCACGGCGTGCAGGCGGTGAGCCGCATCGGCAGCTTTGCTTCGTCGGTGATGTCCTCGCGGACCAGATTGGTCAGCGGCACTTCGGCGGTCGGGATGAGCCAGAAGTCGTCGCCGGCACGAAACTGATCTTCGCGAAACTTCGGCAATTGCGCGGTGCCGAACATCGCATCGTCACGCACCAGCACCGGCGGATTGACCTCGGTGTAGCCATGCTCCTGCGTGTGCAGGTCGAGCATGAACTGGCCGAGCGCGCGTTCGAGCCGCGCCAGCCCGCCGGTGAGCACCACGAAGCGCGCGCCCGACAGCTTGGCCGCAAGTTCGAAATCCATCATGCCGAGCGCTTCGCCGAGCTCGAAATGCTGCTTCGGCGTGAACGCGTAGTCGCGCTTCGCACCGAACTTGTGATGCTCGACATTGCCGTGCTCGTCCTCGCCGTCCGGCACTTCATCGAGCGGCAGGTTCGGAAGTTCGGCGAGCGCCTTCAGCAGTTCGTCATCCTTCGCTTTCGCGGCGGCATCGAGTTGCGGCAGCCTGTCCTTCAGCTCGGCGACCTCGGCCATCAGGGCCGACGCCCGTGCCTCGTCCTTGTTCTTCTTGGCCTCGCCGATCTCCTTGGAGGCAGCATTCCGCCGCGCCTGCGCGCTCTCGGCCGCGGTGATGGCGGCGCGGCGCTCTTCGTCAAGCTTGATCAGGCGTTCGGCCGTGCCCTTGAAGTCGGACTTGCGGCGCATCAGACGCCGGTCGAACTCGGCCGGGTTGTCCCGGATCCATCGGATGTCGTGCATGGCGAACCGTTACCTCGATTCGTCACGCCCGCCTGTCGCGGGCATCCACGTCCTGGCGGCGCGCCCGCGGGAAGACGTGGATGGCCGGGTCAACCCGGCCATGACGGTGGAAAGGGCTGCGGCGTAGCACCGATTCATGGCGTTAGCCAACGCTCCGTCGGCGCTGATCCTTGGGAGGCGAGGTGTCCGCGCCCTGGCGGCGGGGGAAGGTCGCCCTACCCGCCAGCGCCTTCGGCCGGGGTCGCGTCCGTCGCCGCTCCTGCTGCCGGTGACTTCTTCTCGACGATCCTGGCCGCCCAGATCGCACCCTCGTAAAGCAGCAAAAGCGGCACCGCGAGCGAGAGCTGGCTGATCACATCGGGCGGGGTCAGCACGGCGGCCAGCACGAACGCGCCGACGATGAAGTAGCGGCGCTTCTCGCGCAGCTGCTGCGAGGTTATGACCCCGATGCGCGCCAGCAGCGTCAGGATCACCGGAAGCTGGAACGCCGCGCCGAAGGCGAAGACCAGCGTCATCATCAGCGAAAGATATTCGCCGACCTTGGGCAGAAGTGCGATCTCCGCCTGCCCGTCGCCAGTCTGCTGCATGCCGAGCGAGAAGCGGATCAGCAGCGGCATCACCAGGAAATAAACGACGAGCGCGCCGAGCAGGAAGAAGATCGGGGTCGCGATCAGATACGGTACGAAGGCCTGTCGCTCGTTGCGATAGAGCCCAGGCGCAACGAACATGTAAATCTGCCCGGCAATCACCGGGAAGGCGAGGAAAGCCGCGCCGAACATCGCGAGCTTCAGCTGCGTGAGGAAATATTCGAGCAGCGCGGTGTAGATGAATTTCGAATTCTCGAGCCCGGCCACCCACACGAACGGCCACACGAGAATGTTGTAGATCTGCTTGGCGAAGGCAAAGCACAGGATGAACGCCAGGCCGAATGCGATCAGCGCCTTGATCAGGCGCGAACGCAATTCGATCAGATGATCGAGCAGCGGCGCCTTGCTGGCCTCGATCTCATCTTCTTCTTCGGGCCTGCGGTTGCTCATGCGGCACTGCCTCCGCCCTGCTTGGCCGGATCGGATGGCATCTGGATCGTGCCGTCATTTGCCACCACGGGCACGTCAGGCACGACCGAAGGCTGTGCTTCTGCGACCGAAGCGCCAACAGAGGGCTCGACCGCATCGGGCTCGGCAGTCGCACTTGCGGATGCGCCGGTCGACGATGCCGCGGGATCGCTTCCGAGGGCGGCTTCAACCTCTTTCTGAGCAGTCTCAAGCGGATTGGTGAAAGCGGAGGTCGCCTTCGCGCTCGCTTCTTCGAATTGCCGCTTCAGATCGGCGACCTCGGCCTCTCGCATCGCTTCGCGGAACTGGTCCTGGAAGTCGGACGCCATCCGCCGAACCTTCCCCATCCAGTGGCCCGCCGCGCGCAGCACACCGGGCAATTCCTTCGGCCCAATGGCGATCAGCGCGACCACGCCTATGACGAGAAGCTCGCTCCAACCGATGTCGAACATGGACCTTTAACTCCAAGGGGCGCCCAACCCTTCCGGATGGCGCCCCCTCACACCGCGAGCGTCGACGGTGTGACCTGCCTTAGACCGTGCCCTCGAATTTCTTCTGGGTCTCGGCCTGCTGCTTGATGTCGCCGGCATTGATGGTCTTCATCGGCTCGCCGGGCTTCGGCTCAGCCTTGGCGGTGTCGTCTTCCGACATGCCCTTCTTGAAGGCCTTGATGCCCTGCGCCATGTCGCCCATCAATTCGGAAATCTTCCCCCGTCCGAACAGGAGCAGCACAACGACCACGACAATGATCCAGTGCCAAATGCTGAGTGAACCCATGACGCGTAACCTCCGGGAGGCGCGCCGTTTCCTTCAATCAGGGGCGCACCGGGACATCACCGGAAACTAGGCTCCGGGCGCGGCAAAAACAAGGACTTCGGCCGGATCGCATTCCAGACGCAGGCTATCGTTAATCTGCGGAATGGCGTCGCGCAGGATGCGGCCTTTCAGCGGTGAATCAACGCCTTCAACCGCCACTTCAACGAGATCGACATGACCGAGGAACTGGCGGTGCCGGATGCGCGCCTCGGCGCCCTCGCCGCCCGACCTGAACCGCAACGCCTGCGGGCGGATCGCCACGATCACCGGCGTGCCGTCGGCCATGCCGGGTGCGGCAAACCGCCCGACCGGGGTCTCGGCCAGGCCGCCACGGACGGTTCCCGCAATCTCGTTGAGGTCGCAGAAGAAGCGCGCGACAAACAGGTCCTTCGGGCGGGTGTAGATCTCCTCGGGCGTGCCGCTCTGGATCAGCGATCCCTGATTCATCAGGGCAATGCGGTCGCCCATCCGGAGGGCTTCTTCCGGATCGTGCGTGACGACGATGCAGCTGACGCGGGCCTCGCGTAACACGCTCAGGGTCTCGTCGCGTACGTCGTCGCGCAGCCGGCGGTCGAGACCGGAAAACGGCTCATCCATCAGGAGTACGCTCGGCCGCGGCACGACAGCGCGCGCGAGTGCGACGCGCTGCTGTTCGCCGCCCGACAGCATATGGGGATAGGACGCAGCATGTGCGGCGAGGCCGACACGGTCGAGCGCGCGCATCGCTTCGCGTTCGGCTTCCGCGCGCGGCAGCGACTTCAGGCCGAACATCACGTTCGCAAGGTTCGTGAGATGCGGAAACAGCGCGAAGTCCTGGAACATCAGCCCGACGCCGCGCCTCTCCGGCGGCAGATAGCCGGGGCCCTGCGAGACCGCGCGATCGTTGATCAGAACGCGCCCCTCGCTCGGATCCTCGACGCCGGCAGCGAGCCGCAGCAGCGTGGTCTTGCCGCATCCGGACCGGCCGAGCAGGCACACGATCTCGCCCGGTTCGATGTCGAGCGAGACATCGCGAACCGCTGTGACGTCGCCGTAGCGATGCGTCACATGGTCGAAGGATAGCTTTGCCGCAATCGATGCAGGCGTGGAGCCGGCCTCGATACGCTTACTGCTTACTGTGGCGGGTGCCGCCATCTACTCCTCAGGCCGATCCTCGGGCTTGTCGGCGGCAACCTCCGCCTGCGCTTCGGCCGGCTGCTCCTCTGTCTCCTCGGATTCAGCCCGCGGTGCGAGGCCGAGGTCAAGGTCGCCCGGCTCCAGCGGGTCCTCGTCGTCGCGCAGGGTCGGATCGTCGTTCGGCACCGGCACTGTGAAGTTCGGCGGCAGATGCCCTTCGAGCATGCCGGAGCCCTTCAGCTCCTCGAGGCCCGGCAGGTCAGACAACTGCTCCAGTCCGAAATGCGAGATGAAGGCTTCGGTCGTACCGTAGGTGATCGGGCGGCCCGGCACCTTGCGGCGGCCGCGCGGGCGGATCCATCCGGTCTCGAGCAGCACGTCGATCGTGCCCTTCGACATGGTGACACCGCGGATGTCTTCCATCTCGGCGCGCGTGACAGGCTGGTGATACGCGATGACCGCGAGCGTCTCGATTGCCGCGCGCGACAGCTTGCGCGGCTGGATCGCCTCGCGCGTCAGCAGCCAGGCGAGATCATTGGCGGTGCGGAAGGTCCACTTGCCATTGACCTTCACGAGATTGACGCCGCGCGGCGCATATTCGTCCTTCAGCATCGCGATGGTCTGCGCGAGATCGACACCCTCGGGCAGACGCTGCGCCAGCGTCTTCTCGTCGAGCGGTTCCTTGGACGCAAACAGCAGCGCTTCCAGAATGCGCAACTCATCCGGCCGCACCTGCGGCTGCCGGATCGCCTCCGGAGCCTCCTCGCCGTCGTCCATCAGTTTGCGGGCCAAGCCTTGCATCCTTCCGTCACTCCCCTCTCCGATCGGCTCAATCGACGATCGAACAGCCAAGTCTCTTTCAGTGAGCATATTGAGGTTCGCGCCCTAGTGCGCCGTCGTGCCGGCAGTTCCCGGAGTCTTGCCCTTGCTCTTGCGAATATAGAGCGGCGCGAAGGCCGCATGTTGCTGCAACTCGATCACGCCCTCGCGAACGAGCTCGAGTGTCGAAGCGAAAGTCGATGCCGTCACGGTCGCGACCATCGACGGCTCGACGAGATACGCGATCAGGAACTGATCCAGCCTGTTCCAGTCGTCCGTCGCGCCGATCAGCCGCTCGATCTGCTGCCGCGCCTCGGCCAGCGTCCAGACCTGCCGCTTCTTGAAGCGAACCTGATTGAGCGCGGTCTTCTGCCGCTGCACCGAATAGGCCGAAAGCAGATCGTAGAGGCTCGCGGTCCATTGTGGATGTTTGATGTTCTTGATCGGCTCCGGCGCACCACGGGCGAACGTATCGCGATCGAGCTGCGGCAGTTCCATCAGCTTTTGCGCAACGACGCGGAAGGCCTCAAGCCGCTTCAGGCGGAATGCGAGCGCAGTCGCCATGTCTTCGGCGCTCTGCCCTTCCGGCTGCTTTTCCTCCGGCAGAAGCATGCGCGACTTGAGATAGGCGAGCCACGCCGCCATCACGAGATAATCGGCGGCGAGTTCGAGCCGAAGCTTGCGCGCCTGCTCGATGAAAGTGAGATACTGATCCGCCAGCGCGAGAATGGAAATCTTCGCGAGGTCGACCTTCTGCTGACGGGCCAGCGTGAGCAGCAGATCGAGCGGGCCTTCGAAGCCTTCGACGTCAACGACGAGCGCAGGCTCGTCGGGCGCGCGTTCGGCCATATCGGCGTTGAAGGGGATAATCTCGGCGGTCATCAGGCGATCGCTCCCGCCGGCTGGTTCATGAGAGACGCAAAGCGCGCACGCGCAGCGGCGATGTCCATCTCGGTCCGGCCGCGCCGCAGCGCCAGCGCGCGTTCGGCGCGCGCCGCAGCCTTGCCGGCGAGCATCGGCGCGGCTTCCGCCACCGCCTGCATCTCGTCAAGCTTGCCGTTGCAGTGGAGCGCGAGGTCGCAGCCAGCCGCGAACACTGCGCGGCTGCGCTCGGACAATGTGCCCGACAAGGCCCCCATCGAAACGTCGTCGCTCATCAGCAAGCCTTCGAAACCGATCGATCCGCGAATCACATCGCCGATCATTATCGCCGATGTGGTCGCGGGTTGGACGGCATCGATCGCGCTGAACACAACATGTGCTGTCATGCCGAGCGGCAGTCTTGACAGCGGCCGGAATGCCGCAAAGTCCGTCGCTTCCAATGTCGCGCGATCGGTCTCCACCACGGGCAGCTTCAGATGGCTGTCGGCGGTGGCGCGGCCATGTCCAGGCAGGTGTTTGACCACGGGCAGGACGCCGGCTGACATCAGACCGTCCGCCTGGGCGCCCGCGAGCGCCGCCACCTGTTCCGGCGTATCGCCGAAGGCGCGATCTCCGATCACGCGGTCCGCGCCCGCCACCGGCACATCGGCGACCGGGACGCAGTCGACATCGATCCCCACGGCGGCCAGATCCTCGGCGAGCAGCCGGCCGCCGAGACGGGCCGCTTCCAGGCCGCGATCGCGATCCAGCTCATACAGCGCCGCATAGGCAGAGCCCGGGGGATAAACCGGCCAATGCGGCGGACCGAGCCGCTGAACCCGTCCACCCTCCTGATCCACCAGAACCGGGGCATCCCAACCGACGATCTCGCGAAAATGGGCCGTCAGCGCCGTCACTTGGGCCGGGTTCTCGATGTTGCGCTTGAACAGGATCAGGCCCCATGGCCGGGCATCCCGGAAGAAGCTGACTTCATCGGGGCCGATCGCGGTGCCGGCCATGCCGGAAATGAATGCGCGCGCGGTCATTGGCGCGGCTTAGCCGTTGCGGGACTCGGGGGTCAAGCCGCGGAAAACCCGGTCAGGGCAACGGGACGGTGCATAACTCCGCATTCCAGCCGGGCGCGGTTCATTCGAAGACAGTTAAAGCGAAATGGTTATGCGGCATCGGCTCTTGCCGGTCGGAACTTTTTCTACTACTGGCTGCGTAAACATCGGATGCCCAAGCGACTCATCTGGTTCGCCTGAAGACATAGGGTCGCGAGCTGGGCCTTTAAAAAAGCTTGGGAGGTCAGTTGTGAATGGGATGCTTCCACCCATAGAACGATGGGGCGGCAAAGAGTCTGAGGCGTACCGATATTTCGCCAACGACTTTCTGCCACATCGACATACAGAGTGGTTCTCGATCTGGCAGCAGGCAGCGCCAATCGTAACCTTGCCGGATGTGCGATCTGTGCTGGAATTTGGTGGCGGGCGCGATGTGACGCGCACCTTGTCTCGTCATTTCGGAATAGAACATGTTTCGATTGATGCACAGGACCGCTTCTACCCGGACGCAATCAGTTCCATATTGGACTACGCTTTCGACGGCCGCGTCTACGATATGGTTTGTTCATTCGAGTGTCTTGAACACAACCCTTTTGAGCAACTGCCTCGTTTGATCAGCCATATGCGCCAGTTCACCAATCGATATTTCTATATCTCGCTACCTTATTCCGGCTCGTTTCTTTCGTTATCGTTCTCACTCCGATTGCCAAAATTTTTTGCTCGAAAGAAGGCTTATGTGAATAGCGACCTAATGGGGTCGCCAGCGATTAACGTCGAACCGATTAAGAAGCGGCCGCCAGAGCGTCAGATATCGGCTCATTGGTGGGAGGTTGGCCGACAAGGCTTTTCAACCCAGCGCGTCGTGAAGGAAATTGAGCATTGCGGACTTCGTCTTTTAAACAAGTCCCATAACCCTTTCGATCCGCACCATATTTTCTTGATGTTCGAAAAGACCACCTAAGAACCACATCCATGAGCACCAGAGAAATCCTTGCCACGCCATTTATTGCGTTGGCCGCAGCATTTGCATGGATCGCGGTTCTTATTGCTGGCCCCGACCCAGAGCAGGATGATTCAGAGTCATAGTCGCTCCGCCATTGTGCGTTACACCGACTATGAGGTGCATGCACCATCGCAAGCGTTAGACCGCGCCAAAACGATTGCGGCTGCGGAAGGTGATCCGCCCGAACCAAATGAGCGTTTGCGTGCGATACGCCGCCCACCTGGGGCACGGTGCAGTCGCACCATGTTAGGTGCGTAACGCCACCGGTAAACAGCAACCGCCCCGCCGGAATCTAGTTCTTTGCGACGACGCACTGGCCGCCGGCGGCCTTAAGGCTGCTGCAGAACTCGCTCGCCTCGTTCTGGCTCTGGAACGGGATCTGCGCGCGATAATAGGTGCCCCGCTCACCGAGATCGGCGCGCCGGATCACCGGCTGGCGATTGCCAAGGACCGACGGGAACTGCTGCTGAAGCGACCGGTAGGACGACTGGGCATCGGCCTCGCTGCGTTGCGACGTCACCTGCACCGCAAACGGGCCGCTGGCCGGGGCGCGGGATGCGCTCGGGGCCGCCGGCAGCGGCGTCGGGAAGGCAGACGGAACGGCTTCGTTCTGCGGGAGAGCGGCATGGGCCTGACGAGCCGCCTGTCGCGCTGCCGGAGGGACCGAGCCGGTTGGCGCCAGCGCAAGCGGACCTGCACCATTACTTCCGGCGCTCGCCTCCTCAGGCTGCGTGGCGCGGCTGCTCCTTGGCCCTGGGGTCTCGGCGCCCGGCGGCTTGATCGGAACCGTACGGATGCGCTTCGGCTCACCGGCCGCGGTCGACTGCTGCGTGGCTGACCCGGAGGTGGCCGGCGCGATATTCGCGCTGGCCGGCGGGAAGGCCTGCGGGTTCTGCCCTGCGAGGAATGGCGCGATCACGCGCGGCTGCCCGGGTGCGGCCTGCTGGACCGGCTCTTCCTGACGCGGGACGATCTTTTCGGTCTTTACGCCAATGCGATCCTGGATCGGCTTGTTACTCGCATCGGTCGCGGGAACGACCTTTGAAGGACGAGGATCGGCCTTGATGACAGGCGCCGGAACTGGCGAGCCGGAACCAACGAACATTGCGCGATAGCCGAAGGCCGACGCCGTTCCCACCACCGCGAGCGCGAGGACCGCAAGCACCGTGACAATGTTGCCGCGGCGCTTTGCCGGTACGCGATCATCGGACGCCGCAGCCACCGCAGCGGGTATCGGCGGCGCGCCGTAATAGGCATCGCCATAACCCGGCGCCGGGGCATGTTGACCGTAGCCCTGATAGCGCGGATCGGAACCGTGCTGCGCGTAGCCGTCAGATTGGGGAGCGTAGCCGCTGGCGCCATAGGACGGCGTGCCGAAATTAGGCTCGGCATAGCGCGGGTCCGCATAACCCTGCGGGGCACCACGGTCGTAATGCTGGTCGCTGTAGCGGCTGTCGCCGTAACGGGGATCGCCATAACGGGGATCGTTGTGGCGCGGATCGGCGGCATATTGTTGATCGCCGTAGCGAGGATCTTGCTGGTCGCTGTAGCGAGGATCGGCGTAACGCGGGTCCGCGTACGGACCGTCGCCATAAGGCGTGGCGCCTTGCTCGCCATAGCCTGACGGATAAGAGCCGTATTCAGCCTCCGGCGCGTCATATCGCTGGTCGTGCTGGCCATGGCCGTACGAACTGGAATGATCGTCGGCAAAGGAGGGTTGGTGCCAGCGCGGTGCGCTACCCTGGCCGCCATCCTGAGGCGCGTAAGGATCCGGAGCCGCCCAGTGCTGACCGGCGTCATGCGCATCGCCGTAAGGCGTCGGCGCGCCATTTTGCCGATAGGACGGCGCGGACTCGTTCTGTTGTCCGATCAGCCGCGCGAGTTCCTGGAGCGGATCAGCCGCAGACTGCGCCGGTTGCGGCCTGGGCCGCCGATATGTCTCGTTATCGCGATGACCGCGGGTACGATCGTTTTCCGCCATTTTGCGACCTTCTTCGACCGGGTCGGTTCGACACGGCTATCCCTCCAGCCGCATCGTCGACGACTTCACAAAACGACATGCCTCGCGAGGCACTTCAATCTGGAAGTGGTGACCCCCAACGAACCAGTGCCGCGTCACGCGACCTCACCGCATTTCCTCCGGCGCCCCCACGCCAAGCAGTCCGAGACCCGAGGCAAACACGGTGATGACGGCCTGGACCAGTGCCAAACGCGCCACGGTTAACTCTTCATCATCTTGTCTAATGAAGCGTAAATGAGGCAAGCCCTTCCCCTGCGTGAAATGGGCATGAAAATCGCTCGCCAATTCATACAGATAAAAAGCGATTCGGTGCGGTTCATGCGCCTGGGCGGCGGTTTCGACCAGCCGCGGGTAGAGGGCGATCTTCCGGATAATCGCCATCTCGCCCGCGTCGGTCAGCTTTTCGATGGCCGCCCCCGACAGGAGCGCAAGCCGGCCCTCCGCCGTTTCGGGCAGGTTCGGGAAGGCCTCGCGGGCCTGCCGGAAGATCGAATGCCCGCGCGCATGCCCGTACTGGACGTAGAAGACCGGGTTGTCCTTCGACTGCTCGATCACCTTGGCGAGGTCGAAATCGAGCGGCGCATCGTTCTTGCGGTAGAGCATCATGAACCGCACAGCGTCGGAGCCGACCTCGTCGACCACCTCGCGCAACGTGACGAATTCGCCGGCGCGCTTTGACATCTTCACGGGCTCGCCGGCGCGCAGGAGCTTCACCAGTTGCACGATCTTCACGTCGAGGCTCGCCTGCCCCTTGCTGATCGCCTTCACCGCCGCCTGCATGCGCTTGATGTAACCGCCATGATCGGCGCCCCACACGTCGATCATGTCGCGGAAGCCGCGATCGAATTTCGATTTGTGGTAGGCGATGTCGGACGCGAAATAAGTGTAGCTGCCGTCCGACTTCTTCAGCGGGCGGTCGACATCGTCGCCGAAATCGGTGGAGCGGAACAATGTCTGCTCGCGGTCTTCGTAGTCGTCGACCGGAGCGCCCTTCGGCGGCGGCAAACGCCCTTCGTAGACTTCGCCCTCGCCTTTCAGCTGCGCGATGATGCCGCCGACCTTGTCGCCGTCCGTGATCAGCGAGCGCTCCGAAAAGAACACATCGTGCTTCACATTGAGCGCGGCGAGATCCTCCCTGATCATCGCCATCATCATGTCGATCGCGATCTGCCGCACGACCGGCAGCCACTCGCTCTCCGGCTTCTGCGCGAGGTCGCGTCCGTATTGCTTCGCGAGCGCTTCGCCGACCGGCTTCAGATAATCGCCGGGATAGAGGCCTTCCGGAATGACGCCGATGTCTTCGCCAAGCGCCTCGCGATAGCGCAGGAATGCCGAGCGCGCGAGCACGTCGACCTGCGCGCCCGCATCGTTGATGTAGAATTCGCGCGTGACGTCAAAATCGGCAAACGCAAGAAGGCTTGCGAGCGCATCGCCGAACACCGCGCCCCGGCAATGGCCGACATGCATCGGGCCGGTCGGATTGGCGGACACATATTCGACATTGACCTTGTGGTTCCGGCCGATCGCGCTTCGTCCGTAGCCGTCGCCGCTCGCGATCGACGCGCGCAAGGCGCCGAGCCAAGTCGCGTGTTTCAGCGTCATGTTGATGAAGCCCGGCCCCGCGACATCGACCTTCTCGATCAGCGGATCGGCGCGGAGCTTTTCAGCCAGCGCATCGGCAAGCTCGCGCGGCTTCTTCCCGGCGTCCTTCGCCAGAACCATCGCGGCATTGGTCGCCATGTCGCCGTGGCTCGGATCGCGCGGCGGCTCGACCGTGATGCGCGACAGGTCGATACCGGCCGGCAGCATGCCCGCCGCGATCAGGGCTTCGTTCGCAGCGGTCACGCGACCGAGCATGGTGGCAAACAGGTTTTCGTACTGGGTTTCGTGCGCCATCGGCTTGTTCTTGGGGGGTCGGACGGGCGGCGCGGACTAACGCAGTTCCGGGGTCAAGTCAAAGAAGCGCCGGTGCTCCTGGAGCGCGAAACGGTCGGTCATGCCGGCGATGAAATCGCCGACGCGCCGCGCCCGGGTCGCCTCGGAGGCCCCGGCAAGTCCGCTTCGCCACTCCTCCGACATGTCCTCGGGCCTTGCCGAGAAATGGCGGAACAGATCGCGCAGCACATCCTCCGCTTCCCGCATGACCCGCATCACCCGCTGGTGGCGGTACATGCGTGGAAACAGGAAATCCTTGATGCCGCGCTCGGCCTCGGCCATGGCGCTGGAAAACCCGATCACCGCGTTGTCCGCGCCGCGGATGTCGTCGACGGAGGACGGCCCAAGGGCCTTCAGGCGGCGCGCCGACTCGGCCGCCACATCCTCGATCATCCAGGTGATCAGCCGACGGATCAGCTCATGCGCGGCCCGCGCGGGCTCCAGCCCCGGATAGCGCCGGTCGATTTCGCGCACGATGCCGCCGACGAACGGAACGTCGTGCAGGTCGCCGATTGTGAACAGACCCGCGCGCAGGCCGTCATCGATGTCGTGAGCGTCATAGGCGATGTCATCTGAGATTGCCGCGATCTGCGCTTCGGCGCTGGCATAGCTCCAGAGTTGCAGGTCGTACGTCGC
>NZ_DATMRV010000225.1:0-12459 GCF_035565795.1 Pseudorhodoplanes sp.
CATGACACCGATTGCACGCGGCTTTTCGTCGATCGCATCCATCTCCCCGAAATAGCTACCGGCATCGAGGTCCTGAAAGACAACCTCGCGCCCGGACGCTTCCGGAATCTTCATGCGGACCGAACCGCTGATGACGAAGAAGACGTCGGCGCTGGTATCGTGCAGTTCCACGATCCAGTCATTGCGGGCGTATTTTCGCCAGGTGACTTGCCTGTCGAGATCGGCGATCGCGGCCGGATCGAGCGAACGGAACAGCGCAATCGTCGCCACCGTCTGGCGAGGCCGGCTGCGCGCCACGGTACGTGGCCGCACATTCGTCTGGATCGTGGACAGGTCCACTGCAGAATTCGCGATCATTGGATTGTCTCGCGCTACGTCAGCGTGGGCGGGCGCTTGCCCCCGGATCTTTCTCCCACCTGAGATGGCGTTTGGCGGGGAAAATCGCGACGCGCGGAAGCTGCAGGGCTCCCATGCAACACCGCGGCTCCCGTCAAGCCACTGAGAAGTCTGAAGAATTGTCTGAAAGATTGCCGGCCGAAGGTCGGTTACGACGCGCCCAGTCCGTCGATCACGCCGCGCATGTAGCCGATGTTGCGGGCCGCGCAGGTGGCTCCGTCCGGGATGTAGATGAACGGCTCGATGCTCGCGTCGCCGGTATAGCCGGTCTCGCGCAAGGCGGCGAGGATCGGGCCAAACTGGAGCGCCCCGTCGCCAGGACCACGACGGTTCGTGTCGTTGAAGTGGATATGCGCGAGCAGCCCTGACGGCATCCATTGCCGGATCAGGTCCGGCACCGTCTGCTTTTCCCAGATCGAAGCCGCGGAGCAATCGATCATGGTGCGCACCGCGGGACTGTCGATCTGCCGGACGATCGCCGCGGCCTCCTCGACGGTGTTGACGAAATTGGCATCCGGCTGGTGTAGCGGCTCGATGCAATAGGTGACGCCCGCCGCTTCCGCGTCTTTTGCGATCGCCGCCCAGCATTCGACACCGCAACGGTAGCTCTCGGTCTCTCGTCCCGCCTCGAGGCGACGCTGCGCCGGCGAGCCGTGCACGATGATGCTGCCGCCAAGGTCGTGGCAGAGCGCGATCAGCCTGCGGATGACATCGACAGTGCGGCTGCGGACGGCCGCATCGGTTGCGGTGATCGACAGCCCTTCGGGCGCCCGCAGCAAGTAATGCAGCCCGGTCACCGGCACGCCGGTATCCTCGGCAATCCGCCTGATCTCCTTTCGCCTCTCGGCAGACAGGAGATGTGGTTCGGTCGAGAGCGTCAGCGGCGCGATCTCAAGGCCGTCATAGCCCATCTGTTTCGCCAATTCGCACTGGCGCGGAAAATCGTAATCGGCGAGCACTTCGCTGCAGAGGGAGATTCGCATTTGCGTGTTATGCCGGATTGCGCCGGAAAATGCGATCCGTCACCGAACGCCGCGCCCGGACCATGGCTGCATTGAGCGATGGCACATTGGTGATGAAGGTCCAGACCACCAGCGCAACCAGAATCACGCAAATCGGCCGCGTCAGGAACGGCAGGAAATCTCCGTCCGTCAGAACGAGGCCGCGCCGCAGGTTCTTGTCGAGGATATCGCCGAGCACGAGACCGAGAACGAATGGCGCGGCGGGATATCCATAGAGCCGCATCACGAACACCAGCGTGCCGAAGCCGAGCATGGTGTAGACGTCGAACAGGCGCGACGACAGCGAATACGAACCGATCACGCACAGCACGAAGATCAGCGGCATCATGATCGAGCGTGGGATCTGCGTGATCTTCAGCATCGGCTTGATGAAGAACAGGCCGAAGAACAGGATGCCGAGGGTGGAGAACAACACCATCGCCACCACGCTGTAGACGAATTGCGGATTCTCGACCATCAGCATCGGGCCGGGCTGAACGCCGTGGATGATCATCGCCGCCAGCAGCACGGCGCAGGGCGCCGAGCCGGGGATCGCGAGCGCCAGCGCCGGAATGATGCCGCCGGGCACCGAGGCGTTGTCGCCGGTTTCGGCAGCCATCAGGCCTTCGATCGAACCCTTGCCGTATTTCTCCGGCTCCTTGCTGAGCCGCCGCGCGGCGGCATAGGACGACCACGCCGCCATGTCTTCGCCGACACCGGGAAGGATGCCGACCCAGACGCCGATGACGCCCGAGCGAAGGATGGTCCGCCAGTAGCTCAGCACGTCCATGAAACGCGGGAGCGCCGACCCGAACTCCATAATTTTCGCGCGTACGGTTTTCTCGCTCATCACCATGAGCACTTCGGAAAATCCGAACGCGCCGACTAGCACGGGGATCAGCCCGAAGCCGCCGGCGAGGTCGGTATTGCCGAACGAGAAGCGCTCGTAGGCATACATGCCTTCCTGACCGATGCAGGCGACAAACAGCCCAAGCAATCCCGCGACCCACCCTTTCAGCGGGTCGGCAGCAACCACGTTGCCGGACATCACGACGCCGAGTAGCGCGAGCCAGAAGAATTCGAAGGCGCCGAAGGACAGGGCGACCTCGCCGAGGAGCGGCGTGAAGGTCGCGAGGCAAATCAGACCGAACAGCGTGCCGACGACCGAGCCCGTGGTCGCGATCCCCATGGCACGCCCAGCCTGTCCCTGCTTGGCGAGGGCGTGACCATCGATGCAGGCTGCGGCATTGGCGGCGGTGCCGGGAATGTTGAGCAGGATCGCGGTGCGGCTGCCGCCATAGATCGCGCCATTATAGGCGCACACCAGAACGAGGATCGCGTGGCTCGGCTCCATCTTCAGCGTCAGCGTGGTCAGCAGCGTGATGACGAGCGTTGCGCTCAGGCCCGGCATGCAGCCGGCGAGAATGCCCAGCAACGTGGCGCCGAAGGCAAGGCCGAGCGCGGTCGGTGTCAGATAGCTTGCGACCGCGTTACCGAAGAGGACGAGACCGTCAAGCATGCCGGGTCCTCAGGGTAACCGCACGAGGAATATGTGTTCGAAGATCAACGCCACGGCCGTCGCGAAGGCCACCGCGAGAATCGCCGCCAACACGGCGCGGTGCTTCGACAATGGCGCCGGCACCGTCGGATTCTCGTCGATGAGGTTGATATGCACGAACAGGAAGGCCGCGGTGAGGACCCAGTAGGGCAGGCCATGTCCCAGAAGGACGCCGCCATAGATCACACACAGGATCCATGACAGCCCGACGCGCCGGATCGCGAGACTGTCATCGGCCGGTGTTTCGTTGACGGTTGCAGCATCGGCGTTATCAGCCGGTCCGAAGTCCGGCGTTGCCGCTTCGCCTTTCCGGAAGACGAGGATCAATCCGAGCAGAGCAATGCCGGCGCCGAGCAGGCCCGGGACAAGGCCGGGCGCGGTCGCGGGATGGATCTGCAAATGCGTCAGACGATCCATCATCCACGAGCCGAAAACGATCGCGGCGCCGAGCACGATCCAGATGATGCCGCCAACGCGGTCGGCGGTCATCTTGCCGGACAATGTCATGGTGCCGCGCTTCTTGTGCTCGTGCAACAATTATGGCTTCGGAATTCCGACCGTCTCCGGCGAGACTTTCGCCTTGCCGGCTTCCTGCAATTGCCATGCGGTGGTCTGGATTGCGGGCATCGCGGCCTTCACAGCGGCATCGCCTGCGACCGGTGCGAACTGGGCGCCGTTCGACTGCGCATATTTCCTGATGGCGTCGGACTTCGAGATCACGTCCTTCCAGATGATGTCGAGCGTCTCGCGCACCGCCGGGGGCGTGTTTTTGTGAACGAAAATGCCGAAATAGTTCGCGTCCGGCTTGAACCCGGCCACCGACTCCGTCACCGCCGGGATCGTGCCGAAGCCTTCGAGTTCGAGCGGCTTGTCGGACAGCACTGCGAGCGGCTTTAACCGCTTGCCGCGGATCATGTTGGCCTGCTCGACGGCGAGCTGCGTGGTGAGTTCGGTTTCGCCCGCAACGGTCGCAACCACGGCCGGATTGCCGCCGTCATAACTCACGTGCTTGTAGGTCAGCCCAAGTGCGCGGGTGAACGCTTCCACCGCGGCGTGGCCCGATGAATTGATGCCCGCAGTCGCAACCGACACGCCGTTCGGCTTCGCCTTCATCGCGGCGACGACGTCCTTCGCATCCTTGTAAGGCGTGCTGTTGTTGGCGCCGAGCACGGACACGTTGATCACGCTGAGATAGGGCTGCCAGTCGGACATCTTGGTGTCGAGCAGACCGCTCACCGCGTAAGTGCCGAGATCCTTCGCCGCACCAGCGGTCCAGGTGTAGCCGTCCTGTGGCGCCTGCATCGCGTTGCGCGTGCCGATCGAGCCTGACGCGCCGGGCTGATTGACCACGACGATCTTCTGGCCGAGCGCCTTTTCGATTTCAGCGGCGGTGACACGTACGACCTGGTCGGTCGAGCCGCCCGCGGCCCACGGCACGATGATTGTGATCGGGCGTTCCGGCTTCCAGGGATAGTTCTGCGCCGATGCGGTACCGGTCAGCGCCAGAATCGCGGACGCAAGAATGGTCGTTGTTCGCACCATCTGTCGTTCCTCCCATGAAACGATATGTAGATCCGGCTTTTTGCCGGTTGTTGTGGATGCTAGCGGGCCGCTGACGCGAGCGACAATGCCGCCCGGCATCGACTTTCTGCTAAGTAACCATCTGGTTACAAGTGCACCATGGCCGGGTGCGAAGCGTCAAGGGGGATTTGGGGCTGCGCACCGCAAGCGCGTGTGAAGCCCGCAGAATGCGTGCCTATGGCCGCAGATAGCCCAGCACCACTTCCTCGATATGCCGGCCGCGTTCCGCCAAGGCCTCCGCGCTGCCGAGGTCGCGACCGAAGATCGTGGACAGCGTGAAGCGGTTGGACATGTAGAAAAATCCAAGCGAGGCGATCGTGATGTAGAGCTGCACCGGGTCGACGCCTTCGCGGAACACCTTTGTCTTGACCCCTCGTGCGAGCAGCGAGGTGATGATCCCGACCAGCGGCGAATGCAGCTCGCGGATCTTCTTTGATGTCTTGAGATGCTCCGCTCGGTGCAGGTTTTCCGTGCTCAGCAGGCTCAGGAATTCGGGATGTTCGATGAAATAGTTCCACGTGAACGCGATCAGTTCGCGCATCGCATCGACGGGATCCCGGTCAGCGAGATGCAGCCTGATCTCTGCATTGCGGATGTCGGCGTAGATTTCCTCGAGTACGGCGAGATAGAGGCCGTTCTTGTCGCCGAAATAGTAATAGATCATCCGCTTGTTGACGCCCGACCGCTGCGCGATCTCGTCAACGCGCGCGCCGTTCAGCCCATGCGTGGTGAATTCCTCGGTCGCGGCCGCGAGGATCGCGGCGCGCGTACGCTCGGGATCGCGCTCGCCGGAGGGGCGGCGCGGCAACTTGGCCTTTGAGGGGGCAGGGGCGTCCATCGCCGTCACGATGGCGCGGAATGACGAGAAAGGCTACCCCGCATTGCCGCCGCCCGCGGCATGCTTGCGAAGCTCCATTTTCGCGATGGTTTCGCGATGTACCTCATCCGGGCCGTCGAGAATGCGGATGGAGCGGGCGCGCGCATAGGCATAGGCGAGGTGGAAGTCCTGCGACAGACCGCCGGCGCCGCAGACCTGGATCGCGCGGTCGACGACCTTCTGCGCCATGTTCGGCGCGACCACCTTGATCATGGCGATTTCCGCCCGCGCCGCCTTGGTGCCGACCTCGTCGATCATCCTCGCGGCGTGCAGGGTTAGGAGCCGCGCCTGGTCGATCTCCATGCGTGATTCCGCGATCCAGTGCCGCGTGACGCCCTGATCGGCCAGCGGCTTGCCAAAAGCGGTCCGGCCCAGCGCGCGCTGGCACAGCGTTTCGAGTGCGCGCTCCGCAAGTCCGATGGTGCGCATGCAATGGTGGATGCGGCCAGGCCCGAGCCGGCCCTGCGCGATCTCGAAGCCGCGGCCTTCACCGAGCAGGATATTCTCGACCGGCACGCGCACGTTATCGAACCTCACTTCCGCGTGGCCGTGCGGGGCGTCGTCATAGCCGAACACCGACAGTGGACGGATCACGGTCACTCCCGGCGTGTCCATCGGCACCAGCACCATCGATTGCTGCTTGTGCGCGGGGGCATCCGGATCGGTGCGGCCCATGACGATCAGGATTTTCGCGCGGGGGTCGGGCGCACCGGTGGTCCACCATTTACGGCCGTTGATGACGTAGTGGTTCCCGTCGCGGCGGATTTCGGTGCGGATGTTGGTCGCGTCCGACGAGGCGACATCGGGCTCGGTCATCGCGAAGCAGGACCGGATCTCGCCATCCATCAGCGGCGGCAGCCAGCGCTTCTTCTGCTCCTCGTTGCCGTAGAGGATCAGCGTTTCCATGTTGCCGGTGTCGGGGGCCGAGCAATTGAAGCTCTCCGGCCCGAGCGGCGACCGCCCCATGATTTCGCAAAGTGGCGCGTAGTCGAGGTTGGTCAGCCCCTCGGCGAAATGCTTTTTCGGCAGCCACAGGTTCCAGAGCCTCGCGGCTTTGGCCTTCGCCTTCAGTTCAGCCGTGATCGGAAGCTCGCTCCAGCGATCCTTCGCCGCCGCGAGCTGGCGCCCGAACACGGCTTCCGCCGGATAGACATGCTGTTCCATGAACGCTGTCAGCCGCTTCGCAATATCCTGCGCGTGCGGTGAGAGCGTTGAAAGCATGTCAGCTGTCCTTGCCGAGCGATCCGAAGCCGCGACCTTCATCGGCGAGCCGCTTCAGCAGCGTCGCCGGCTCATGTTTCTTATCGCCGGTCTGCTTGGCGAACTCCGTCAGGCGGTCCCGGATATAGGGCAGGCCAACCTGATCGGCGTAGTACATCAGGCCGCCGCGCCAGGCCGGGAAGCCGTAGCCGTAGACCCAGATCACGTCGATATCGCCGGGCCGCTGCGCGATGCCTTCCTCGAGGATACGCGCGCCTTCGTTGATCATCGGAAACAGCAGCCGCTCGGTGATCTCTTCGCGGCTCATCGGCCTTCTCGCGATGCCAAGCCGCTGCGAGGTTGCGACGATCAGGGCCTCGACCTCAGGGTCTGGCTTCGGCGTGCGCGAGCCCGCCTCGTAGAGGTAGAAGCCTTTCGAGGTCTTCTGGCCGAAGCGGCCCATCTCGCAAAGCTGGTCGGCGATCTCGGCACGCGCGCCCTGCGCCTTGCGCATCCGCCAGGAGATATCGAGTCCGGCGAGATCGCTCACGCCGAACGGGCCGAGCGGGAAACCGAAGGATGTCAGCGCACCGTCGACATCCTGTGGCAATGCGCCTTCGAGAAGCAGCCGTTCCGCTTCGGTCGAGCGGACGCGCAGGATGCGGTTGCCGACGAAGCCGTGGCAGACGCCCACCACGACAGGTACCTTGCCGATCTTGCGCGCGACGCTGATCGCGGTCGCGAGCGTCTGCGGGTCAGTGTCGGCGCCGCGCACGATCTCCAGAAGGCGCATGACATTCGCCGGACTGAAGAAGTGCATGCCGAGCACCGATTGCGGACGCTCGGTGAAGTGCGCGATCTCGTTGACGTCGAGATAGGAGGTGTTGGTGGCGAGCACCGCACCGGACTTGCCGTTGGCGTCCAGCTTGCCGAGCACCTCACGCTTGACGCCGATGTCTTCGAACACCGCCTCGATCACCATGTCGGCGTCGGCGATTTCGCCGATATCTGTCGTGCCGTGGATCAGCCCGGTCCGTATCTCGACATCCTCAGCGCTCATGCCGCCGCGCTTGGCCGAGGCCTGATAATTCTTGGCGACCAGATCGAGACCGCGTTTCAGCGCGTCGGCGCTGGTTTCGACGACGGTCACCGGCACGCCGGCATTGGCGAAGCACATGGCGATGCCGCCGCCCATGGTGCCGGCGCCGATCACCGCTGCACGCTTGACCTCGATGGGCTTCACGTCCTTCGGCAGGTCGGCGACCTTCGCGGCTTCGCGCTCTGCGAAAAAGATGTGTCGCTGGGCTTTCGACTGTGCACCGTTTTTCAGCTCGATGAAGGTATCGCGCTCGCGGATCAGCGCCTCGGCGACCGGAACATCGAGCGTCCAGCGCAGGGCTTCGAGCGCTTTCGCCGGAGCATGCAGCCCGCGTGCGCGCTTGGCGTAAGGCGCGGCGAGTTCATCGAACTTTGCTGGATTGGCGCGCAGGTCGGCGAGCTTTTCGTCGCGATCGCGCGATCGGGCGAGGAGGCGCTTCTCAGCGACCACGCGATTGGCGAAGGCGACGGCAGAAGACACCAGATCACCGGAGATGATCTCATCGACCAGGCCGTAGGTCTTGGCATCGTCTGCGCTGATCGGGTCGCCGGACAGGATCATCGCCATGGCCTTGTCCATGCCGATGAGGCGCGGTAGGCGCTGGGTACCGCCAGCGCCCGGCATCAGGCCAAGCTTGATCTCCGGCAGTCCGAGCTTCGTGCCGGGGGCGGCCACGCGAAAGTGGCAGCCGAGCGCAACCTCGAGGCCGCCACCGAGCGGCGTGCCGTGCAGCGCGGCAACCACCGGTTTTGGCATGGCGTCGAGCGCTTCGATGACGTCGATCGTGGTCGGGCTCACCGGAGGCAAATTGAACTCGGTGATGTCGGCGCCCGCAATAAAGGTCCGGCCGGCCGCGGCAATCACGACGCCTTTCACATCCGCATCGTCCTGCGCGCGCGAAAGCGCGTCGACCAGTCCCTTGCGCATTGCATTATTGAGCGCGTTGACGGGCGGATGGTTGACCGTAATGACCGCGATCGCACCCTCGCGGCGAAACTCGACGACGTCCGGCACAGCAAATTCCCTAAAGCGTGGCAGGCCTGGCGATATCGCTCAGGCGGGGCTCGGCGGCATGTTTAGGAAGGGGTGGGCAGGGTGTCAAACGGCCGGCTCATCCCAGCATTTCGCTGGTCGCGATTGCAGTCGGTGGGCCCGCCGTGCATGGTCCCCGGCCTCAGCAAGAAAACGGGAACTCCGCTGTGACCTCAATAGACCAGATCAAGCATGACACCGCGCTCGGCAACCGCATCCTCGCCAATGAAGGCATTCTCGACGCCTTCGGCCATGCCAGCATGCGCCATCCGACCAACCCAAACCGTTATTTCCTGTCCCGCTCGCGCTCGCCTGAACTGGTCGAACCCGACGACATCCTGGAATACGATCTCGATTCCAATCCGGTGAAAAAGACCGATCAGAAGCTCTACGCCGAGCGCGTGATCCACGGCGAAATCTACAAGGCGCGCCCCGACGTCATGGCGGTGGTGCACCATCACGCGCCTGCCGTCATGCCGTTCTGCATTTCCGGCGAAGAGCTGAAGCCGGTCATGCATCTTGGCGCCGTCATCGGACACAAGGTGCCGATGTGGGATCAGTATGACGAGTTCGGCGATACCAACCTCTTGCTGGTGAAGCCGGAGGAGGGCGCTTCGCTGGCGCGCGCGCTCGGTTACGCGCCGCTGGTGTTGATGAAAGGCCACGGCGCGACCGTGGTCGGCAGCACGATGCAGGAACTGGTGTTCCGAGCGATCTATTCCTGCCGCAACGCCGAATATCAGATGATGGCCAAGCTGCTTGGCGGGGTAACGCCGCTGCGTCCCGGAGAAGTCGAGAAGGCGGCGCAAATCAACGCCATGCCGACCGCAACTTTCAGGACATGGGAATACTGGCAGGTGCGGCTCGAAAAATCCGGCGGCGGCCTCCCGCGCAGCGGCAAAAAGCCGGTTGGCAGCCGCGCCAAGCGTGCTAGCGTCACCCGCACAACATCGAAAAAAACCAAAGCAAAGGGGAGAAAACGATGAAGCGTAGAGGAGCGGCGGTCGGCGCTGCGATGCTGGCGGTTGTCGCCGCCAGTCCCGCATTCGCGCAGGATCAGCTCAAAATCGCGATCGGCCAGATCAACAATTGGGAAAACCAGCCGCCGACGCTCGGTCAGGATGCCGGCATTTTCGCCAAGCACAATCTCAAGCTGGAAGCGGTCGGCACCCAGGGCGCGGGCGAGACCATTCAGGCGGTGATTTCCGGTTCGGCCGATCTCGGAGCGGGCGTGGGCGTTGCCGGGGTAATGCGCGCCTTCTCGCGCGGCGCGCCGGTTCGCATTCTGCTGCCGGCTTTCACGGGGACTGGCGATCTCTACTGGTATGTAAAAGCGGATTCGCCGATCAAAAGCCTGAGCGATACGACTGACAAGCATACCATCGCGTATTCGACGAACGGGTCGTCATCGAACAACATCGTCGTTGCTTTCGGTCAGGAGCTTGGCGCGAAGGCGAAACCGACCGCGACCGGTGGCCAGCCCGGTACGCTGACCTCGGTGATGAGCGGCCAGATCGACATCGGCTGGGCGGCGCCGCCGTTCGGTGTGAGGGAGATCAAGGACGGTAAAATCCGTATTATCGCGCGCGGCAGTGACGTGCCGTCACTGAAGGGGCAGACGGTGCGTGCGATTATCGTCAACGCCGATTCCTGGAAGAACAAGAAGGACGCCATCCTGCGCTTCGTGAAGGGATATCGCGAAGCCGTCGACTGGATGTATGCCGATCCCAAGGCGCTGTCGATGTATGCACAGAAGATCAAGATGGAAGATCAGGCGTTGCTGAAGGATTCCCTCGCGCAATTCCATCCGAAGGCTGCGATGCAGTCCGATCAGATGGCCGATCTTGATGGCGCGATCGCGGATGCCGTGAAACTGAAGTTCCTCGATAAGCCGTTGACGAAGGAGCAGATCACAGAACTTCTGCAAATTCCGCCGCGCTGAGTGCACGGGTACTGACATCAGGGCCCCGGCTTCGATCAACGCGAAGTCGGGGCTTTTGTTTGTGTCGACGCCGTCCGGTCGGGCGAAGCGCTTTCAGCGCCGCTCAGGAGAGGCGCCATCGATTGCGGCGAGCATTTCACTTCGCCCTTTCGCGACCGCTTCCCTTATATACGGCAGGCGCCCGATCTCGCCCAGTTGCTGCTGCCGCGCGATGGTTCCGGCCGTCATCAGCGGCTCGACGCCAAGCTCGCGCAACGTATCGGCCACTTCGCGCATTTCCGCAGCGCGCCGGATGCCGTGGCTCGCCATCCGCTCAATGTTGTATTCGGACATTTTCGTCCAGTCGATGCCCGGATAGTTGTTGCGGAGCGAGGCCACGACGTCAACATCGACGCCGGCTCGCGCGGCGGCGAGGAAGCACTCCAGCGTCAGCGCCTCGATGCCCTTGATCATCACGCTCCGGATCATCTTGATCGCGGCTGCCGCGCCGACGGCGTCGCCGACGACCTGCGTTTTCATGCTGAGGGCAGCAAGCACCGGTTCGGCTTCCGTGGCATGCGGCCCCGCAAGCATCATCGGCGACTTGTGCCGCGCCGGATGAATGGCGGAGACGATCGCGACATCGACATAGCGGGCACCGTCGCCGAGGATCTTTGCAGTTGCCTGCTTGCGGCCGGGCGACACCGAGTTGACGTCGAGATAGAGGGGCTTGCCGTCCAGTTTGCCTGCGACCGATTGCGCGGCCTTGGAACTCGACGCGGCGGTGACCGCTGCAATCACGATTTCCGCGTTGCGTACGGCGTCCGCCGCGGAGGACGCCACCCGAACGCCCGACGCTTTCGCGGCCTCGATCAGTTTTGCGCCGGCGGCATCCGGAAACAGAATGTCCCAAGCCGCAATGTCTACGACACCGTCCTCGCGCAGACCTGCTGCCATGGCCTGGCCGGCCTCGCCGAATCCGATGAACGCAATGCGCGGACTCATGACTCGCCCTTGAGTTTCTTCTGGATGCGCGCATCGAAGCGGTCGACATTTACCACCACGCGGGTGTGGGTGCCGTCGCCGATGCGCTCCCTGTCGTCAAATGCTTCGACCCGGAACGTGATGTTGCGGCCGTCGATCTTCGTAACTTCGGCCGTTGCCCGCAACGTCATGCCGACCGGCGTCGCGGCATAATGGCCGACATCGAGATGGGTGCCGAGGCTCTGATGTCCGGACGGCAGCAGGTTCTCGATCGCGTCGAGCGCGGCCGCCTCCATCATGTTGATCATGACGGGCGTGGCGAGAACGCGCACGCGGCCCGATCCGACGCGCGGCGCGGTCTGATCCTCGCCAACGCGGATGTGAGCTTCGCCTTTCAGGCCGATAGAAAGTTTCGATAGATCGGTCATGTGCGCCTTCGCCTTTTGTCGGTCTTATACGCGAATTGCGGACAGCTTACAGGCTGCGGAGCTACAGCATCTCCAGGGCATATTTCTTGTTCGGCGGCGGAAATGCGCGGTCGATGATCGCGCGATCGTCGTCCGTGAGACGTAGATCGAGCGCCGCGAAATTCTCGCGAACATGCGCCGGATTTGTCGCCTTCGGGATGACGATTGTCGCCGGCTCTCCGAGTAGCCAGGCAAGCGCCACCTGCGCCGTCGTCGCGCCGTGCCGCTGCGCGACTTCTTTCAGCGCGGCGACGCCGAGAAGGCGGCCCTGTTCGATCGGCGAATACGCCATGATCGGAATGTTGCGCGCGCGGCAGAATGGCACGAGGTCATATTCGATGCG
>NZ_DATMRV010000226.1:0-2833 GCF_035565795.1 Pseudorhodoplanes sp.
TACACGCTGGACGGCTGCTGCCGTTTGAGCTTACGCGAGCAGACATAGCCGACGCTCACGATAACGATCGCGCCGCAAATAAGCAGCGGTGTCTTCCCCACGGCCGCGAACCCTGCCCCGTAGATCACCGGTCCTGCCGCCTGTCCGAGAAAAAACGACATCGAATGCAGCGCCATTGCGGAGCCTCGCGCTTGCGGGGCAAGTTCGGTGGCGAACACCTGTATCGAACCGTGCAGCCAGTAAAAGCCGAACCCCATCATCGCGAAGTTGGCGAATTCGAGCGGCCACGGCAGCCGTAGCGTCAGGAACAGGAGAAAGGCGGCCATGATCAATCCACCGCCCAGCATCAGCCGGCTCTCGCCAAGCAGGTCGAGAAAGAAGCGCACGAATAGCGTGTAGATGACGGCGCCGATGCCGAAGCCGGCGAGCACGATGCCGGCAATCGACGCGCGGGTTTCTCCCGCCTCCTGCATGATGGCGGCCATGTGCGGGAAAATCCCGAACACCACCAGCGACTCCAGAAAGACCGCTCCAAAACAGTACTTTGCATGCGGGTTCGCGAAGATGGCGCGATAGTTCGGCACGATTGTCGAGAGGTCGAAGCCCGCCGGCTTCTCCTGCGGTACCTTGCGCAAGCCGATCAGCGCCGCGACCGTCACGATCAGGCCCAGCAGTCCGGTCACGACAAACACCGCGCGCCAGCCGGCAAGGTCGCCGACGATCCCGGCGAGAGACGCACCAAGCAGGTTGCCGGTCATCGTCGCCGCCAGCATGCGGCCGATCACGACCTGCCGCTGCGCGACCGGAACGCGATCGCCAACCTGCGCGAGCGAGATCGGAAAGATGCCGCCCGACGCGATGCCTGCGGCAACGCGTGAAAGCACCAGCACGGTGAAACTCGGCGCGGTCGCACTGACGGCAGCGGAGAGAACGAGAATGACAAGGCTGATCGTCATCAGCTTCGTCTTGCTCATCATGTCGCCGAGCGCACCGAGCAAAGGCTGGATCAGCGCATAAGGCAGCGCGAACGCGGTCGAGAGCAGTGCGGCGGTCCCGACCTGGACCACCATTCCGTCTGCGATCAGCGGCACGACGGGATCGACCGAACGCGTGAACAGCGACGTGACGAAAACGATCAGCGCTATGATGACGAGTTCGCGATTCATCTTCGTATTTGCCGGCCGTACGATCCGGCTCCGGCGCGATCAGCTCTTTGCAATGCGGTCGAACGCCATCAACGTCTTCAACAATGGCTCGAGATCCTTGAGCGCGATCATGTTCGGTCCGTCCGACGGCGCGCGATCGGGATCCTGATGCGTTTCGATGAACACGCCCGCCACGCCGACAGCGACAGCTGCGCGCGCCAGCACTGCCACGTATTCGCGTTGACCGCCTGACGCCGTGCCCTGCCCGCCCGGCTGCTGTACCGAATGCGTCGCGTCGAAGATCACCGGCGCACCGGTCTTGGCAAGCTCGGGGAGTGCCCGCATGTCGGAGACCAGCGTGTTGTATCCGAACGAGACGCCACGCTCCGTCACCAGCACCCGTGCGTTGCCGGCGTCGGTGATTTTCGCGACAACGTTCTTCATGTCCCAGGGTGCGAGGAACTGGCCCTTCTTCACATTCACCGCCCGTCCGGTCTGCGCCGCCGCGACCAGCAGATCGGTCTGACGGCACAGGAAGGCCGGGATCTGCAGCACGTCGACGGCCTGCGCTGCAACGGGACATTGCGCAGCGTCGTGCACGTCGGTCAGGACCGGCAGATCGAGCGACGAGCGGATCTCCGCAAAGATCGGCAACGCGGCCTCAAGTCCGATGCCGCGCGCGGACTTGCCGCTCGTGCGGTTCGCCTTGTCGAACGAGGTCTTGTAGATCAGCCCGATGCCGATACGGTGCGCCATCTCCTTGAGTGCGGATGCCATCTCCAGTGCGTGTGCACGGCTCTCGAGTTGACAAGGACCGGCAATCAGCGCGAGCGGCAGATCGTTGCCGAAGCGCGCAGAGCCGACATCCACCACGGGGTTCGGTATCAGGAGTTTGTCCATTTGCGTTCGACCATGCGCCCGGCGGCCACCGGAATCAATGCGCCGCTTCGAATACGAGAGCCGCGCCCAGCGCCTGAGCCGGCGGAACAACCAGGCGGTTCATTCGCCGGATCGGCGAGATCGCGTTGGAGGTGAGGACGGATTCCGTTGTGTCCATGTCGGACGACACGAGGCGCAGCGCCGCGAGCCTTGCGCCTGCGGAAATGTCGGGCGCCGCGATCCCGAAATGATCCGTGAACGAGGCAGGCGCCATGACCTGAATATCGCCGCGTGGCGTTGTCACGGTGATGCCAGCGGATGTCGACTGCAGTTCGCGCTCGCCGGTGAATGCCGACAGAAAGATGTGATGATCGCTCGGATTGTCGGCGACCATCACAACGCCGCCCACCCGCGTCACCGCGTTCGGATGGCTCTGCCAGGCCGGATTCCAGAAATTCTCGGGATAGTGCTGCTGGCAGGTCGCGAAATTGTGCGCAGGGGCAAGAGCATCGCGCGCGAAGGCCAGCGAGAACGCAACTTTCACCGCCGAACCATCCGGCCTTTTGCCCTCGCGCTCGAACCGGATCACGTCCGACGCGCCGACCTTGGCACCCGCGAACGCCCGTGCATCGTCACCGGCATTCGCACTTTCCAGGATCAGCATCGAAAAGCCCTCGCCCGTATCCAGAAAGCGCCGGTTGAAGTCGCCGAAGAGTTGCGACATGCCGTCATCGCCGAGCTTCTCGGGCTCGGCCATCGTCAGAATCTCGACGAAGAAGCCCGGCAACTGAACGACATGATTATGCGTG
>NZ_DATMRV010000227.1:0-36585 GCF_035565795.1 Pseudorhodoplanes sp.
TGCGCCACGTGCGCCCAATGGTGCGGATAAGACTTGACGCGTTCCGGATCGGCCCAGCCACGCAACGCGAAAAGAACAGCGCCCCGACCGCTCTTGATCAGCGCGTCGGCAACGGTGAAGGGAAACGTGCCGCCGCCGCAGATGATCGCGACCGGACCCGCGTCGGCTGACACGTCCGGCGCCTTCATGACTCGCCGGCCGGGCTTCTTTCTCCGGCTTGTCCGGTCTTGCCCGCCTTCATCAAGGGCCGCGAACCGCCGGCCTTAATAAAGGCAATGACTTTCGCGACCACAGGATCGTCCGCAAAGCCACGCTCCACCGCCTCGACGCGTTCCTTGAAGTGACCGCGTACCAGAAACAGCGCGCGATAGGCTTGCCGCAATCCGTGAATGTCCGCGCGCGAATAGCCGCGCCGGCGCATGCCGACGACATTCAGACCATCGAGTTCGCCGCGCTGACCGATCGCAAATCCGAACGGGATCACGTCGGCGCCGAGTCCGGTTACGCCGGCAATCATCGCGCTCTCGCCGATGCGCACGAACTGATGCGCCGCCGAATGACCGCCCATGAATACATAGTCTTCCACCACGACATGGCCGCCGAGCACGGCATTGTTCGCGAGCGTGACACTGTTGCCGACCTTGCAGTCATGACCGACATGCGAGCCGACCATGAATGTGCACTTGTTGCCGACGGAGGTCAGACCGCCGTCATCCTCGGTGCCGGTGTTCATGGTGACGCCTTCGCGGATCTCGCAATCGGAACCGATCACAAGGCGGGTCGGACCGCCGCGATATTTGACCGATTGCGGCGGCGTGCCGAGCGACGCGAACGGATAAATCGCCGAGCGGTCACCGATGGTGGTGTGACCGGTCAGCGAGACATGGCTGATCAACCGACATTGTTCACCGAGGACGACATTCGGTCCAACGACGCAATAGGGTCCGATCACCGTGCCTTTGCCGACCACGGCGCCGGGTGAGACGCGCGCGCTCGGATCAATGGTGACGTCGGCCGTTTCAAGCATTGTCAATCATCGCTCCGATTTCGGCCTCCGCAACCAGAGCGCCTTGCACCCGCGCTTCCGCGCGATACCACCACATCATCCGTTTTCGAGTGATCTTGGTGACGTGATACTCGATCGTGTCGCCAGGCCGGACAAGCTTGCGAAACTTCGCCTTGTCGATCGTCATGAAGAATACGTTTTTCGACGCGTCCCCGGTTTCGCCTGAGCAGATGCATAGCACGCCCGCAGTCTGTGCCATCCCCTCAATCATCAGGACGCCCGGAAAGACCGGATTGTCCGGAAAATGACCCATGAATTGCGGCTCGTTCGCGGTCACGTTCTTGATGCCCACCGCGCTTTCATCCGCGCGCATGTTGATCACGCGATCGACCATCAGAAACGGGTAGCGATGCGGCAGCGCCTTCAAGATGCGCGCAATGTCGGCGCTCTCAAGCTTTGTCGGCATGTCGTCCATGACATTCAACCTTGAGTTTCGGCTCTGCCCTTTTCAGCGCTATGCCTTTTGGCCGCCCGTTCGAGCCAGGCGACCTCGCGCATCCAGAGCTTGGCCGGTTTTGCCGGCAATCCCGCCCAGCGCCCTCCCGGCGGAACATCCGCGTTCACGCCGCTCATACCGGCAATCTGCGCCCCCTCACCGATGGTGACGTGGTTGTTGATGGTCACGCGGCCGCCGAGAGCGACAAAGTCCTCCAGAGTTACGCTTCCGGCAATCGCGCAAAGAGCAACGATCACGCAATGCCGGCCGATCGTTACATTGTGACCAATCTGGACCAGATTGTCGATTTTCGTTCCCTCGCCGATGACGGTGTCCCGGATCGCGCCGCGATCGATCGCGGTTCCCGCTCCGATCTCCACGTCGTCCTGGATGATGACGCGGCCAATTTGTGGGACCTTCGCATGACCGCGCGGGCCCATCAGATAACCGAAGCCGTCCTGGCCGATCCGGCAGCCCGGATGAATGATTACGCGATCGCCGATCAGCGAGTGAATGACTGAGGTTTGCGCGCCGACGCTGCAATCCCGTCCAATCCGCACCCCAGCCCCGACGACGGCACCGGCCCCGATCAGGGTGCCCGCGCCAATCTCCGCACGCGGTCCGATGACGGCGCCAGGCTCGACAGTGACACCGTCTTCGAGACGCGCCTTGGGATGAACCGAGGCGCCCGGTGTAATCCCATCCGCTTCGAACAGCGACGACGGCCGCAAGGCTTCCGCGAACAGCTTGCGCGTGACCGTCACGAAGCCGCGATACGGCTCGCGCGTGACCAGCAGCAGCAGTCCCGGGGGCGCATCCTTGACGAAACGCTCGGCGATCAGACACGACCCCGCGCGTGTGTTTCTCAGGCCTTCGGCGTAGCTCAGATTTTCAAAGAAGGTCAGATCGCGCGGGCCAGCGCGATCGATTGGCGCGACATTGGTGATGAGATGACCCGCGCGCGATGGGTCAGACATCGTCGCACCGGTCATCGCGGCGATGTCGCCTGCGCTCACACCATCCGCACGCTTGAAGAAGATCGGTTCGGTCATCCGCCGGCTCGCAAGGTTACTCTGGCGGCTTGTGGAGACCGGACCGCTTCCGATCAGAACTTCGTCCCGCCGCCAAAGCGGAATTCCTGGACGATGTCGTAGCTTTCCTTGGTCAGCGGGATTGCATAGTCGAACCGCAGCGGGCCGAACGGCGAATCCCAGATCAGACCGGCACCGACGGACGTGCGGATGAGCTTCGAATCCTCGAAAGTCATGGTTTCACCCGGAACGCTGGTCGGTCCTTTGTAATTCCACACCGAGCCGGCATCGGCGAAGATCGAAGCCCGGATGCCGATATCCTTCGGGATGAAATGCAACGGGATGAACAGTTCGAGGCTCGCCGCCCAGAAGTTCGTGCCGCCGATGGCGTCATGCGTCGTCCACTGTGTCAGATCGCGCGGACCGAAACCGTTCATGCGGAAGCCGCGGACGAGGTTCGGGCCGCCCTGATACAGATCGTTGAACCGCAAATTGTTGCCGTTCCACGGCGTCACGTTGCCAGCCTGAAGGCGCAGCATCGCGACGTAGTCAGGGACAACCTCGTGATAGAAACGCGCATCGCCGGAAGAACGCAGGAAGTTCACGTCACCGCCGAGGCCAGCCAGTTCCTGCTTCAGTTCGGCGCGAATTCCGCCGGTCGGGCTACGGTTGTTGTCCAGCGTATTGTAGATCAGGCTGTAACCGGCCATAGAGGTCATCTGCGCGCCTTGATTGAAGCTCAGGCGGACGGGCAGAGACGGCACGATTGACACGCCTGTGCAGTTAACTGGAACTGTTGTAGGATTAAACGGCACAAGCGAATAACAGGACGAGTAGTTGTCCTGCAGGGTGATTTCCTGCTGGTACAGCGAATAGCGCAGTTGCAACGCCAGGTCTTCGCGCAGCTCGAAGCCGAGCCGGACCGTGCCACCGACCGTCCTCGTGTCATACGAGGTGTATTGCTGGTTGTCGGTTGCCTTTCCGAAGAAATCGAGACCGAGCGCCATCCGATAATCGAGGAAATACGGCTCGATGAACGAAAGCTCGAAGCCGCGCGCACGCTGACCATATTGCACGGCTGCGCGAACGGCCTGGCCACGGCCGAGCAGGTTACGCTCGCCGACAGAGACTTCGCCAAGCAAGCCGTCCTGCGTCGAGTAGCCGCCCGAAATCGAAAACTCGCCGGTCGACTGTTCCTCGACCTCGACATTGATGACGATACGGTCGGGCGACGTTCCCGGCTCATTGGTGATTTTCACCGACTTGAAGTAGTTCAGGTTCTTCAGACGGCGTTCGGCGCGGTCGATCAGGGCGCGGTTATAAGCGTCGCCTTCGGCGAGGTCGAATTCGCGGCGAATGACCCAGTCGCGCGTACGCGTGTTGCCGCGGATCTGAATGCGCTCGATATAGGCGCGCGGACCTTCCTCGACCGTAAAGACCACATTGATCAGCCGGTTCTGGAAATCGCGGTCGCCGCGTGGGCGGACCACCGCGAACGGATAGCCACGCCGTGCGACGTCGACCGCGATCGCCTCGACCGACTTCTCGACCGCCTCGGCGTTATAGACAGCGCCCGCCGTCGCCTTGAGCCTGCCCGAAAGCGAGGCGGCGTCGACGGAACGTACGTTCGACTGAATATCGACAGCGCCGAACTTGTACTGCTCGCCCTCGTCGATCGTGAAGGTCACGATAAACGCCCCCTGCTGGGGATCGAACTCGCTCACGGCAGAGACGATCCGCACATCGGCAAACCCATGCTTCAGATAAAAGCGGCGCAGAAGGTCGCGGTCGGCCTCGATCCGGTCCGGGTCGTAGACGTCGCTCGACTTCAGGAAGCTCAGAAGATTCGCTTCAGTCGTCTTGATCACGTCCCTGAGGCGGTAGTCCGGATAGGCACGGTTACCGACAAAGCGGATGGTCTTGACCGACGTCTTCTTGCCCTCTGTGATCTCGAAAACGAGGTCCACGCGATTGTTCGGCAGTTCGATGATCTTCGGCACCACGCGCACGTCGTAGCGGCCGTTGCGCCGGTATTGCTCGATGAGGCGCTGGGTATCGGACTGCACCAGCGGGCGTGAAAGAGTGCCGCGCACTTTGGACTGGATTTCGGCGAGCAGCTGCTCGTCCTTGGCCTTGGTGTTGCCTTCGAAAGCGATGCGGTTGATGACCGGATTTTCGACCACGGTCACAATCAGGCGGCCACCCGCATGGCGGATCCGCACGTCCTGGAACAGACCGGTCGCGTAAAGCCCCTTGAGGCCCTCGTCGATCGTAGCGGCGTTCAGACCGCCGCCGGAAGACTTGAAGTAGGCGCGAATGGTGTCGGCCTCGACCCGGCGATTGCCTTCCACCACGATGCTGCTGGCGGATTGGGCATAAGCAGAACCTGCCGGCACTGCGATAGCAGCGACGCCAAAGAACACTCCCCCAAGGAGCACGGCGGCCAAGCCAACCCCTCGCATTACTCGGGCACCGATTGCCATTACCACGCGCTCTTGTCCCACCCCGTTAGCGACCAGAATCGTAAACAAGTCTCTAACAATACTCGTTTTTACAGCCTCGGGCCCGAGGCGCAAACGAAACCGTTCCAATCTTCGACTAAGCCCCGCCACGTTGCCCCCTCGCCACACACATGTCCCCAGGCGGAGGTGTCAGGAGGCCGCCAAATGGATAATGTCGTTAAAGGTTGCAAAAATCATCAACATCACCACGAGCGCCAGACCGATCCGGAAGCCCATTTCCTGGGCACGCTCCGACAGCGGCTTACCCCGCACCGCCTCGATCGCGTAGAACAAAAGGTGACCGCCGTCGAGCAGCGGCACCGGGAACAGGTTCAGCAGACCTATCGAGACCGAAAGGATGGCCGCAAGGTTCATCAGTGCGACAAAACCGACGGTCGCGACCTGTCCCGAAACCTGCGCGATCCGGATCGGGCCGCCCAGCTGGTCGGCCTTCTCGCTCCCGACGATCACCCCGCCAAGGTAGGACATGGTCCGCTCGATCACGAACCAGGTTTCGCTGACGCCCATCCCGAGCGCGGGCAGCACCCCAACCTTCTCATGCTGAGCGTCGGTCGGCGCCATTGACCGGCTGATGCCCAACACACCGATCCGGTGGGTGTTGCCGAAATTGTCCTTCATCTCGCGAAGCGTCGGGGTCGCTTTCAGATCAAGCCGGGCACCGCCGCGGTCGACCGTCACCGCCAGTTCCTGGCCGGCACTGGTCGAAACCACGCGCTGCATCTCTGAAAAGGTCTGGATCGGCCGTCCGTTGATGCTGACCACCACGTCGCCGGGCTGGAAACCGGCCGCCGCCGCCGCGCTCTCGGGCTGAATGCCGTCGATCCGCGCCGAGGTCGATGGCTTGCCGTAGAAGACAAAAATCGCTGCGAAGATAAGGATCGCAAGGATGAAGTTTGCAAAGGGGCCGGCAGCAACGATGGCTGCCCGTTTGCCGACGCTCTGATGATGGAAACTCTCCCGCCGCTCAGCCGCCGTCATCGTTGACACGGCGTTATGATCCGGCGTGCTCGCAGCATCCTCGTCGCCGAAGAACTTGACGTAGCCGCCGAGCGGAACCGCCGAAATCTTCCAGCGCGTCCCGTGGCGGTCGTTGAAGCCAACGATTTCGGGGCCGAAACCGACCGAGAAGACCAGCACACGCACGCCGCACAACCGGGCGATGAGAAAATGGCCGAGTTCGTGAAAAAAGACGACGATGGTGAGGACAAAAAGGAATGGAAGCAGCGATCCGGGGAAGCCGCCGCCCCACAAACTGAAATTCTCAAAGAAACCCATGAGCGGAACCCTATCACCCAAAGATGGCGTCAATTAGTGAAGGCCTACTGAAGCTGAAGACTTCAGCGTACTGGCGATCTCCCGGGCCGTCCGGTCGATTGCCAGCGCCTCCTCCACACTCGTCGGCTCGCGCGCGATTCCCCGTTGCGCGGCAGCATTCAGAGTAGCGTCCACGAGCGACGGAATGGAGGCAAATCCGAGGCGACCCGCCAGAAATTCCGCCACTGCCACCTCGTTGGCGGCGTTGAGGATGGTCGGCGCCGCCCCGCCCTCCTCGATCGCCTCGCGCGCGAGACGCAGCGCCGGGAAGCGGGCGAGGTCAGGAGCCTCGAATGTCAGGCTCGCCATTTCCTCGAGCCGGAGGCGGCGCGCGGGTTCATCCATGCGCTCGGGCCAGGCCAGGCAATGCGAGATCGGAATACGCATGTCGGGGGCCCCGAGCTGCGCAATGAACGATCCGTCGCGGAATTCGACGATGCCATGCACGATCGATTGGGGGTGAACGAACACGTCGATGTCGCTCGCCGGCATCTGGAACAGATGATGCGCCTCGATCAGTTCGAGTCCCTTGTTCATCAGGGTCGCGGAATCGATCGTCACCTTGGCGCCCATCGACCAGTTGGGATGGCGCAGGGCCTGCTCAGGCGTGGCATTGCGCACCGCTTCCGCCGTCCAGGTCCGGAACGGGCCGCCTGACGCCGTCAGGATCAGGCGCCGGACATCCGAGCGTTCGCCTGCGGCCATAGCCTGAAACAACGCGTTGTGTTCGGAATCGACCGGGAGGATCGTGACACCCTTCTCTGCCGCCCGCCGCATGAACAGACCGCCGGCGCAAACGAGGCATTCCTTGTTGGCGATCGCGACACTCGTGCCGCGTTCGATAGCTGCCATGGTTGGTGCAAGTCCGGCCGCGCCGCTGATCGACGCCACGATGAGATCTGCGGGACGTTCGGCGGCTTCGATCACGGCGTCCGCGCCTGCAGCCGCGGTGATGTTCGATCCTGACAGTGCGTCCTTGAGCGCACCGTAAGCATCAGGCTCCGCGACGGCGGCGAAACGCGCACCGAGCGCAATCGCGGTCTTGGCGAGCGCCTCGACATTGCGCTGCGAGGCGACCGCCTCGATGCTATAGCGATCGCGCTGCCGTACCAGAAGATCGAGCGTGCTCGTACCGATCGAACCGGTCGCACCGAGAATGCTGATGGTGCGCGGCGAGGCGGCGCTGCGAGACGTACGGGGTGCGGATGTGACCATGAACTACCAGACCAGGAGACCGGTAGCGGGCGCGTCGAAACCGCCGCGCGCCACACCGATCAGCGCCGCCGTTACAGCGGCAAAGATGAAACCGTCGAGTCGATCCATGACGCCGCCATGCCCCGGAATCAGGCCGCTCGAATCCTTCACGTCGAAATGCCGCTTGAGCCAGGACTCGAACAAGTCCCCGCATTGCGACGCAATGGACAAAACAAGCGCCACCGCGCCGACCATGAGCGGATTCCTGATCGAAAACATGGCGGCAATACCGATCGCCGCGGCAATCGCGACGATTGTGCCGCCCATCGCTCCCGACCAGGTCTTCTTCGGACTGATCGCCGGCGCCAGTTTCGGCCCACCGAATGCGCGGCCGGCGAAATAGCCGCCAATGTCCGTTCCCCAGACAATGGCGTAGAGAAAAAGGATCGCCGCGAAGCCGAACTTTGCGTCGGATCGAACGATGATGGTCGCCATCAGCAGCGCCGATGCGTAGACCACCCCGCCTGCGACGGTAGGCGCCTGTTTGCCCGCGGTCACGATCCCGGCGAGCACGCCAAGCGCCACGATCATAAATGCGCTCGACAGATTGCCGGTCTCAAACAGGATCGCCTGCAGGAGAAGCGCACACACACCGGTCGCCAGCAGAACATTGCGGCCGGATGGTTCGACAAGGCCGATCCACTCCCACCAGACCGCCATCGCGGCGGCGCCCCAGAACACCGTGAAGGGCCAATCGCCAAACCATGCGGCGCCGATCGCAAGCGGAGCCAGCACCACGGCGGATGCAACCCGCAGCCAAAGATTACGCGCTGACGGCGTCGAAGTCGTCTCGGGCAGTTGGACTGATGGCTTCACACCATCCATGGTCAGGATCCGGCCGCGGCCAATCCGCCGAACCGCCGCTCGCGGCGCGAATATTCGAAAATCGCCTGTTCGAGCGCAGCGCGGTCAAAGTCCGGCCAGAAGGTCGGAACGAACACAAGCTCGCTATAGGCCGACTGCCACAGCAGGAAGTTGGACAGCCGCTGTTCGCCGCTGGTCCTGATGATCAGATCGGGGTCGGGAAGGTCCGGCGCATCCATGAACTGCGAGAGGCGCTCGGCGGTGATGTCGGACGATGACAGGCGGCCGGCAGACAGCTCTTCCGCCAGCCGCCGGACCGCCCGCGTGATCTCCTGCCGCGCGCCGTAATTGAACGCGACCACAAGCGTCATACCGTCGTTGCGGCGCGTCAGCCCTTCCGCCTCTTCGAGCAGCCGTTTCACGTCCGGCGACAGCGTTTCGCGGTCGCCGATGATGCGCACGCGCACATTGTTGCTGTTCAGTTCGGCTAGATCGTTGCGGATGTACAAACGCAGCAGGCCGAGCAGGTCACGGATCTCCGATTGAGGACGCGACCAGTTCTCGGAACTGAACGCAAAAAGCGTTAGGATGTCGATGCCGATCTCGCCGGCGGAACGCACCGTGCGGCGCACCGCCTCGACGCCACGGCGATGCCCTTCAGCGCGCGGCAATCCGCGCGCTGCGGCCCAGCGCCCGTTGCCATCCATGATGATGGCGACGTGACGGGGAACATCGAAGCCCGAGCTCCCGCCGACTGATACCTTTGGCATCGACATGATGGTTATGTCCGCGCGGCCGTCAGACCGTCAGGATTTCCTTTTCCTTGGTGGCGAGCAACTGGTCGATGTCGTGTATCGCCTGATCCGTCGCCTTCTGGATTTCGTTCGAATAGCGCTCGTGATCGTCCTTCGAAATCTGATGATCCTTTTCGAGTTTCTTGATCACGTCGATACCGTCGCGGCGCACGTGGCGGACCGCGACACGCGCTGCCTCGGCATATTTGTGCGCGACCTTGACCAGTTCCTTGCGGCGCTCTTCGTTCAGTTCCGGAACGCGCAGGCGGATCACCTGGCCCTCGGTCTGCGGGTTCAACCCGAGATTGGCCGCCGTGATCGCCTTCTCGACCGCGTGCACCATCGCGCGATCCCAGACCTGCACGCTGAGGAGACGCGCCTCCGGCACGCTCACGGTGGCAAGCTGCGACAACGGCATATGGGTGCCATAGGCGTCAACCTGAACCGGCTCCAGCAGATTTGCGTTGGCGCGGCCGGTGCGAAGCCCCGAAAGCTCCTTCTTTAGCGCGGCGAGCGCGCCTTCCATACGGCGCTTCAGGTCGTTGATGTCGTGGGTTGTCGCTGCCATCTCGTTATTCTCTTGAGTCGCGTTCTCTCGGGTCGCTCTACAGGATCGAACGTCAGAAATCGCTTTCGAACCCAATCGGGGTCCCAGCAACCTCGCCGCCCGCCCCGAATCTCGACGGGGCTAGCCGGCAACGATGGTCGCGCGGCCCTTTCCACGCAAGACAGCCTCGACCGCCCCCGGCTCGCGGATCGAAAAAACGATGATAGGCATACCATTTTCGCGGGCAAGCGCGAACGCGGTCGAATCCATCACCTTCAGGTTGCGCTCCAAGGCCTCCCGCGGCGTCAGGCGATCATAGCGCTTCGCCGACGGGTTTTGCTTCGGGTCGGCATCATAGACGCCATCGACATTGGTCGCCTTGAGGACGGCGTTGCAGTCCAGTTCCGCGGCGCGCAATACCGCCGTCGTATCGGTCGTGAAATACGGGTTGCCGGTGCCGCCCGCGAGCAGCACCACCCGCCCCTGACCGATGAGATCGAGGGCGCGGCGCCGGGAGAAGTAATCGCAGACCGTCGGCATGGGGACCGACGACAGGGTCGTCGCCGGCGCGCCGTGCCGCTCGATCGCGGCCTCGAGCACGAGGCTGTTCATCACTGTCGCCAGCATGCCCATGGTGTCGCCGGTCGGACGCGATACGCCGCGGCTGGAGACTTCGACACCGCGAAAGATGTTGCCGCCGCCAACGACCAGCGCGACCTGGACACCGAGCTTGCGCGACGCGGCGATGTCGGCTGCGATCGCCTCAACGATGGTCTGATCGACGCCGAACCCGGCAGATCCCGCGAGTGCCTCGCCCGACAGTTTGACGACCACACGTCCATAGACCGGTTTGGTCATGATGCGATCGTCCTGCGAGATGGCCGTCAGCTCTTTCCTGCGGCTGCTGCGACTTCGGCAGCGAAGTCGCTCTCCTGCTTGTCGATGCCTTCGCCGATCTTATAGCGGACAAAGCCCGTGACCTTGATCGGGCCGCCGACCTTGCCTTCGGCTTCCTTCAGCGCCTGCGCGACGCTCTTCTTGTCGTCGTGCACATACGGCTGATCGAGCAGGCAGACTTCCTTGTAGAAGCTCTTGAGGCCGGACTCGACGATCTTTTCGATCACGTTGGCCGGCTTGCCGGAGGCTTTCGCTTTGTCCGACAGCACGCCCTTCTCACGCTCGATCACATCGGCAGCCAGACCAGACGAATCCACAGCGAGCGGACCCGCGGCCGCGATATGCATCGCGACCAGCCGCCCGAGCGCGGCCAGTTCCTGCGTGTCGCCGCTCGATTCGAGTGCCACCAGCACGCCGATCTTGCCCAGGCCGTCGGAAATCGAATTGTGCATGTAGGTGCCGACCACGCCCTGGCTCACAGAGAGCGAGGCCGCGCGGCGCAGCGTCATGTTCTCGCCGATGGTCGCGATGGCGGAGGCGATGGCTTCCTGCACGGTCTTGTCGCCGACCTTGGCCGCCCGCACAGCCTCGACGTCGCCGCCGCTGGACAGAGCGGCGTCCGCGATCAGCTTCACCAGACCCTGGAAATGATCGTTGCGCGCAACGAAGTCGGTTTCGGCGTTGACCTCGACGACCGAACCCTTGCCGGGAGCGGTCGAAATGCCGATCAGGCCTTCGGCTGCGACGCGGTCGGCCTTCTTCGCGGCCTTCGACAGGCCCTTCTTGCGCAGCCAGTCGATCGCAGCCTCGACGTCACCCTTCGTCTCGGTCAGCGCCGATTTGCAATCCATCATGCCCGCGCCGGTCTGTTCGCGCAGATCCTTCACGAGCGCTGCGGTGATTTCTGCCATGACAATGTTCCGAGACAATTCCGAAAGAGAGACAGTCGCGGCGCGGGCGTATCCCGCGCCGCCGGTACCGGTTCTAGATAGTTACTCGGCGTCGGCCGTGAAGCTCTTGGCCTTCGCAACCCACTGGTCGGCGCGCCCCGGCAGACCGACGGCCTCACCGAGCCGGTGCGCCTGATCATGCGACAGCGGCGCAAGCTGCCAGTAGTGGAAGATACCGAGATCGTTCAACTGCTTCTCGATTGAGCCGGATACACCGGGCAGCTTCTTCAGATCGTCGGCAACGCCGCGTGGCCCAGGCAGTGCCTCGTAACCGGCATCGCTGCCCTCCGGGAGATCTTCCATCACCGGTTCGGCGGCAGCACCGATGTCGATGCCGCGCTCGCCCTGCGAACGGCTGATGCCGTCGATTGCGGCGCGCGCAACGAGGTCGCAATAGAGCGAGATCGCACGGCTCGCGTCGTCGTTGCCGGGAACGGCATAGGTGATGCCGTTCGGGTCACAATTGGTGTCGACGATCGCCGCGACCGGGATGTTCAGGCGCTGCGCTTCCTTGATCGCGATGTCTTCCTTGTTGGTGTCGATCACGAACAGCATGTCGGGCAGGCCGCCCATGTCCTTGATTCCGCCGAGCGAGCGGTCGAGCTTGTCGCGCTCGCGCTGCAGGTCGAGGCGCTCCTTCTTGGTGTAGCCCTGCGCCTCGTTCGAGGAGAGCATCTCTTCGAGCTTGCGCAGACGCTGGATCGATCCGGAGATCGTCTTCCAGTTGGTCAGCGTGCCGCCGAGCCAGCGCGAATTGACGTAATACTGCGCGCACTTCTTCGCGGCTTCGGCGATCCCGTCCTGGGCCTGGCGCTTCGTGCCGACAAAGAGGATGCGACCGCCCTTTGCGACGGTGTCGGACACCGCCTGCAGCGCCTGATGCAGAAGCGGCACGGTCTGGGCGAGGTCGATGATGTGGATGTTGTTGCGGACGCCGAAGATGTAATTCCCCATCTTCGGGTTCCAGCGGTGGGCCTGATGGCCGAAATGGACGCCAGCTTCCAAAAGCTGACGCATGCTGTAGTCGGGCAGCGCCATAAGTCTTCTCCGGTTGGTCCTCCGCGGATCAAAGTGAACGCGGCGCCTCGGGCGCCGTGCTACCGGACGGTCTCGATGGCCCATTGTCGGGGCCTGAAACCAGCGATCCGCGTGTGAGATGGGCGGCCATATAGCGGCCCCGATCCCGAAAGGCAAGAAAAAGGCAGGCCGCGGTCTGTCCATCGGGATTGCACAGAAAGCCGGTGCGCGAACGATACTCGTCAGTATAGGGTGGTTCCACGCCCCAAGAGGGGTGACTCTCCCGGAGACAATCTGCTCGTATGCCCGCACAAACCTCGTTCCGCGACCTTCTCGCCCTCCTCGACCAGCAGCGCCAGCTGCGCCACGTCAGCCGCAGGGTCGACGCGCGCCACGAGCTCGTGGCGATCATGCGGAAGGTCCAGAAGGGGCCGAACCAGTCTCTCCTCTTCAGGACCGTCACCGGAAGTCCGACCCCGATCGCGACCAACGTCCTGTGCCGGCGGTCGATTCTGGCGGACGCGCTCGACCTGCCGCTGCCGGCCATGCTGCCCGAACTTGTGAAGCGGGAGGCCAGCACGCGGCCGCTCGAAACCGTCTCGGACGCCCCCGTTCAGGAGCGCGTCGTGACCGGCAACATTTCGGTCGAATCAGAGATACCGCAGGTCGTCCATTGTGCGGAGGATGCTGGCCCGTACATCACCGCCGGGGTCGTGATCGCTCGTCACCCCGAGACCGGAATCCACAACGCCTCCTGGAACCGCATCCAGATCGTTGGCGGGGACCACATGCGCATCCGCATGATGGCTCCGCAGCACCTCGGCCAATATCACGCAGCGGCTGAACGCAAGAATGAGCCATTGCCGATCGCGGTCGTGATCGGCGCGCCGCCCTCGCTGATGTTGAGCGCAGCCTCCAAGATCCCATTCGAGGCCGACGAACTCCTGACCGCCGGCGGATGGCAGGGATCGAACCTGCGCGTCGTCCAGGCGAAGACAGTGCGGCTGCTGGTCCCCGCCGACGCGGAATACGTGATCGAGGGCCACGTCCTGCCGAACGTGATGGAGGACGAAGGCCCGTTCGGCGAATTCACCGACGGATATGTCGCCAGGGCCCCGAACAACGTGATGCGCGTTACGGCAATCACCCGCCGCAACGACGCGATCTATCATGTGATCCTTGCCGGCGGCCCCGAGGATTCAACGCTGCTGGGCGTGCCGCTGCAGACGGAGGTCTACAAGCGCGTCTCCGCTTTCGCCAAAATCCGTGACATCGGCACGCCCGGTCATATCTTCGGCTGTGTCGTATCCATCGAAAAAAACAGCGACGATCAGGCCCGCGCCGTCATGCTCGCCGCACTCGCGGCGCATCCATGGATGAAGGTCGTTGTGGTCGTCGACGCCGATGTCGACCCGCATGATCCGCAGGAGGTCCTGTGGGCCATTCATACGCGCCACACGCCAGAGACCGGCGTCTACATGATCCCGCGGCTTGGCAGCTTCCAGCGTACCGACGTGCGGGACGCGCATCGCGGCAAGGTTGGCATCGATGCCACGGCCCCCATGAGCATGCGCGACGTCTTTCGTCGGCGAGCCTTCCCCGGAATGGACGAGATCGATCTCGACGTTGTGCTCGATCCGCTCCGGCCAAGGTGAGTGGCGGCGGCCCCGCTAACTCTCACGCTGTCCAATGCTCTCACTCGCTAATGCTCTCACTCCGACAACGACGATGAAACGAGGTTCCAAAATGCTGCGTGTTCTTCTGGCAAGCCTGCTGGTCATTTCGGCCGTGCCGGCTTCGGCACAGAACTATCCGACGCGTCCGGTCACGCTTGTGGTGCCGTTTGGCGCCGGTAGCGGAACCGATGTCATGGCGCGCACGCTTGCGGATGAACTGGGCAAGAAACTTGGACAGGCCGTGGTGGTGGAAAACCGGCCCGGCGGCAGCAGCATTCCCGCTGCCGAATTCGTCGCGCGCGCGGCACCGGACGGCTACACGCTTTTCATGGGCGGCAACACGACCCATTCCGCCAATCCGCATCTCTTCAAGGAGCTGCGCTACGATCCGCTGAAGGACTTCACGCCGATTTCCCGGCTGGCGACGGCCGGCGCCGTCCTCGTCGTCTCGCCGAAGTCCGAATTCAATTCGATCGCGGATGTGGTGAAGGCCGCGAAGGCCGATCCCGGCAAGCTGACTTACGGCGCCTCCAACAGCGGATCGCAGATCGCGGCCGAGCGGATCAAGCGGGTCGGCGGCGTCGACATCACGCGCGTCCCCTACAAGACCACGCCGCAAGCCCTGTCCGACGTTATCGCCGGCCATCTCAGCATGACCTTCCTCGATGTCGCAGCGGCGCTGTCGGCGGTGAAGAACGGACAGGTCCGCGCCCTCGCCATCTCATCCGGCACGCGTTCGCAACTTTTGCCCGACGTCCCGACGATGCAGGAAGTCGGCTTCCCCGGCTTCGACCTGACCTTCTGGAACGGCCTGTTCGGTCCGGCGAAGATGCCAGCTGACATCGCCACCAAGCTCAGCGACGCTGCGGCCGAGATCATGAAGTCGGACCAGATGAAGCAGCGGCTGACCGCCGTGGGGCTTGACGCGGCCCCGCTCCCGGCCGCGCAGATGGACGGCTACATGCGTGCTGAACTGGACAAGTGGGGCAGCTACGTTCGCGAGTCCGGCATCCAGCCGAACTGACGGATCGCATAGGCCACCGCCCTACCCTGCCTCGACCGTCACAACGCCGGGCACCGACTTGATCGCGCCGGCAATCTGCGGCGAGACCTTGTAGCGGCCCGGCAGTTTTACTTCGACCTCGCCACCGTCCGACAGCATCAGGATGAAATGGACCTCACCATCGCCTCTCGGTTCGAGGCGATTGGTGATGGCGTCGAGCGGGGCCGGGTCGCGCAGGAAGATCTGAAGGCTCTTCTGCACTTTTTCGGCCGCCTGATCGAGCCGCTCCACGGTCTGGATACGGGCGCGGACCTCCTCTCCCTGCGCCTCCGCAGAGAGAAACAGCAGCACGGCATTCCCGGGCTCGAGCAGATCGCGGTATTGCTGCAGCGCTTCCTGGAACAGCACCGCCTCGTATTGTCCGCTTGGATCGGACAGGCCGATGATGCCCATCTTGTTGCCGGTCTTGGTGCGGCGCTCGGTGCGCGACACCACCGTCGCGGCTGTTCGTCCGCCGCTGGCGCCGGCCAGTATCGACCTGGAGAATTCCGACCAGTTCAGCACCTTCATGCGCTTCAATGCGGTAGCGTAATCGTCGAGCGGATGGCCAGTCAGGAAGAAACCGATGGCCTCGTATTCGCGTTGCAGCCGGTCGGCGGGAATCCACGGATCGACATTCGGCAGGCGCATCGGTTCACGATGGGCGGGCCCACCGAACAATTCGTTCTGGCCGCTCTCGGCTGCATCGTGTGAGCGCTGCGCAACCGCCAGCATGGTTTCGACCGCCGCATGAACGCGGGCGCGGTTCGGATCCAGCACATCGAAAGCACCAGCGGCCGCGAGACTTTCGAGGACCCGCTTGTTGATCGCCCTCGGGTTGATGCGTGAGGCGAAGTCGGAGAGATCGCGGAACGGCTTGTCCTTGCGCGCGGCGACGATCGATTCCACCGCTTGCGCGCCGACACCTTTCAGGGCGGCGAGCGAATAGAAGATTGTGTTGCCCTCGACCTCGAAAGCCTTGCCGGACCGATTGATGGACGGCGGTTCGAGCTTGATGCCAAGCCGTTCGGCTTCGTTGCGGAATTCGGCAAGCTTGTCGGTATTGCCCATGTCGAGCGTCATCGACGCCGCAAGGAATTCGACCGGGTAGTTCGCCTTCATGTAGGCGGTCTGATACGCGACCAGCGCGTAGGCCGCGGCGTGACTCTTGTTGAAGCCGTATTCGGCGAAGCGTTCGAGCAGATCGAAGATCGCATCGGCTTGCGATTTCTGCACGCCACGTTCGACGGCGCCTTTGACGAAGCCCTCGCGCTGCGCCTGCATCTCGCTTCGGATCTTCTTGCCCATGGCGCGGCGCAGCAGGTCGGCTTGTCCAAGCGAGTAACCGGCGAGAAGCTGCGCGGCCTGCATCACCTGTTCCTGATAGACGATGACGCCGAACGTCTCCTTCAGCACCTCTTCAAGCTTCGGGTGGATGTAGTCCGGCTCCTCCTCGCCGTGCTTGCGCGCGCAATAGGTCGGGATATTTGCCATCGGGCCCGGACGATAGAGCGCCACGAGCGCAATGATGTCCTCGAACCGGTCCGGCTTCATGTCGAGCAGCGCGCGCCGCATGCCCTGACTTTCCAGCTGGAACACGCCGACCGCCTCTGCCCGACCCAGAAGCTCGTAGGTCTTCTTGTCGTCGAGCGGGATCGCCGACAGGTCGATCTCGATGCCGCGCAGCTTCAGCAGATCGACCGCGGTCTTGAGCACGGTCAGCGTCTTCAGGCCGAGAAAGTCGAACTTGACGAGGCCCGCCGGCTCAACCCATTTCATGTTGAACTGGGTCACCGGCATGTCGGATTTCGGGTCGCGGTAAAGCGGCACGAGTTCGGCCAGCGGCCGGTCGCCGATCACGATGCCCGCGGCGTGTGTCGATGCGTGGCGCGTCAGGCCTTCGAGCTTGCGGGCGATGTCGAACGCACGGCGCACGGTCGGATTGGCATCGCGCTCGGCCTGCAGCTTGGGCTCTTCATCGATCGCCTTGGCCAGCGTGACCGGATTGGCCGGGTTCTGCGGCACGAGCTTGCAGAGCCTGTCGACCTGGCCGTAGGGCATTTCGAGCACGCGGCCAACGTCGCGCAGCACGCCGCGCGCCTGCAGCGTGCCGAACGTGATGATCTGCGCTACCTGATCGCGGCCGTAGCGGCCCTGCACGTAGCGGATCACCTCGTCGCGGCGCTCCTGGCAGAAGTCGATATCGAAGTCCGGCATCGACACGCGTTCCGGATTGAGGAAGCGTTCGAACAGGAGCGCGAACCGCATCGGGTCGAGATCGGTGATGGTGAGCGCATAGGCGACGAGCGAACCCGCGCCGGAGCCGCGGCCCGGCCCGACCGGAATGTCGTTCTGCTTCGCCCATTGAATGAAGTCCGCGACGATCAGAAAGTAGCCGGGATATTTCATCCGCTCGATGACATCGAGCTCGAAGGCGAGCCGCGCGTCATACTCTTCGCGCGACTTGTTCGGAGCGAGGCCATGCAGTGCAATGCGGCGGTCGAGCCCGTCCTTTGCGCGCTTGCGCAGCTCGGCGCCCTCGTCGGTGTCGCCGGATGTGAAGCGCGGCAGGATCGGCTTCGACGTTCTCGGACGATACGAGCAGCGCTGCGCGATCTCGACAGTGTTGGCGATCGCTTCCGGCAGGTCCGAAAACAGCGCCGCCATTTCCTTGCGGCTCTTGAAATAATGCTGCGGCGTGAGCTGACGCCGGTCGGTCTCGGCGATCAGCCGGCCTTCGGCGATGCAGATCAGCGCGTCGTGCGACTCGTAATCCGCCGGCGTCGCAAAGAACGGTTCGTTGGTCGCGACCAGCGGCAGCGACTGCGCATAGGCGATATCGATCAGGTGCGGCTCGGTCGCACGCTCTTCGGGCAGATCATGACGCTGCAATTCGACATACAGGCGATCGCCGAACAGGTTGCGCAGCGTAGCCGCGCGTGCCTGCGCGACATCGAGTTGCCCCGCCCTGATCCCCTGATCGAGTGCGCCGGTGGGGCCTCCGGTGAGCGCGATCAACCCGTCCGCCCCCTCCTCCAGCCAGGCGACAGGCAGATGCGGCGGTTCGTTCGACGGCGAATCGAGAAATGCCCGCGACGACAATTTCATCAGGCGCCGATAGCCATCCTCGCGTGCGGCCAGCAATACGAGCCGCGGCAGCACCCGGTTATGCGCCGGATTGCGCGGGTCGCGCGGCTGGTCGCCGAAGTCGACGCTGAAGCAGCAGCCGACGATCGGCTGCACGCCGGAGGCCGCCAGCTTGTCGGAGAATTCCAGCGCCCCGAACATATTGTCGGTATCGGTCAGCGCCAGCGCAGGCTGCTTGTCGGCCTTCGCAAGATCGGCGAGCTTGCCGATCTTCAGCGCGCCCTCGAGCAGCGAATAGGACGAGTGCACATGCAGGTGCACGAAGGGCGCATCCGACACCGGGAAGCCTCACGAATCTGTCTGGTCAGTCGCGATGGTGCGGAGGCCACGCCGCCAAGTCCACCGCCAATGCGGCAGGGCCGGCCTGCGCACCCGATTTCCCCAGGATGCCCTGAAACGAAGACGCCACGGAACCAATACGCCCTCAAACAAGGAACGCCCTGAACAGCCGGCCCGGAGCCTTTGCCTCGATCAGGAAGCAGCCGGACCCCCACCTACGCGAATGCAAACCGAAGGCGGGCGCCCGGCCGAAACCGCGTCCTTTTCCCGCGGACGCAACAAACGCATGACGCTACTCGCACGCGACTTTCAGACTTTGGGCAATGCCCTGAACAACTACAGACCGCCGAGCACCTGCGCCCATATGGCGATCATTCCGAGAAAGAGCGACAGCGAGGCCAGTGCAGCGGCCTCCTCAACAACAGCGCGAAACATGACGGCTCCCCTGCCTCAAACCTCGCTATGGCCCGCCCGATAAGAACGGACAGAGAACATAGTTCGCTTTTTGTTCTCCGTCAAGCGGCTCGTGAAACAGGCATCGGCGCGGACCTGCCGCGCCGACTTGGGAAGTCTCGTGCCTGGGAAGCGTTTCTGAGGCTCAATGGTTTCCGGCCCGGCCGTTCGGGTGGACGGGACCCCAATTTCCCATCCGGTCGACAGCCGCAATGCCAAGCGCCGAGATGATGAAGGTGAGATGGATGATGACCTGCCACATGATCCCGGCTTCCGTGTAGGAGGCCTTGGGACCACCGAGGTTGCCGGCCTCGATGAAGGTCCGCAGCAGGTGGATCGACGAGATGCCGATGATCGCCATTGCGAGCTTGATCTTGAGCACGCTGGCGTTGACGTGGCTGAGCCATTCCGGCTGGTCGGGATGCCCTTCAAGCTTCAGCCGCGACACGAAAGTCTCGTAGCCGCCGACGATCACCATTACGAGCAGGTTGGAGATCATCACCACGTCGATCAGCCCGAGAACGACCAGCATGATCTGCTGCTCGCTGAAGTCCATCGCGTGCGACGTAAGGTGCCAGAGCTCCTTCAGGAACAGCACCACATAGACGCCCTGCGCGACGATCAGACCGAGATAAAGAGGCAACTGAAGCCAGCGCGAGCCGAAGATCAGCGATGGCAAAGGACGCAGTTCACGTCCGACAATGTCGGTCGCATTGGCTCGTTCAGTCATGGCTCGTCATGGTTGGAGGATGGTTCAGGCGATAGCGGGAGCAAGATGGGAATGCAGCGTGTCGGTTCAATACCCGTTCGCATCACGCGATGAAAATGTGGACGCGGAGCAACACCGCCTATTCCAGCTCGATCACAACCCCTTCGCGGATGGTCACGCGGCGGTCCATGCGCCGCGCCAGTTCGAGATTGTGGGTCGCGATGATGGCGGCAAGGCCCGAGGCGCTGACCAGCTGCCGGAGCGTTTCGAACACATGGTCCGCGGTGTGCGGGTCGAGATTACCGGTGGGCTCGTCGGCCAGGAGGATGCGCGGCGCATTGGCTACAGCGCGCGCAATCGCAACGCGCTGCTGCTCGCCGCCCGACAATTCCGCTGGCCGATGTTCGAGCCGAGCCTTCAGGCCGAGATAGGATAGTAGTTCGCTCGCGCGCTTGCGCGCCTCGGCACGCGACAGGCCTCGGATCATCTGCGGCAGCATCACATTCTCGACCGCGGAAAACTCCGGCAGCAGATGATGCGCCTGGTAGACGAAACCCATCTCGACGCGGCGGATGGCGGTGCGCTCCGCATCGGACAGGCTTGCGGTCGGCTTGCCGTCGACGAACACCTCGCCGGCATCCGGATGTTCAAGCAGTCCCGCGATATGAAGCAGCGTCGACTTGCCGGCGCCGGACGGCGCGATCAGCGCGATGGACTGGCCGAGCCAGCAGCCCAGTTCCGCGCCGCGCAGGATCGAAAGTTCGGACTCGCCCTGCTGATAGCGCCGCTGAACCCCGTTCAGGTAAAGCACCGGGGCTTTTGCGGAGCCTGCAGCGGCTGTCTGATCGTCCGCCATAACGTGCTCATTCATAGCGGAGCGCCTCGACCGGATCGAGACGCGCAGCGCGCCACGACGGATAGAGGGTCGCCGCAAGCGACATGGCGAGCGCGATCACGATGACCGCCGTCGTCTCGCCGGCATCGATCTCGGCCGGCAGACGCGACAGGAAATACAGTTCGGGCGCGAACACTTCGCGCGCCGTCAGCCACGATACGAATTGACGCAGCGACTCGATGTTGGCGCAGACCACAACGCCAACGAGGAATCCGAGCGCCGTCCCCACCACGCCGATCGATGCGCCGGTGATCAGAAAGACGCGCATGATCGCGCCCTGTGTCGCCCCCATTGTCCGCAGGATCGCAATGTCGCGGCCCTTGTCCTTCACCAGCATGAACAGGCCGGAGATGATGTTCATCACCGCGACAAGGACGATCAGCGAGAGGATCAGCGCCATCACGTTTCGTTCGACCTGCAGCGCGTTGAAGAAGGTGGCATTGCGCTGCGTCCAGTCGGTGATGAAGATCGGCCGTTCGGCCGCCTTCGTCAGCAAGGTCCGGAACTCGCGATACCGGTCGGGCGAGTCGATATAGATCTCGATCGCAGTCACGTCGCCCGAACGATTGAAATAGGCCTGCGATTCAGCGAGCGGCATGAAGACGAAATTGGAGTCGTATTCCGACATGCCGATCTCGTAGACCGCCGCGATACGATAGGTCTTGATGCGCGGCGTCGTGCCCATCGGCGTTACCGCGCCGCGCGGCGCAACCAGCGTCGCATTGTCGCCGGCGCGAACCGACAAGGCATCAGCGAGGCGCTTGCCGATGATGATGCCCTGCCCTTCGTCAAAGCCGTCGAGCGTGCCCTGCTTCAGGTTGGCGGAGATCGAGGCCTGCTTGTCGATATCGGCAGCGCGCATGCCGCGTACACCGACGCCGGTCGAATGGAACGGCGACGAGATCAGCGCCTGACCGTCGACCATCGGGGCGGCAAGGCGCACGCCCTGCACTCCGCTCAGACGCGTGGCCAGTTCCTTCCAGTCCGTCAGCGGCGATTCCAGCGGCTGCACCAGCAGGTGGCCGTTCATGCCGAGAATCTTCTCGAGCAGTTCTTTGCGGAAGCCGTTCATCACCGCCATCACGATGATCAGCGTCGCAACGCCGAGCATGATGCCGAGGAACGAAATGCTCGCGATGACGGAAATGAATCCCTCCTTGCGCCGCGCCCGCAGGTAGCGGAGTGACAGCATCCACTCAAAGGGCGCAAACGGACGCGTTGCGGAGGATTCGCTCATTCAGACTCCTGAACCTGCGGATTTCATCAGATTCTGGCCGTTTCAAGCCACCGCCAATTACCGTGGCGGCAGCAGCACACACAATTTCGTGGGGACATTTGGTCGCCACGATGTCCGGTGACTTGAGGCGCCGTCCTCATCCAAACCGGTTCAGCACCTCGTCCGGGCTCAGCATCTCGCGGCTTCCATCCGCCCGGCGCTTCACCTCGTATTGGCCCGCGGCCAGCCCTTTCGGACCGATCACGACCTGCCACGGAATCCCGATCAGATCGGCGGTGGCGAATTTGGAACCAGGCCGCTCGTCGAGATCGTGATAGAGCGTGTCCACGCCGCGGGCCTGCAGATCAGCATAGAGCTTCTCGCAGGCCGCATCGGTCGCGGCGTCACCCTGCTTCAGATTGAGGATTGCAACCCGGAACGGAGCCACGCTTTCGGGCCAGATAATACCCGCGTCGTCGTGAGACGCCTCGATAATGGCGGCGACAAGGCGCGACGGGCCAATTCCGTAGGAACCCATGTGCACGGCACGTTCGGTTCCGTCCGGACCCGTGACCACGGCTTTCATGGGCTCCGAATATTTGGTCCCGAAATAGAAGATGTGGCCGACCTCGATCCCGCGCGCGGACACGCGCGCCGGCTCGGGAAGCGCAGCGAACGCAGCCTCGTCGTGCTTCTCCGACGTCGCCGCATAGAGGCCAGTCCAGCGATCCACGGTCGATTGCAGGCCGGCGACATCGTCGAAGTTCACGTCCTCGCCCGGCACCTCAAACGAGAGGTAATCGCGATGACAGAACACCTCGCTCTCGCCGGTTGACGCCAGGATAATGAATTCGTGGCTGAGATTTCCGCCGATCGGACCGGTTTCGGCCACCATAGGGATCGCCTTCAGTCCCATCCGCGCGAAGGTCCGAAGATAGGCGACGAACATCTTGTTGTAGGAATGCCGCGCTCCGGCCTGGTCCAGATCGAAGGAATAGGCATCCTTCATCAGGAATTCGCGCCCGCGCATCAGCCCGAAGCGCGGCCGCACCTCGTCCCGGAACTTCCACTGGATGTGATAGAGGTTAAGCGGGAGATCACGATACGAGCGCACATAGGCGCGGAAGATGTCAGTGATCATCTCCTCGTTGGTCGGACCGTAGAGCATTTCGCGCTCGTGGCGATCCTTGATTCGCAGCATCTCCTTGCCATAGGCGTCGTAGCGCCCGCTCTCGCGCCAGAGGTCGGCCGACTGGACCGTCGGCATCAGCAATTCGATCGCGCCGGAGCGATTCTGCTCCTCACGGACGATGTCACAGATCTTGTTCAGCACCCGCAGGCCGAGAGGCAGGAAGGCGTATATGCCCGCGGCCTCCTGTCGCATCATGCCCGCCCGGAGCATGAGGCGATGCGAGACGATTTCAGCCTCTTTCGGGGTCTCCCGCAGGATGGGAAGGAAATAACGCGACAGTCGCATGGGTTGCTTTCGAGGAATCGGCCGGATCGGCGCGCAAGTGACTGAAACCGGATCGCGTCCGAAAATTCAAGGCACGCACCAAGGCACGCACTATGTGAGCACGACCCGCAATCCTTGATAGCAGGGCCTTGCTGACCGAGAGGAAAGTGCTATAGCTTTCGCACGCGAGTTGGGCAGACGCGGCCCAACCGGTCCAAGTCTTGGGAGGATCGCGAGCGCCAAAGGCGCCGCCGACGCTTCAAAACAGCCAAGAAATTCCGCCGGAAGCGTGTTGCACGAATTTTGAGCAGGGCCGGATGCCCTGCTCTTTTTCATTTCAGGAGCCGCAAAGAAAAAAGCGCCGGACGACCTCTTTCGGGGGGAGGGGGTGCAGGTCGTCCGACGCGTTGGACAGCCGACATGCGGCCGTCTGCACGGACAACCGGCCTCGGGAGAAATCGTTCCCGGGCCGGTCCCATAAATCGCGCACGGCGGCATCAGGAGGAGCGGCCTTATGCCCGGCCCCAGGGCCCGGCACTCGTCCCCCATGCGCCAAACCCTGCGCTTAGGTCCAGCAAGGTACCCGGGCGCCGAAAACAGGCGATCAGCGGGGTCCAGTCATAGTCGTGGAGGGTAGCTGTCGCGACCGAACGTCCATTCCGGATGGAAATGCCCGTTGTCGCCGAGCAGGCAAACCTCCGCGTTCTGGCCCCGCTCCCCAAGCCTCTGGGCGGCATCGACAGCAAACATCAGGGCTTCCCGGCGAGTGTGGTACGGGCCGAAATCGCCACCTTCGAACCGGATCATCCAGCCGCCCTCGGTCTGCACGATGAAATAGCGCGAATGTGGCATGTCGCATCCCGGTCGGTGTTCAGGTGTTGCACCCGACAACCGCTGCGACGGCACCGAGGTTCCGGCGAGCCGGCCCTCGCTTTCGGATTTCGGATCAGGAGATGACGGGTGGCCGGGGCAGGCCCGGAATGTCATCAAGTCCGATCAGACGATACGCATAAATCACTGCAAGAACTGCGAAAATGAGCCCCGCGACAAGCGTGGTCCAGACCAGCTTGAGAAGGATCCGCGGCAGCACCGGGGCGCCGGGATCGGTGCCGGGTTCGGTCTCGGCTTCATGCTGCGACCTGACCCCGAAAGGCAGCACCGCGAACAGCGTCACCCACCAGATCAGGAAATAGATCGCAGCACCCGTAGTCCAGCTCATGCTCGTAGAACCGCGATTGAGGACCGGACGACGACCGGCGAACGTGATGATCTCAGACTTGCTCGATCTCGACGAGCGTGCCGAAGAAGTCCTTCGGGTGCAGGAACAGCACCGGCTTGCCATGCGCGCCGATTTTCGGATTGCCGTCGCCGAGCACCCGTGCACCTTTCGCCTTGAGCACGTCGCGCGCGGCGATGATGTCCTCCACCTCGTAGCAGATATGGTGGACGCCGCCGTCCGGATTGCGCTCGAGAAATTTCGCGATCGGAGAATCCGCGCCGAGCGGCTCCAGCAGTTCGATCTTGGTGTTCGGCAGCGTGACGAACACCGTGGTCACGCCATGCTCGTGCTGTTGCACCGTCTCCGATACCTGAGCGCCGAGCGTCTCGCGATACACCTGCGAGGCCTTCGCGAGATCGCGAACGGCAATCGCCACATGGTTCAGTCGTCCGATCATGACGCGACTATACCGCAAGAATGTGGACGTGACAGACCGGCTTCTTGCCCCATTGTTGGGCGATCGCGCTGCGCACCCCTCGCCTCACCGCTTCCGCAACCGAATCCGGATCGCGCCGCCGCGCCTTCGGCAGGCTCTCGAACGTGTCATGCACAGCGTCGAGCGCGACGTCGGCGAGAACCGAGCCGTCCTTCCCGTGTTCGGGAATGCCAAACAATTCGACCTCCGGATCGGCGGCAAGCGCGCCCTTTTCGGTCAGCGCCAGCGCCACCGTCACCATGCCGACGAAGCTCAGGCGGCGGCGATCCGAGATCGTCCGGCTATCGGCCGGCACAAGAACGCCCCCGTCCTTGTAAACCCGGCCGTGCGGCACCTCGTCGATGACGCCGGCAGGTCCGGGTGCGAGCTGGACCATGTCGCCATTCCGGCAGCTGACGATCTCCGGGATTCCGAGCCGCCGCCCGATCGCGGCATGTTCGGTCAGGTGCAAGGACTCGCCATGCACCGGAACGAGGATTTTCGGCTTCACCCAGCCGAGCAGTTCCTCGACCTCGCCGATCCGCGGATGACCCGACACATGCACAAGATGCGTACGATCGGTGATGACCTGGATGCCCTGGTCGATCAGACCGTTGATTACGGTGGACACGGCCTTTTCGTTGCCGGGAATGGTGCGTGACGAGAAGATCACGCGGTCGCCGCGCGCGAGCGTGATATCGGGGTGCTCATCCTGCGCAATCCGCGCAAGCGCCGCCCGGGGCTCGCCCTGGCTGCCCGTGCACAACGCGACCACCTTGTCGGGCGGCAGATAGCCGTAGACATCCGGCCCGCGGAATTCCTGCACCCCGTCGAGGTAGCCGGTCTCCCGTGCGACCTGCACCACGCGCTCCATCGCGCGCCCGACGACGACGACCTCGCGACCGGCCGCTTTCGCGCCGTCCGCGACCGCGCGCAATCGCGCGACATTCGACGCAAAGGTGGTCACCGCGACGCGTGCCGGCGAGGAGGCAATCAGCTCCGCCAGCGTGCGGGCGACATCGGCCTCCGATGGCGAGCGACCGTCTCGCACGGCATTCGTCGAGTCTCCGACGACCGCGAGCACGCCCTCGCCGCCCAGCCGCTGCAGCTTGTCCTGATCCGTCGGCAGTCCGACGCCCGGCGTCTGATCGAGCTTCCAGTCGCCGGTATGCAGCACGACACCATGTGGAGTGCGGATGATCAGCGCGTTGGATTCCGGGATCGAATGCGACATCGACACGAGTTCGATATCGAACGGCCCGGCCTCGAACCGGCTGCCGATCGGCACGACCTTGACCTCTATGTCCGGCGCACCGGGTTCGCTCGCCTTCTTGGCCTCGATCAGGGCCGCGGTGAACGGCGTTGCATAGACCGGCACGCGAAGCTGCGGCCACAGATCGAACAGCGCGCCGAAATGGTCCTCATGCGCGTGGGTGATGACGATCCCCGCAAGGCTGCGCCGCTCCTCAACGAGATAGCGGATGTCCGGGAACATCAGGTCGATCCCCGGCAAGTGCTCCTCGGAGGCGAACGAAACGCCGCAATCGACCGCCAGCCACCGCCGGCGGTGCTCGTCACCGAGGCCGTAGATCGACAGGTTCATGCCGATCTCGCCGACACCGCCGAGCGGTGCGAACACGAGTTGCCCCGGCGCCGCCATCACGATGCGGCTCCGTTTTGGGAGACGTCACCGAAATAGACGTCGCCAGCGCTGATGACGCGGATCATGCCGTCGGTCTTGCGAAGGATCAGCCTGCCCTCCTCGTCCAGCGTTTCGAAAATGCCGCTCTCCACCCGGTCTCCCGTTCGTACCGAAATCGCTTGCCCGATTCCCCGCGCCTGCGCGAGCCAGGCCCTGCGGATCACGTCAAATCCGTGGCCCTCGTCCCAGCGGCCGGCATATCCCATCCAGGCATCCGTCAGCTGCGAGAAAACGGACCCGGCAGTAATTTCGGGTGCGAATGACCGCAGAAACGCTGCCGGATAGGGCATCCCGCTTGGCGCCGATGCGACATTGACGCCAATACCGATCACAATGGCCAGCGTCCCCGCCCGCGCCTCCGATTCCAGCAGCAGACCGGCCACCTTGGCGCCATCTGCGAGAACGTCGTTTGGCCACTTCAACGCGAACACGGCTCCCTGCGCCTGCGCGCTGCATGCATCGCGCACGGCAAGGCTCGCTACAAAGCCCAACGTGGCCGCGACCGCCGGAGTCACCGGCAACGACACCAGCAGGCTTGTCGCGAGGTTGCCGCCAGCCGAGACCCACTCGCGCCCTCGCCGGCCGCGTCCCGCGGTCTGCTCACGCGCGACGATCCAGAGCGGCCCGCCCTCGCCCGACCGCGCGAGGCGCAGCGCCTCGCTGTTGGTCGAGTCCAGGCTTTCGTGAACGACGAGGCGATGCCCGGCTTCGGCCGCACGCGGCCCGAGCTCAAATCCCATCGATCAGAACAGCGACTTCGCCGCGGCCGTGGCGGCATTGAGAAGCGGCCCCGGCCACGCGAAGAACAAGAGATTGAACAGGCCAGCAACGCCGAGCACTGCGACCTGCTCTCCGGACATCGGCTCGAAGCTCTTCTGCGGCTCGTCGAAATACATCGTCTTCACGATGGCGAGATAATAATAGGCGCCGATGACGCTCGTGAGCACGCCGATCACGGCCAGTGCGTAGAGACCGGCATTGATCGCCGCGATGAAAACATAGAACTTCGCGAAGAAACCGGCGAGCGGTGGAATGCCCGCGAGAGAGAACATCAGCATCGCGAACATGAACGCCAGCATTGGCGACGTGCGGGCGAGACCCGCGAGGTCCGAAATATTCTCAACCATGCCGCCGGCGCGCTTCATCGACAGCACACAGGCGAAGGAGCCGAGCGTCATCGCGACGTAGATCGCAACATAGATCAGGACGCCCTGAACGCCCTCCTGCGTGCCGGCGGCAAGACCGACCAGCGCGAAGCCCATATGGCCGATGGACGAATAAGCCAGCAGGCGCTTGATGTTGGTCTGCCCGATCGCCGCAAACGAACCGAGCGCCATCGAGGCGATCGAAACGAATACGACGATCTGCTGCCACTGCACGGTGATGCTGGGGAATGCGGTCATGGTCGCGCGCACGAAAATCGCCATCGCCGCGACCTTGGGCGCTGCGGCGAAGAATGCCGTCACCGGCGTCGGCGAACCTTCATAGACGTCGGGCGTCCACATGTGGAACGGCACCGCCGACACCTTGAAGCAGAGGCCAGCGAGCAGGAAGACCAGGCCGAAGGTCAGCGCGAGCCCGCCTTGCGGCGCAGCCTGCGAGATAGCGGCGAAGGAGATCTGCCCCGTCGCACCGTAGACCAGCGACGCACCGTAAAGCAGCATGCCCGACGACAGCGCGCCGAGAACGAAATACTTCAGGCCGGCCTCGGTCGACTTCGCGGAATCGCGGTCGATCGCCGCGATCACGTAGAGCGACAGGCTCATCAGTTCCAGACCGAGATAGAGCGCGATCAGATCGGTCGCGGAGATCAGCATGCCCATGCCGACCGCGGACAGAAGCATCAGGATCGGATACTCGAATTTCCGCATTCCGGCGCGCTTGACGAAATCGAACGACATCAGGATCGCGACCGCCGTTCCGCCGAACGAAAGGATCTTCACGAACCGCGCAAAGTCGTCGACCACGAAGCTGCCGCCGAACGTAGTCAGGCTGCCGGCCGGCAACAGGATCACCGCGATGCAGGCCGCGACCAGAAGCACGATCGCGGCCGTGCTCACGATCAGGTTGGTACGTTCGCCGCCATAGGCGCCAACCATCAGCAGCACCATCGCGCCGACAGCGAGAATGATCTCGGGCAGCGCGGGAATGAGGCTTGGAAGCTCGCCGGTCATTTCTTTTCACCTGCGGTGCGCAGCTCGGCCTCCGCCTTCTTGGTCTTGCCGATGGCGGTCTGGTATTGCGCGACGAGGGCGTCGACCGAGGCCGACGACACGTCGAGCACCGGCTTCGGCCAGAAGCCGAACAGCAGCGTCAGGACCACGAGAGGAACGAAGATACCGATCTCCCGCGCATCCATGTCCTGGATCGATTGGAGCTTGGGCTTTTCGAGTTTACCGAACACCATCTTGCGATAGAGCCAGAGCGCGTAGCAGGCGGACAGGATCACGCCGAGTGTCGCCAGCGTCGCGACCTGGACATTGACCTTGAAAGTGCCGAGCAGCGTCAGGAACTCGCCGACGAATCCCGATGTGCCGGGCAATCCGACATTGGCCATCGTGAACAGCATGAACACCGCGGCATAGATCGGCATCCGCTCGACCAGGCCGCCATAGGCCGCGATCTCGCGGGTGTGGATCCGGTCATAGACCACGCCGACGCACAGGAAGAGCGCGCCTGAAACGATGCCGTGCGAGACCATCTGGAAGATGCCGCCGCCGACGCCCTGTGCGGTCGCGGCGAAGATGCCCATCGTCACGAAGCCCATATGGGCGACGGACGAATAGGCGATCAGCTTCTTCACATCCTCCTGCATCAGCGCGACCAGAGAAGTGTAGACGATCGCGACGACGGACAGCGTGAAGACCAGCGGCGCGAAGTCGGCGGACGCCAGCGGGAACATCGGCAACGAGAAGCGCAGGAAGCCGTAGCCGCCCATCTTCAGGAGGATCGCAGCAAGAACGACGGAGCCAGCAGTCGGCGCCTCGACGTGCGCATCGGGCAGCCAGGTGTGGACCGGCCACATCGGCATCTTCACCGCGAACGAGGCGAAGAACGCCAGCCACGCCCAAGTCTGCAACTGGCGGGGGAATTCGTGCTTGAGCAGCACGGTAATGTCGGTCGTGCCGGCGCTCCAGTACATCGCCATGATGGCGAGCAGCATCAGCACCGAGCCGAGCAGCGTGTAGAGGAAGAACTTGAAGCTGGCATAGACGCGCCGCGGACCACCCCAGATTCCGATGATCAGGAACATCGGGATCAGGCCGGCCTCGAAGAACAGATAGAACAGCACAAGGTCGAGGGCCGCGAAGGTGCCGACCATCATCGTCTCGAGGACGAGGAAGGCGATCATGTATTCCCTCACGCGGCTCTGAACCGAGTCCCAGCTCGCAATGATGCAGATCGGCATGATCGCGGTCGTGAGAATGACGAGCGGCAGCGAAATGCCGTCGACGCCCATATGGTAGGAGGCATAGCCACCGAGCCAGCGGGCCTTCTCCACGAACTGGAATTCGGCCGAGGAGGCATTGAAGCGCCATACCAGAACCAGCGACACCGCGAAGGTGATCAGGGTGGTCCAGAGCGCCACCCAGCGCGCATTGCGCTTGACGGATTCGGTATCGCCCCGCAACGCCATGATGAACAGGGCGCCGACCAGCGGCAGGAAGGTGGTGACGGACAGGACGGGCCAGGTTGCCATGTCAGCGGACTCCCGCGAACATGAACCAGGTGATCAGGAGCGCAGCTCCGATCAGCATGGCGAACGCGTAGTGATAGAGATAGCCGGTCTGCAGCCGCACGACGTTCCTCGTGACATCGAGGACACGCGCGGAGACACCGTCCGGCCCGAAACCGTCGATCAGCCAGCCGTCGCCACGTTTCCACAGCGTATAGCCGAGCCACTTCGCCGGACGAACGAAGATGAAGTCGTAGATTTCGTCGAAGTACCACTTGTTGAGCAGGAAGCGGTACAGGACCTGATGGTCGCGCGCGAGCCGGACCGGCATCGCGGGATCGCGCAGATAGAACTGCACGGCGACCAGGAAGCCCGTCAGCATCATGACGAACGGCGTCAGTTTCACCCACAGCGGCACGTGATGAATGGCGTCGATGACCGCCTGGCTCTGCGCCAGCGACTGCCGAAAGAATTCCTGCACGTGGTGGCCGGCGAAATACTCGTAGAACGGATAGCCCGCGAGGATCGAGCCGGCGCCAAGCACATAGAGCGGCACCATCATCACCATCGGGCTCTCATGCGCCGCGTCATAATGGTGGTGATCATGCGGCTCGCCGAAGAAGGTCTTGAAGATCAGCCGCCACGAATAGAACGAGGTCAGGCAGGCGGCGACCACCGTCGCCGCGAAGGCGTATGGCGCGATCGGGTTCTTGCCCATAAACGCCGCCTCGATGATGGCGTCCTTGGAGAAGAAGCCGGCGGTCAACGGGAAACCGGTCAGCGCGAGCGTGCCGATCACCATCAGCCAGAAGGTCTGCGGGATCTTCTTGCGCAGGCCGCCCATGTGGCGGATGTCCTGCTCGTGATGCATCGCGTGGATCACCGAGCCCGAGCCAAGGAACAGCAGCGCCTTGAAGAAGGCGTGCGTGAACAGGTGGTACATGCCGACCGAATAGGCGCCGACGCCCATCGCGACGAACATGTAGCCCAGCTGCGAGCAGGTCGAATACGCGACGATCCGCTTGATGTCGTTCTGCACGAGGCCGACGGTCGCGGCGAAAAGCGCCGTGATCGCGCCGACGAGCGTCACGACCATCAGCGCGACCGGTGCGAGTTCGAACAGCGGCGACAGCCGAGCCACCATGAACACGCCGGCGGTGACCATGGTCGCGGCATGGATCAGCGCCGAAACCGGGGTCGGGCCCTCCATCGCGTCGGGCAGCCAGGTGTGCAGCAGGAACTGCGCGGACTTGCCCATCGCGCCCATGAACAGGAACAGGCAGATCAGCGTCAGCGCGTCGGCGTGCCAGCCGAAGAAATCGATGGTCTTGCCGGTCAGTGACGGCGCCTGCGCGAACACGGTGTCGAAGTCGATCGCGTTCGTCATAAGGAAGACGGCGAAGATGCCGATCGCGAAACCGAAATCGCCGACGCGGTTGACCACGAAAGCCTTGATCGCAGCCGCATTCGCTTCGGGCTTCTGGTACCAGAAGCCGATCAGGAGATAGCTCGCAAGACCGACGCCCTCCCAGCCGAAGAACAGCTGGGCGAGGTTGTCCGCCGTCACCAGCGCGAGCATCGCGAAGGTAAACAGCGACAGATAGGCGAAGAAACGCTGACGGTGCGGATCCTCGTGCATGTATCCGATCGAATAGAGATGCACGAGCGACGACACGGTCGTGACCACGACCAGCATCACCGCAGTCAGCGCGTCAATCCGAAGCGCCCAGTCGACCTTCAGGTCGCCGGACTGAATCCAGGTGAACAGCACGACGCGCTCATCGACATGACCGAAGCCCACGCGCACGAAGGCGATCCAGGACAGAATCGCCGAGACAAACAGCAACAGCGTTGTGACCAGTTCGGCCGGACGAGCACCGATGAGCCGGCCGAACAGGCCCGCGATCAGAGCGCCAAGCAGCGGGAGAAAGACGATCGCCTGATACATGTGCGGCTCAGCCCTTCATCAGGTTGACGTCTTCGACCGCGATCGAACCGCGGTTGCGGAAATACACTACGAGAATGGCGAGCCCGATCGCGGCTTCCGCTGCCGCGACGGTGAGAATGAACAGGGCGAAGATCTGTCCGGAAATGTCGCCCATGAAACTCGAGAACGCGACGAAGTTGATGTTGACCGAGAGCAGGATCAGTTCGATCGACATCAGGATGATGATGATGTTCTTGCGGTTCAGGAAGATGCCAAAGATCCCGAGCGTGAACAGGATCGCGGCGACCGACAGATAGTGACCGAGCCCGATGACCATTATTGCAGCCCCTGCCCCGGCTGAACCTTGACCACCTCGATCGCGGTCGCGGGCGTGCGCGCGACCTGATCGGAGATGTTCTGGCGCTTGACCCCTTCCTTGTGACGCAGCGTCAGCACGATCGCGCCGATCATGGCGACGAGGAGCACAAGCCCCGCCGCCTGGAAAAAGTAGATGTATTTCGTATAGAGCACGAGGCCGATGGCCTCGGTGTTGGTGATGTCGGTCGGAATCGGGGCCGCCACGACGCGCGGTGTCCCGCCCCCGATCGTCCATGCGCCGACCACCAGCAGGATCTCCGCCAGAAGCACGATGCCGATCAGCGCGCCGATCGGCAGATATTGCAGGAAGCCCTCCCGCAATTCCGCAAAGTCCACGTCGAGCATCATGACGACGAACAGGAACAGCACCGCGACTGCGCCGACATAGACCACGACCAGGATCATCGCGAGGAATTCGGCGCCGAGCAGCATGAACAGCCCCGCCGCATTGACGAAGGCAAGGATCAGGAACAGTACCGAGTGCACGGGATTGCGCGAGGCAATCACCATCAGCGCGGAGGCGATGCAGATGGCGGAGAAGAGATAAAAGAAGAGCGCTGCGATCATCGTTCGTTACCGGTACGGTGCATCGAGCTTGATGTTCTGCGCGATTTCCCGCTCCCAGCGATCGCCGTTCGCGAGCAGCCGCTCCTTGTCGTAGTAGAGTTCTTCGCGGGTCTCGGTCGCAAATTCGAAATTCGGACCTTCCACGATCGCATCCACCGGGCATGCCTCCTGGCACAGCCCGCAATAAATGCACTTCACCATGTCGATGTCGTAGCGCGTGGTGCGGCGGGTGCCGTCGTTCCGGCGCGGACCGGCCTCGATGGTGATCGCCTGCGCCGGGCAGATCGCCTCGCACAGCTTGCAGGCGATGCAGCGCTCCTCGCCGTTCGGATAACGGCGCAGCGCGTGCTCGCCACGAAAGCGCGGCGAGATCGGCCCCTTTTCGAACGGATAGTTCAGGGTCGGCTTGGCCTTAAAGAAATAGCGCATACCGAGAAAGAAGGCCTGGATGAATTCGGTGAGGAACACCGACTTGGCTGCCTGATCCAGTCTCATGACACGACCTTTCCGCGCGCCGGGCGCGGGCATGACGGAATATGTGGCGCGCTCGTCATTTCGGGGCCAAGCCTCCGAACTGAAGGACCGCAGCGACGATCACGACCATCGCCAGCGAGATCGGCAGGAACACCTTCCAGCCGAGCCGCATCAGTTGGTCGTAGCGATAGCGCGGCACGATCGCCTTGGCCATCGCGAACAGGAAGAACATGAACAGGCACTTGAGCGTGAACCACACCACGCCCGGAACCCAGGTGAACGGAACGACGTTCACGGGCGGCAGCCAGCCGCCGAGGAACAGGATCGTCCCCATCGCGCACATGGTAGCGATGGCGACATACTCGCCCAGCATGAACATCATGTAGGGCGAAGACCCGTACTCGACCATGAAGCCCGCGACGAGCTCGGACTCCGCTTCCACCAGATCGAAAGGCGGCCGGTTGGTCTCCGCCAGCGCCGAGACGAAGAAGATCACGAACATCGGCAGGAGCGGCAGCCAGTACCAATTCAAGAGACCGTAGCGGCCGTTCTGAGCTTCGACGATGTCGGTCAGATTGAGCGAACCGACGCAGAGCAGCACCGTGATGATCACGAAGCCGATCGAGACTTCGTACGACACCATCTGTGCGGCAGAGCGCAGCGCGGCGAGGAACGGATATTTCGAGTTCGACGCCCAGCCGCCCATGATGATGCCATAGACGCTGAGCGACGAGATCGCGAAGATGTAGAGGATGCCGACATTGATATCGGCGATCACCCATCCTGCATTGACCGGGATCACCGCCCAGGCCGCCAGCGACAGCACGCAGGTGACCAGCGGCGCCAGCAGGAACAGACCCTTGTTTGCACCCGCCGGGATCACCGGCTCCTTCAGGATGAATTTCAGAAGGTCGGCAAAGGACTGCAACAGGCCCCATGGCCCGACCACGTTCGGCCCGCGCCGGATTTGCACCGCCGCCCAGATCTTGCGATCGGCATACAGAACGTACGCGATCGCGACGAGCAGGATCACGAGCAGCAACAGGCTTTGCGCGACGATGATGATCAGCGGCCAGAGCCAGGTCCAGAAGAAGTCCACCATGCCCCTACTCCGCCGCCGTCATGGTGCGCTGCTCGGCGAGCGCCGAGCATTCGGCCATCACCGCGCTCGCGCGTGCGATCGGGTTCGTGAGATAGAAATCGTCGATCACGGACCCGAACGGCGCCTTGTCAGGGGCGCCCGCCAGCTGCGCGAGCCTGCGCAGGTCCGCAATATCGCCCGGCGTGACCGTACCGATCCGCTGCAGATGCGGATGCGCCGCGAAGATCGCCTGCCGCAACTGCGCGAGTGAATCATAGGGCAGCCGCGCGCCAAGATGATCGGACAGCGCCCGCATGATGGCCCAGTCCTCCCGCGCGTCACCGGGCGGGAACGATGCGCGCGTCGCCATCTGCACTCGCCCCTCGGTATTGACATAGAGCCCGGACTTTTCCGGATAGGCCGCACCCGGCAGGATCACGTCGGCACGATGCGCGCCGGCATCGCCATGCGAGCCGATATAGACAACGAACGGACCGCGATCGACGTCGATCTCGTCGGCACCGAGAGAGAACAGAACGTCGACATCGCCCGACGCCATCTGCAGCGCGGTCTTGCCGCCCTCGCCCGGCACGAAACCGATATCGAGCGCACCGACCCGCGACGCCGCGTAGTGCAGGACCGAATAGCCGTTCCAGATGTCGGACACGGCGCCAACCTCGACCGCAACGCGTGCAGCCAGAGCGGCAACGCGCGCGCCGTCGTTGCGGGTAAAGATCGACGCACCGACCAGCACCATCGGACGCTCGGCCTTGCGGAGGATATCGGCGTAATCGCCCTTCCCGTTCGCGAGTTCCGCCAGCGAATCCGGCCCGGCGCCGAGATGGTGATACGGATAGGTCAGGTCGACCCGCTCGCCGATCAGAGCAATCGGGAAATGCCCCATCCGCCAGCGCTTGCGGATCCGCGCGTTCAGGATTGCAGCTTCCTTGCGCGGATTGGCGCCGACGATCAGCAAGGTATCGGCCTGCTCGATCCCAGGAATTGTCGCGTTGAACAGATAGGCCGCACGGCCCCAGCGCGGATCGATCATCGAGCCACGCTGACGCGCATCGATGTTGCGCGAGCCAAGCCGCGTCATCAGATCCTTCAGCGCGAACATTTCCTCGACCGCACTGAGATCGCCGGCGATGGCGCCGATCTTCTCAGGACGCGCCGCCTTCACCTTGTGGGCGATGACGTGGAAGGCTTCGTTCCAGGTGGCCGGACGCAGCCGTCCGTTTTCACGGATGTAAGGCGAGTCGAGGCGCTGCGCGCGCAAGCCGTCTACGACATGACGGGTCTTGTCGGAGATCCACTCCTCGTTCACGTCTTCATTGGTGCGCGGCAGGATGCGCATTACTTCGCGGCCGCGCGTATCGATGCGGATCGCCGAGCCAACCGCGTCCATCACGTCGACGGATTCAGTCTTGTTCAGCTCCCACGGCCGCGCCGTGAAGGCGTAGGGCTTCGAGGTCAGCGCGCCGACCGGGCACAAATCGATGACGTTGCCCTGCAGCTCCGACGTCATCGCGTGCTCGAGATAGGTCGTGATTTCCATATCCTCGCCGCGGCCGATGGCGC